>JAUVGW010000418.1 GCA_030593565.1 Phycisphaerae bacterium | reverse complement strand
GATATGGGACGCATGTTTGGTGGGGCGCCACCGTGCCGCGAGAAGTAGCGTCGGCCCCCTGTGGCCGACGTATGCGTGGAGGAGCCCCTCAGTTCTTCCCGTCGGCCACGGGGGGCCGACGCTGCATTCGGTGTCGCAGCTCGCCAAGTCTGTCACGGCCCATGGGGTCCATGACACAATCGGCGGCGGTGTGCCACTGGCAGCTTGCCTGCCAGTGTCCGCGTAGGGCGCTATCCGTTGAGGCACTGGCGGACAAGCCGCCAGTGGCACCCATTGGATCCTTCGGAGCATTGCCGCCAAAACTGTCATGGACCCCGGCCCATGCCCCGTCCCTTGTCCTGCTTTCCCTGCTGCGAGCGTCGACGTAGAATGGGGCCGTGGATAAACACACGATTGAGAAACTCGAATTCGACCGCATTCGCCATTTGCTGGCCGCCGAGGCGCAGTGCGCGCTGGGTAAGAGCCTGGCAAATCGGGTTCAGCCGTCGCGCCGGCATACGCAGGTGACGATGTGGATCGACCAGGCGCGGCAGTTCAGCGACTGGGTGACGCTGCATGGGATGCCGCCGTTTGGTGGGATTCATGACGTGCGGGCGCAGGTGCGTCGGGCGGTGCCGCCGGCGAAGCTGGAGCCCGAGGAGTTCGCGGGTCTGGCCGCCACACTGACGGGCGTCGACTTGGTGCGTCTGTATCTTCAACAACCACGCGACGGTTATGAACACGTATCGAAGCTGGGCGAACGGCTGGGTGATTTTCGGGCGATCGCGGCCAGGATCAACCAAACGATCGATCCTCGCGGCAAGGTGCGCGACGAGGCGAGTGAACGACTGTTGCGGCTGCGCCGGGAGATCGAGGAGGTCGGCCGGCAGACGCGGACCGTCTTCGACCGGCTGTTGAAACAGCCGTCGGTGGTGCGGCTGCTACAATACGCAAACACGACGTTTCACGCCGACCGGCAGGTGCTGCCGTTGAAGGCGGATCAGCGCGGCCGGTTGCCGGGGATCGTGCACCGAACGAGCGACAGCGGGCAGACCTTGTTCGTCGAACCGGCCGAGGCGGTCGAACTCAACAATACACGCGTCAATTTGTTGCAGTCGGAACAGGAGGAGATCAACCGGATCCTGTGGGACCTGACGCACTTGGTTCACCTGAACCAGAAGGAGATCCTGCGAACGCTGGAGACGGTCGCCCTGGTCGACCTGTTGGCGGCAAAAGTCAAGCTGGCCAAGCGATTCGACATGCACCTGCCGGAGATCAACACGGAGCAGCGGTTATTGCTGCGGCGTGCACGGAATCCGATCCTGGCGGCCACGTTCGAGGAGGAAGCCGGGCCAGGCAAACCCGCGCGGGAGGTCGTGCCGATCGACGTTCGGCTGGGAGACGATTTCGACGTCATGATGATGACGGGCCCGAACACCGGCGGCAAGACAGCGGCGATCAAGACGGTGGGGTTGTTGGCGCTGATGGCGCAATCGGGGTTGCCGATTCCGGCGGATGCCGGCTCGTCGCTGCCTGTGTTTCAGGGAATATGGATCGACGTGGGGGACGAGCAAAGCCTCGAACAATCACTCAGCACGTTCAGCGCGCATCTTGCACGCATCCTCGATATCGTACACCGGGCCGGGAAATCGACGCTTGTCTTGTTCGACGAGTTGGGGGCGGGGACCGATCCGGACGAAGGCGCGGCCATCGGCCGGTCCATCGTCGAGCAATTGCTGGCGAGCGGTTGCCTGGCGATGGTGACGACGCACCTCGGGGCGCTCAAAGCGCTCGGCTTCGAGATGAAACGTGCAGACAACGCGGCCGTGCAATTCAACATCGAGACGCTGGAGCCGACGTTCAAGCTGCGAATCGGGGAGCCCGGCAACAGCAACGCGATCGCGATCGCGTCTCGGCTCGGTATGCCGAAGAAGATGGTCTTCGCGGCACGGCGGCATCTGTCCAGCGGCCCACGGGCGCTGAATCGCGCCATCGCGGGCACGCTTCGCGGCCGCCGCGATGCGGAACGGGCACGGCGGGATGCCGAGCAAGCCCGAGCGGAGTCGGCACGGGCAACGCTAGCGGCATTGGATCGAGTCAAGGCGCTTGAGGCGGAACATCAAGCGTATGCCGCGTGGGTACAGCGCGTCGTACGCCTCCAACCGGGCGACGTGGTCCACGTTAAGACGTTCGACAAGCCTGGCCGCATCGTCCGCGTCCGCCTCGAGAAGCAGCAGGCGACGGTGGATCTGGGCAGCTTGGAAGTCGACGTACCCTTAACGGAACTGGTGTTTCCGTCGAAGTAGCTCCACAGCGCAAAGTAGGCGGTGACTGCGTCCAAGAGACAGCGAGCCGGGTCGTCCTCGACCCGGTGTTCCTCTCGGGGGGTACGCTCCCACATGCCGCAAGGCAACCCCCCGACGGAAAGACCGGCTCGAGACGAGCCGGCTCGCTGGGTCGGAGGCTCTTGTCACTGGAACCGGCGGCTTCCGCCGCCGGCTATTTATTGCTTCCGCCGTGGGTCTTCGCCAGGGCAATCGCAAGAATGGCCGGGCGGTGGTCTTTGCAGCGGTTTGCGCGCTCGTGTAGTGGCCGACCCCCGTGTCGGCCGTCGGAAACCGTTGGTGTTCTACGGCCGACACGGGGGTCGGCCGCTACATCCGCCATTCTTGCGATTGCCCTGGGATCTTCGCTGCGAAAACAAACCTACGTTGGATCGTTATGTGTCATTAGGGTATACTGTGGAGGCGTCGGGGGGAGTCCACCGTAGGATCGCCGGGACAGTCGAAACGGAGTCAAGCATGAGCGCGTTGTCCACAGCCGAAGGCACGCGGCTGCTCGAGAAGTTGGAACGTCTGCGCGAGAACATCGCCTCGGTCTTCATCGGCAAGCCCGATGCCGTGTCGCAGATGTTGATCGGGCTGCTCGCCCGTGGGCACGTGTTGATTGAAGACGTACCGGGGGTTGGGAAGACCGTGCTGGCGCGGGCGATGGCGCGGAGCCTGGATTGCCGGTTTGCGCGGATTCAACTCACGCCGGACATGCTGCCGTCGGACATCCTGGGTGTCAGTGTTTATAACGACAAAACGGGCCTGTTCGACTACAAGCCGGGGCCGATCTTCGCGAACATCGTCCTGGCCGACGAGATCAACCGCACCACGCCGCGGACGCAGTCGGCGCTTTTGGAGGCGATGAACGATACCCAGGTCAGTGTTGACGGGAGGGTCGTTCCGATCGAGCCGCCGTTCATGGTGATCGCGACGCAGAATCCGTTTGAATTCGAGGGCACGTATCTCCTGCCGGAGAACCAGTTGGACCGGTTTATCCTGCGGATCCGGATCGGTTATCCGTCGCGCGAGGACGAGCGTTTGATCCTGATCGAGCAACCTGATCGCGCGCCGCTGGAGGCGTTGCGGCCCGTGATGGACGCGACGGACGTCGCGGGAGTGCAGGCGTTGGCGGACGACGTTCAGATCGACGACGCGTTGATGGATTATTTGCAGGACATCGTGGAGGCGACGCGGCGTCACGATGCCTTCGAGATCGGCGTTTCGCCGCGTGGGGCGATGTCCCTGTTGAAGGCGGCGCGAGCGTCGGCGCTGTTGGGCGGTCGAGACTATACGATACCTGACGATGTGAAGGAGTTGGTGCCGGCAGTCTTCTCGCACCGCGTGGTGAGCAAGTCCTATCTGCACGATGGTCATACAGCGTCGAACGATCAGATTATCCGGGAGATTCTCGAACAGGTTCCCGTGCCGACATAGCGACCATGACAGGGCGGTGGCGCTTGCGCTCAGGCCGGCGTGTCATTGCGAGCCTGCGGCCTGTACGATCGTTGACGTTTGACTGGTTGAAGAAACACCTGATAGCCGACGGGAGCCCACGGATGGCTATCCGGTATCTGTTTAGCGTTCAGATGGGGTGGCATGGGTAACGAGTGGAACACCCCTCAGGGTGTTCCACTCGTTACCCGTGGGAACATCTTGAGGTTCCTTTCCCACGGGTAAGCTCCGCCGCTTAACGCGGCTCCGCTAACCCATGCCACCC
>JAUVGW010000400.1 GCA_030593565.1 Phycisphaerae bacterium | reverse complement strand
TGTCGCTCTCGGTTCCGATATCGCCGACTACAACGTGTCGTGGGCGCCGTCGTTTGCGCGGAATTCGCCGCTGTCCTCGTCGTACATCCATCCAGTCAGACCGGTGAGCGTGGCGGCGAGATCATTCAGGTTGTTGAACGGGTTGTTCGGAATAGTCTGGAGGTACGGCCCGAAGTCGGTGCCGCCATCGCCGGCGACATCGGTACCCTCTGTCATCTGCGCGGTGAATTTGGCCATCTTCGGATACGTACTATTGTGCTGGATCTTGTACAGCTCGATCTGTCCGCGGATCGTTTGCAGGTTCGTCGTCAACGAACTCAACTGCGCGTCGCTGCTGGCATCGCTGAACTGCGGCACGACCACCGCCGCGAGGATTCCCAGGATGATCACGACGATCAACAACTCGACCAATGTGAATGCAAGGCGTTTCATGTTCTGGACCTCCCATTGGCAACCGGCCTGATCCCTCAGCGGCTGCATCGTGGATTCATCGGAGCCCGAGAGCCCCCCGTCTTGACCATCATGGACCCCGACGTGGAATCCACACCGTGATGGCTTACAGCCCCCGTATCGGGTTGGGTCCCCTGTCCCTTTAACACTCCGACCGCGAATAACCAGCGACTGCGCCAAAGGAATAGAAAAAATGTCAGGATATATTTCCTGGCGTCATGAGTGGTATTGGCGGACTTGCGGCAATAGGCGACCACCACGAATTACGGAATTCGCAGTTCGTGGGGTTTATTATGCGGACCCATCTCAATGCGGGCGCTTCCTCCGCGGTTTGATCCGCACAGCGAATCCCACATTACTGGACGAGACGTCATTCGCCCCCTATTCGGTAATTGTCGAGGCGGTTTTCAACGGTCGAATCCCCCCCCAAAGCCTGTCTTCGGGGTCATCCGCCCTTCTTGAACGCGCGTGCATGGGCCTTGTGTCGCTTGTAGTTGTCGAGGTATCGTTCGAACACGTCGGAATGGTGCTTGATGACGAGGATGTTCTCGGCGTTCTTTTCTTCGGCCGCCTTGGTGTAATTGAAGGACCCCGTGATGATCGTTGACGAATCGATCAGCATGATCTTGTTGTTTGCCGTCTTGTGCTTGTCGTCGATCAACACACGCACGCCTTCCCGCCGCAGGACCGGCAGCCGCCCGTAGGTCATCTTTTCCTGCGAAGCGTCGGCAATCACTTCGCACTTCACCCCCCTATCGTGTGCCTCCACGATGGCGGCGGCGATCGGCTTGGATGTAAAGAAGAATGCCTGTACTCGAACTCGTTTTCGGGCTTTGCCGATTTCCGCCACGATCCGGTCCGTGCAGCCGCCATTCGGGCTGAACAACACATCGATCCGTGGCTCGCGGCCCGACCGCTCCAGCGCGATGCTCCGACGCTCCCACAGGCCGAAAGCACATAATCCTGCCAACACCCAGACGCTGACGCCTGTCGTTATTCTAGCCTTCACATTCCGGGGCATGACACGTCCTCCTTTTTCATGCAGGTATTCGTCTTGTTTCCCCCCAACGCCCGACAGCTTACGACAACACATGTGGCGTGTCCAGCCATCGCGCTATGGGCGTTGTTGTTGGAGTTCATGGCAATTTGAGCATTTCACGTTTGTCTGTAGCGGCCGACGCCCCTGTCGGCCGTGGATTGTTCGATGATGCTACGCCCGCCCCCCGTGTCGTACTTTGAAGACCACCGGTTCCTGCCGGCCGCCAGGGGCGTCGGCCGCTACGAAAGCAGGCAAACCGCTATCGCCGCGACCTACAGGGGGGCACTCCCTCTACGCGCTCCCCCGTGGGTCGCGGCTAAACAGAACGCTGGCCGTCGAGCCTGTCACGCACCCCGTTCCCACGTTGCAACGAAACACCGGCGAGACGCCGGTGCCACAGTCTTCGGGTAGATATTTATCGGATTCTCCTACGACGCGATCCGGCTGGTCAAACAGAGCAGATCGTCTTGTAACGAAGGTCATAGCGCCCGGCGGCCGAAACGATACATGTAGTGAACAGGCGAGTGACCCCTACGGGGTCTTCTCGGACGTTTGGAGCGTGCGCATGAACATGCATCGTGACCATGGAAGGTCGGCGGCCGCGACGTATCAGGCCGGTCTGGCCGCCTACGAAGAGGGGCGACATGCCGAGGCAATCGAATTGCTGTCGGGCATCGCCGACCGTCGAAGCCTGCCGGGGACGCTGGCTCGTTTTTATCTGGGCCAAGCCCATTTGCACCAAGGTGTCAGCGAGCTGCGGCTGGGCCGATACGCCGTTGCCGCGCGACACCTGAGTGCGGCGCGGGAGACAAATCCGACTTCCGCCAGTTTGTCGCGTTACCTGTTGGCATGTCATGTCGGACGGGGACGTTTCGATCTGGCCGCCACGGAGCTCGAGAAGGCCCTAGACCGAGGTGACACCGACGCGGCACTGCCAATCAGGTTGGCGCATGCGTTGGCTCGCGACGGCCAGCGCCCGCGGGCGATCGAGACGCTGGAGCGAGCCATCGATGAGGCGCCGAATCGTGCGGACCTGCGCTTTCAACTCGGTCTGCTGCACGCGGCCGCGGAGGATTTCGATCCGGCTGTGGAGATGCTTGAAAACGCCGTGCGGCTTGCGCCTTCGGATCCGGCGGCTCGACAGCATTTGGGACTCGCGTTGGCGGCCCGTGGGCAGGTTGCACACGCCATGCCGCACCTGGCAGTCGCACAACAACTTCAGCCGCATGACGCCTATCTCGCCTTGCTGTTGAGCCTCGCGGCGGAGGCCGCTCAATCGGCCGGCGCGGCGACGTCTGTCGATCCACTACCCGTCGCGACGGCACCGACCGACGATGACACGATCGCAACGCTGGGTGAGGTGATCGTGGAGGATCCTGATTTCGTGGAGGCGTTCCTGAGCCTGCCGGCATCGGATGTCGACCCGGAGATCTTCGCGGTGTTGGCGATGGTTTTGGAGCAAGCGCTCGAACGGCACCCGAACTTCGCGGATTTACACTATCACTGCTCGCGAGTCTACGCGCGGTTGGGTCGTACGGAACCGGCCATCACCGAGGCCGACTGCGCTGTGGGCCTCAACCCACGATACGTGCAGGCGTTAATCCAACTCGGGCGCCTGTACGGCAGGACGGAACGGTCGGCCGACGCGATCGAGCGTCTTCAGGCGGCGATCGATCATGGCGGGGATTATCCCGACGTGCACGTGATGCTCGGCGAGTTGTATCAGGCGGGGGGAAGGCCGGATGAAGCGCGATCCGAGTATCGCCGCGCTTTGACGTTGAACAAAGGATACACGCGTGCCAAGCACGCGCTGGCGGAACTCGCGACCGCCTAGGGGGGAAGACTCGATGTCATTCTTGTTGGAAATCCTCGGTCGAGGTTTCATCGCCCACTTGGCCGGCGCATTCGGCCAGTTCCTCAATCCGAACGACGAGCGGACGACCGAGGAGCTGCAGGCAACCGTTGCCGCCGAGCCCGACAATCTGAATGCGCGGGTCAATCTGGCCATCCGGTATCTGGACGGCGGCGACCAGACCGGCGCGCGGCAGATTCTGATGGACGTGCTCGACGTTGACGAATCGCACCTGCCGGCGCGACTCGGCCTGGCCTGTGTGCTGGACGAACTGGGCAACGTGGAGGGATCGCTCGAACAACTGCGGCAGGCACACAAGCTCGATGCGGTGAATCCCGCGATCCTGTTCTGCATCGGCTACTGTCATGAACGGCAGGACCGACAGGACGAAGCGATTCCGTTTTACCAGGATGCCGTCACGGTCTGCCCGACGCTCCGAAACGCGCATGAACGTCTGGGGGCGATCTACTGTCAGCAGGGCGAGACCGACATCGCAATTCATCACTATACGGAATTGTGCCGCCTTGACCCGCAGCAGACAGATCTGCACTTGACGCTGGCGAACCTCCTTCTGAAATCGGGTGATCATCAAGGAGCGATCAATCGCTACGAACACGCCCTGTCGGTGGAGCCGGACAACTGGACGGCGCACAACGACGTGGTCAGCACGTATGTCGAGGCGGGGCTTTACCGGGAGGCGATCGAGCATCTTCACAAGATGATCGAGCAGGAACCCGATTTCTCGGACACGCGATTGCGTCTCGGCGATTTGTATGCACGCGTGGGCGACGACGTGGCCGCGTCGGCACAGTATGAGCGTGCGATCCAGATATGCCCTGACTATCTCGAGGCGAACGTCAAGCTGGGTACGCAGCATCTTCGGGCGGGCCGTTTTCAGGAAGCGGCGAGGTGGTTTTCGTTCGCATTGGAGATCAACGACCGCCTTCTCGGCGCGTACGTCGGCATCGGCGTGGCACAATATGCCGGCGGACGCGAAGACGAGGC
>JAUVGW010000305.1 GCA_030593565.1 Phycisphaerae bacterium | reverse complement strand
CCGGAAGCCGGTGGGACGCCGCATCGCATCGTTTAGCCGCGACCCGCAGGGGAGCGCGCGCTCCCCAGCGGGTCGCGGCTAAACAGTGCGATGGCCGCCGGATCCGTCATGGACATGGCTCGGTCTTCATCGCCAGCGGCTTCACGATCCGCCCGACGGGATACACGTTCCACTGCTGGTCCCAATACGGTGAACGCTGATAGAAGAAGAACAGCCGTGCCTGCGGACTGGCCGCAAAGGCCTCGTCCGACTTCAGCTTCGCCTCGAAGGCCTCGCCCAACGCCGGATCGGCCGCGAGCATGTCGCGGGCGAGCTGCTCCAGAACGTAGTGTTCGGAGTACCCCTTCCGCTCGAAGATCGAATTGAAAAAACCCCACGAGACGAGCGAGTCGCGTACGTCGGGCTCGAACATGAAGATCGCCACCTTCGCATCCGGCTGATTGAGACGCACGATCATCGCCCCCGCCCGATAGGTGCGGCGTTCAACCACGCGCTCCGCCTTGAACTTCGCTTGAAACCGGCTCTCGTAAGGCTTGCTCGCAAACGTCACATCCGTGAATCGATACGACTCGAACTCGGCCGTCACCGGCTCCGTCAACCGCTCGCACCGCAGCCCGTGCGCCTTGACGAGGTCGATCACCGCCGTCCATTGCTGCGGAATGATGTAGGCCAGCGGCGGATTCACCGTCCGCGTCACCTTGCTCCCCTTGAACCAGACGACCTCGATTGCGACGGGTTTGGTGTTGTCGTAGATGATGCGGGTGTCGCCGGAGATCTCGCTCTGCTCCCGCCGATAGGCGAAGCCCTTGAACGTCAGCGGCACGGATTCGTCGGTGCCCCCGATCGCCACGGGCAGCTCGAGCGCCGAATCGTAGCTCGAACCCATTTTGACCGTCGCAGCATCGGCCTGCCCCACCGCCTTCCGCAGGGCCTGCGGGTCTCGGTTCAACTCCTCCAACACGTGAAGCATGATGTTGTAATGCCCGATGACGCGCGTGCGGTAAGGCTTGAGCATGTGCGTCTCAACCAAAATCGACGGGCGATTCCGTAGCGTGACATACCCGTTGGACAGCCTCGGCGAAAACCAACTGCCGGAACGAAGGCCCTTGGCGGGGTCCTTCGAGTCGACAAACCCGAAGTAGGCGAACGGAAGATGGCCGTCGGCCTCCAGCGCCGGCAGCAGCCGCGGATACAACGTCTCCTTCAGCCACCGCACCACCGCCGGCGCGGCCGCCGCATGTTGGTCGGTCACAAAGGTGATGTCGTACTGCCAGTCGCCGCCGTCGGTCGTGTGGTTGTCGAAGTGCAGGTCGGGCCGCCAGCCATTCCAGACCGCCAGCCACGCCCGCATCTCGACCGCATCGGCCTTGATATAGTCACGGTTGAGGTTCAGGTTCTGCGCCGTCACGCGCCAACCCATCTCCTCCGGCCCGTTCTGATTGATGCGGCAATAGGGGCCGAACCGCTCGTGCCCGTCAACGTTGAAGATCGGGTTGACCAGGAGGATGACCTTGTCGAGCAGCGCCGCCCGCGTCTTGGTGATCGCGATGTCGCGCAGCAGCATCAGCGAGGCGTCCTTGCCCGCACACTCGCCCGCGTGGATGCAGTTTTGAACAAAGACAACGAGCTTGCCGGTCGATCGCGCCTTCTCCGGGGTAAATGCCCCGTCGTTGGACGCGACCATCAACACCAGGTCTCGCCCTTGGGGGCTCGTGCCAAAAGACTGATAGTCAATCCAAGGCGACGCCTCCACCAGCCGACGGCAATAACGCATCGTCGCGTCATACCGAGGCGTCCGACGGAATTCCGATTGCTCCGCCGCGGTAAGCCACTGCTTGGGAACATCCGCCGACGGCAAGGCCAACCCAGAGGCCCCGTTCACCAACGGCACAACCGGCCCCAGTACTCCATCCGCGATCGCAAGGCTACACTTGCCGTAGTCGGCGCATACCGCGAAAACCGCAACCACCAGAAGAAACCGGCCCGTAAACCAACTCATATTCGATTCCCCATTCAACCAAGTAGGGTGCGTCCCGGACGCACCAATCTCAGGCTCGGATCGCAACGGTGCGTCAAGGGGCACACGCTACACGGCTGCGCCGGTTATGGCGATACGGCCCGCTCGGACCGACTTGCATTCGCCAGACCCATGAGCATGTGGTGGCAGCGGAACGCTCGCGGATACGACTTGCCGGGCGGAACGGCGCGCTGGTGGTCGGAGGTCCTGTGGTCGCGCTCCGGAAAGCCCGGATGGGGGTTCAGCTTGCACGGTACCTTTGCAGCGATATTATTGAAGGCCCGCTCCGGATCACCGCTGACGAGGTAGCCGATCATCGCTCCGGAATCGACAAATGGACCATAGCGACAGGTGAGGAATTGCTCATTGACGTCCGCAACATAGGCAACGACTGCGCCATCCGTAGGAAGCACCTTTGCTTCAAGCGGCCACATGACCCGCTCGTTTCTTCTCCACACGAAGCAAATGTCGTACTGCGGGGGCTGTGCGGGTGGCTCGAGCATCGTTTCGTGCTCATACCGCTCATGCTGAACGCAAAACACTTCGTCGCCTGACATCTCATCGTGAATGCGCAGTGCCAACGTCTCCGTGATTGAGCGCTCGAGATCCTTGTCGGCATCGTCGAGCGATTTGGGGAACAGATTGTCGCCGACCATTCGGTCGTATGCCCTCCACACGAACCCCAACATCTGATCGACAGCATCATGCAGCCATTCCCGTGCCAGAGTCGCGAAGTCCGGCGTGTCGGGGAAACGCACTTCAAGGATCGTTCGTCGCTTACCCAACTTCTCCCCTTGATTGGCGTTTTTCTCTGACTTGCCCACCGGTGCCTGCGATCATGATGTCCGCTGCGACTTCATCAGCGTCGCGCATGGCCATGGAGCGAGTCCAGTACCGACGCTCATCGGGCTTCACGAGATACACGGTAGGGATGGACTTTCCGTCAATCTTGAAACTCTCGTAGACTCTCGCGACCCGCTGGTGGAAGACGCCTCCATGGTTGCCTTTGTCCGCACGGAGCAGCTTCTCGTCGAGTTGAAGCAGCCGATCGATTAGATCCTGTGACCCCATTTGCTCGATAATCGGCTTGGACCGTGTGGGCCATCCAAGGTGAATCGCAACCAGCCGAACGGGGAGCGCCTCGGTCTGAGGCTGATGAAAAATTCTCACTACAACGTTCTTGTCGGCCCCAAATCCGGCACGAAGCACGCGGGCAAAACAATTGCAATACGCCAGAAGATACTCTTCTCTCTGTGTTCCGGCTGCATCAGCGTCGGACGCATTGGTGGGAAGCCGCGCCTTCGATCTCTTAGGATCATGGAGGTCTGGCAAAGCGTATTCAAGCAAGTCTTCGACGAGTATCCACTCGCTCTCCTTGAGTGCGAACAACTCACGGACGCGCAAGTCGATGTCATCAAACGAATGCAACCCCTCCAACAATCCCGGCCTTGCCTTCGGGATGGGGACAGTCAGCATCTGGTTGACCTTGATTTCCGGCAGGTAGGTTGCAAAGCGGCCACTTGTGAGGAAAAGCCAATAGACGGCAAGCTTGCTGTTGAGAGCTAGGCAAGCAGCCTCACGCCAGGCATTTGGAGTGTCGGGTTCGTGGATACTGAGGTAACTCGAATTGCAAAGTATCCCCTTCCCCGTCTCGTCAGCCACGACAAGTGCTGCACGGAATCGCGCCGTCCCCACCTGCCAGCCCTTCTTCACGATCAACTGCGGAATACAGAATGCTTCGAGCTTCGTCGAATCTTTACTGTGAGTGAACGGATCATCATTGCGTGGGAGCCGAGATGCCTGGAGTTGGAGGAAGGTCCGCTCAGGAAAAGAACTCTCTTTCAGAATCCGTCGTTTTAGGAGGTCCTTCTGTTCCTTTTTCCTGTCTCCACGGATTCCGCCCTCTCGCTTTTTTACGACGCCGCGCTTGTGGAGTTTCTCCAGGTTCTGGAAGGCCGAGAGTCGATCGATAAGGACCATATCTCGCTGAGAACCCCACATCAATGCTGCCCAGACGTTCGGGTTCTCCGAAGCATCCTCACGCCGTATCTCAGTGACGTCATGAGGTTCGATGACGACAGAGTACTCGTCTTCTGCCGTCCTCCGCGGTTTCGGAGATACGTATGAAAACACGTCTCGCCGGGGCTGGCGTGGACTGAAAGTCACTATGCACGCGGGGCCAATCGCCTCCTCGAAGAGATCAAGCCGTAGTGCCGATAGATTGACAACCTCATCAACGTCATAGCTTGCGAAGAACCGTTTACGAAAGTGCTTAGGCGCTTTCAGCCGATTCACGAGCACCGAGTTCGATTGTAGCAGCGACACGCATCCTTGTTTCCGCGCGAGCTTGGCAGCCTTCGCCAGGAACAGAGGGCCAACGCTGCCATAGGCGAGTGGCCAATCGTGGTTTCCGGCCCACTGTTTGGCCAAATCGCCGGCGGTGTTCTTGCCCCACGGAGGGTTCCCGACCACAAGGTCGTACTGACCCTGCTTCTCTCCGGACCGTAGACCGGCGACATCTTCGCGGAAGAAGTCGGCATGGCGCAGGCGCTTGTGGCGCAGTGCCGGAAACTTGACAGTGCGAAAGTAGTATCGCGGCTCGATCTCATCACACATTGTAAGGTAGAGGCTGAGGGACGCCACGCGAACGGCATGTTCATTCACATCAACGCCGAATAAGTTGTTCGCGAGAATCTCTCTGAGCACGGCAACCGTCGGCTTCTGCCAGTTGTTAGCGATCCTCCAGCGGTGAATCAAGCGTTGATACGCCTTTACAAGGTAGATGCCCGACCCGCACGCTGGATCGCACACACTCACGTTCCATTCGTGGCTATCCCATGGGAGCACAGTATCGAGCATGAAGTCGACAAGGAACCCGGGAGTGTAGACAACCCCTTTCTTGGAGGGTCTTCTTGGCTTTGTTGGTTGCCCTTCACCGTGCTTCTCTGCGAGTTTCTTCGCTTCCTCATCTTCGCGTATGAAGGCTTCATAGATGCTGCTCATGAAGTCCAGAGGAATGACGTCGAAGGCGTACTGCGGCCAAAGGCAGCGCTGCCCCTTCCCCATGTCCATCTCGCCGCTGACGAAGTCGGCCAGCGTCCTGAGGTGGGAAGCCTTGACAAGCCGCTTCTCCTTTCGCCGAGCGGCGGTACGCTGCTCTGGCGTTTCTCCCTCTCCCGAAAACAGGTCGCCATTGAACCTCACGTTCAGCCACTCGAATAGTGCGTACGTGTCTTTGTGGTTACGCAGAATCTCAGCCAAGGTAGCGTACTTCTTGGACAGGACGCCCTCGTCGGACCACTTCTCAAGGACGCCTTCGTGAAGCGCCGCTATGCCGGCGTTGTCCTTGCGATGAAACAGAAACTGGACGAAGATCAGGCGGGCGAGGAGGTCATGGCAGACGTCCTTGCTGAGGGCATCCTCGCTGGGGTCCTCCTTGTCGTTGCACAGCCGATCACGGAGGGTCTTGAGGTTTGCCAGCATGAGCCGGTCCGCGCGACCATCCCGCTGGAAACGATCCTCATGCGTGACGAAGAACCGGCCAGATACCAACTCGATCCAATGAAACGCCCTCGCTGCCTGGTCCGATGCGAATCCCCTTCCCGAATCGGGAAGCCGTAATTCTGGGCCAACAGCGCGAGACGCAAGGAGTGACGACTTATCCTCGGGGGCCTCGCAGCACGACCAAGCCCTAACGACCGTGGGCTCAACGGTCACGAGCATCGGCGTCTGTGCAAAGTTCCAGGCGAGATTGTGAGCGTGACGGAGCACATCCTGCGAAGCCTGCTGCTGAAACTCGCAGACAACAGCGATCGGCGCTTCCATGGAATCACCGTGCGGGTTCGCGCACAGGATGCCAACTTCAACGCCCCTCACGCTTGAGTCGCGGAGCAGAGCGCCACCGATCTTGCGGCGTGCCAAATCCACAAGCACCCTCGGCCCAGCCCCAGGCGGGTTCAAGACCTGGTCTCGGCTCGGCCACCGAAGATGTTGGTGGGCAAGGTTGAGGGTCATAGCACACTATCTGAACGACGAACGAGAGCACACATACTTCCACGCCGGTTGTGCCTTCGCATGCGCTATTGTACGCGGTGGACGCAGGCAGGCAAGAACCAACAGTTCTCTGTCGTCGGTAGAATCGTGGATTGCCGCCGTGCCGAGGGGCCGGTGTCAAGGGGTTTCGGACCCCGGCGGCGTATCAACTCGCCCCCTCCGTCCGAATGGGGCGGTGAAGAGCAGCCACGGATCGAGCGAAGCGGAGCCCGTAGACCGCTCGCTCGCAGAAAAACACGCCAAAATCCGGAACGGTGAGCATCTATGAAGCGGTGCGAGTCAAGGTGGGCGTTCTGGGTTTGTGGGAAGAATCTTCCGGACATTCCCGTCGCCGTCGGCGTCGGTCGAACCTGCCCATCACAGCCGTCGCCACCGCGAGGGTTTCTT
>JAUVGW010000218.1 GCA_030593565.1 Phycisphaerae bacterium | reverse complement strand
AGACGCCGACTAGAGCAGTTTAGGAAGCGGCGTAGCGGCCGACGCCCCTGTCGGCCGTCAAGGATGGTTGGTATTCCTCGTCCGACACGGGGGTCGGACGCTACTGGGTTTCTTCGTAGCGGCCGACGCCCCTGTCGGCCGTCAAGGATGGTCGGTATTCCTCGTCCGACACGGGGGTCGGACGCTACAGGGTCTCCCAAAACGCTATCATTGTCGTGTGTCCCGTCCTCTGTATTGCAGACAGTCGATGTCTTCGTGGTTCGCCGCCTCAAGGACACCCGCCCGCCATGAGGCAGATCACAAAAGCCTCGACGTCTGACGTGCCGAATCCTCCCCCGTCGATATCCGCGCAGACACAGTCGGCCGTTCCCGGATCGCCATAGAGGTAACAATCCACGAAGTCGTTGACGTCATTTCCATTGACGTCACCCTCGCCCGTCATGTCGCCGATCGTGGCGCACTCGACCGAGCCGCATGTGACCTCGAAGATCTCGACGGCGTCGATCGCGCCCTCGGCAATGGAGAGGCCCGGATCGGTCGCACTGAAGCGGACCTTCATTACTGAAGTCAGAGGCGCGGGATCAATAGCGGCAGCGATCTCGATATCCTGCACGGACCAGGATTCGATCGGGTATCCGATGTCGACGAAAGTCAGAACCGGTATCCAAGAGGCCCCGTCGTCATTGGACATGTCGATGTCGAAGGGGTCCCCATCCTGGTCATCACTGGACCACCAGTAGGCGAATCTGAGGATGGGATTCGACGCATCGCCCAAGTCGAAGCTTGGGGAGATTAGTCGAGTGGGTCCACCGTCGACGTCGACGTGCCAAGCGTCTTCCGTCACGTAACAGAAACCGGATCCATCGTAATCCTCCGGCGGAGCCCCCCGGTCCGCGTCCCAAACGGGATCGACCCGCTCCCAGGTACCGCTAGTCAGGCTGGGATCGTCCTCGACGGTCCAGCCCAGATCGGTCTCGAAGTCGTCATCCATGATGACCACGGTCGTACCCACATCGGCGGTGAAGAAACTTGACGGCGCGTCGGGCGGCTCATACACGACGCCGCTGGCGCTTCCCTCAACACCAAAGTAGAATTCCGGCGAGGTGTCGCAATCCGTCCCGGGCAGCGTTGCCTGGTATAGATCGCCGCCAAGCGGGACGAGCGGGTCTGTCTCGAATGCGCCGCCGTCAAACCGGTAGTACAGTAAGTTCGAGCCGGGAAGGATCTCCTCGGTTCCCGGCAGGATCTCGACGGTGATGGTTGTCGGCACATCCGGCGGCAGTAGCGTCGGTAGTCCATCGGGGAAGCCGAAGGTCAGCGGTATGTCGGGGGAGGGAACGTGCATCACAATGCAGTGAATCGCCCCGGCCGCGCCAATGATCGAAGAACAGTTGACCTGAATCATCGTGTGATCCGGCATCGCCGTCTGGAAGGCAGCCAGCGCCTGGGCGTTTTCCGTCGTGTATCCGCTATAGGTTGGAACGAAGACGAGGTCGTTGAGGATGACGGCATTCGTATAGGTGTAGTGCGCGCCGCTCCGCCAGCCGGGCGTGCGATAAACAGTGTAGCCGCGCGATACGAGATCGGTGACGGCGTTTTCAGTGATGGTATATGGTTGGCCGGTAGAGCTGTCGTATTCCCCGATGATGATCTTGTCGTCAGCCAGGGGTATCATCCACATGTCGATGTGTCGGGTCGAGTCGAAAGTGGTGGGGAACCCGGTGTAGATCGTCAGGTCGAGGTTCTGGTACTCCGCATAGAGGTCCTTCACGTCCTGCTCGGACAGGGCGGGGTTTTCTTGGGTGATCAGGCTCGACATGAACGCGTCGCCGTTGGCGAACAGGTGGAAGTTGCCACCGCCATGCTCCAAGGGAATGTCGTAGTGCGGCACACCCCACAGGGTGCTGATGTAGTCATTCAAGGCGTTGTCATCGTAGCGGGGCCGGTTGTAGGTGTGGTCGATGATCGCGCGATTGCCGTCCTCGAAGATGAACCGCGGGCCATAGTCGCGAATCCACACCGTGTTGGTGGGTCGTATAATGAACTCGACATGGTTCATGTCGGCGCCCGCGCCGCTCAACGTACTGTCTGCGCTGGACTGCACGGAGGAATTGTCCACGACGACGAAGGCGGTGTAGGGGGGATTGTGGATCGTCATGGGGACGACCATTTCGGTGATGAGGCCGGTGTAGCTATGCCAGGCGAAGAAGAGCCCCTCGCATGGGTCGTACTCGGGCGGGCAATAGATGCTGCCTGTGGGAGGTTCACGGGACTCGTGGTCACCCCGTGTCGGGCGATCGATCGGTAGGCCTTCTTCCTCGGGCGTCATGTACTTGGGAAGGCCGTTTGGGTATTTGTCGACCGGCTTGTCGGTGTCTGCCGGCGGGACGGCCTCCGCGAACGTCCAGCACGAGAAGATGACCAACACGAGGGCCAGCGCGAGAAGGCGTTTCATCGAGAAGCTCCTTTCCAAGACACGACGGTCGGCTCACCGTCGTGGGCCGCGGGCGGCGGGAGCTGTGTCCCGGGAGGCGGGCCGGGCCTTCGGTCCGCCCCGCTTCGCTACCCGCAGAATGGTCTGATTGTCTATTGTACAGAAAATGGTGACGTGATCCCAATGCTTCAAGGGGGCGTTCTGATAATGAGACGCCGGAAGCGCATCGGAATCATCGGCCGGTAAGATCCCGACGAGATACCGACGGAACACCGGCGAGACGCCGGTGCCACAGCGCGACCGCGGTTCAGGCTTCTTCTCGTTCGAATTCAAACGGTTTTGGGGCGATGCTGACAGGGCGGCGGCGGGCGACGTCGGCAAGCAGGCCGATGGCAAGGTAGCCGGCGACGAGGCCGCTGCCGCCCATGCTGACGAACGGGAGCGACATGCCGGTGATGGGCATCAGGCCGATGGTCATGCCGACGTTGATGACGGTCTGCGCGAAGATCAGCGCGCAGACCCCGACCGCGAGTAATCGGCCGAATGGATCGGCGGTCATCGAAGCGATGGTCAGGCCGGCGGCGAGGATCACGAGATAGCAGAACAGGATCACCATGCAGCCGATGAAGCCCCACTGATTCCCGATAACGGCAAAGATGAAGTCGTTGTGTTCTTCGGGTAGGAGGTTGTATCGAAAGAACGCGCTGCCGCGAAACCCTCGACCCGCGAACTGCCCGCTGCCGAGGGCGATCTTCGACTGGTTGAGCTGATAGCCCGCGTTGAGGCGCCAGCGTTTGTCGGTGTCTTCCTGCCGAAACAGGGACTGGATGCGCGTGCGCTGATAGTTGTTCATGAGCGGTGAATAGTAGAACACCGGCACGGACACCGCGCCGAGGGCGAGGATCAGCAGTAGGTGTTTGATTTTGGCGCCGGCCACGAACAGCATCACGAACAACGTCGGCAGCAATAGGATACTCGTGCCGAGATCGGGCTCCTTGAGGATCAGGGCAACCGGGACCAGCGTGAGCGCGAACGGCCCGAGCAGGCCGCGAAGCGTGCGGTAGTTGGTGCGATAGCGCAGATATGCCGACAGCGCCAGGATGTAGATGATCTTGGCGTACTCGGAAACCTGAAAACTGACCGGTCCCAGAACGATCCACCGATAGGCGTTGCGCCGGGGCTCGATGAGCGGCGCCATGGGGAACTTCCGAGCCAGGACCAGCAGGGCCAGCAGGACGAGGATCAGGCCAAAAAGGGGATATGCCCAGTATCCGATGCGGCGGTATCCGACGAGCTGCACGACGAGAAAGCCCCCCAGGCCGACCGCCAAAAACGCCAACTGCTTCATCGTGTTCGCCGGGCGAGAATCGGGTCCCGCCTCGCCGGCGTAGATGCTGAGCAGGCCGAAGACGGTAAGCAGCAATGCCGCCGCCAGGATGACCCAGCCGAGCGAAGGCAGTATTCGCGTAAGTGATCGAATCATGCCGGTTGCACCAAAAGGATGAAAGCTGAAAGTCGAAAGTCGAAAGTTGAAAGTCGAAAGTCGAAATACGCTGCATCGCGACGTTTAGCCACGACCCAGCATATTTCGACTTTCGACTTTCGACTTTCGGCTTTCACCCTTCCAAGTACCCCCTCGGGCTTTCCAGAAGTGCCTCGAAAACCTGCCTTCCGACGGGTCCTGCGGTGCGGCCGCCGCTGCCGCCGTATTCCACCAGGACCGTCAGCGCTATTTTCGGGTTTCGATACGGCGCGAATCCGGCGAACCAGGCGTGCGTCGGGATCTTGCCCGAGTCGGGATCGGGAACCGGGTAGCGTTCGACGATCTCCGTCTTGGCCGGTTGCGTTCCAACGGGCAAGTCGAGTGCCTCGCAGGCCGCTTCCACCGTTGACGCGATCACGGACACGGCGCTGCCAGTCTCGTCCGCCGCGGCGAAGGTGAATCGCCTCCGAACGACACGCGGCGTGCATTGGGCGCTGCCGGTCTTGCCGCATATCTCGACGGCATCCAGCCTCGCGTGCTTGAATGCCGTGCCGCCCTGTTCGTTGACGCAACGGTACAGGCCGCGGCGCGTCAGTTGCCAAGCGCTTGCGGGAACAGCGTCGATGGGGATCACCGGCCGGTCATTCATGTCGTTGGCGATGATGGTCGGATCCTGGTATCGACCGGTGGCGATCGTGGCGAACATGTTGGCCGCCTGGAGGGGCGTCAGTTGAATCTCGCCCTGGCCGATGGCATAGTTTCGGCCGTCGGCGGGGCGGAACCGACGATTGCGATATTGCCGCATCCACTCGAGACTTGGGATCAGTCCGGGGCGTTCTTCAATAAGGCCGGTCCCGCGCGGCGTTGTATCGGGTGAATCGGATCCTCGAATGAACGAGCGGAAAAAAGCCGTTATCCGTTTGGCATTGATCCGTTGGCCCAGCGTGTAGAAATACACATTGCAACTGTGCTGAATGGCCTCCTCGGCAGCCACGGGGCCATGCCCGGCCATCCCGCGCCAGTGCGTCCAGCAGTGCCATTTCGCCGCGCCGGGAATGAGCTGCCCGTCGCAAAATACCGTTCGCCCCGAATCGACGAGGTTGTGGGAAAATCCCGCCAGCAAGGAGACGGGCTTGATAATCGAGCCCGGCTGGTACTCGCCCTGGACGGCCCGAAACAACAGGGGCAGGTGTTTTGCATCGTCGCGGAGGTGCTCGAATCGTGTTCGCAGTGTCTGGCGGCTGTAGGTCGGTACGCTGACGAGAGCGAGGATCTCGCGTGATTCCACGTCGATCACGACACAACTCGCGCCGGTCGCCGGTGGATGGTCGATCACGGCGACGGCGAGGATTCCCGCCACTCGGCGTTGCAGGTCCATGTCGATGGTGAGCTGCACATCGAGGCCGTCGATGGACGATGCCTGCTCCTTGGGCGTGCCATCGCGGTAGTGTTCTTCGTATCCTCGTTTGCCGCGGAGCATGTGCTCGGCGAGTCGTTCGACGCCCGAGACGCCGGCCAGGCCTCCGGCGCGGTAACAGGCCAGCCAATCATCACCAAGCGGGTCTTCCTTGATCTGTTCCGCGGAGACCTGGCCGAGGCGACCAAGGACATGACAGAGCGTTTCAGCGTCGTCCCGCCAGACCCTCCGCACGGAAGGTTCGACGCGGACACATGGAAGTCCGGAGAGGTCCAATTCGATCCGCGTGCGCAGTGCCGGGGTGACATCCCGTAGGATCGAGTGGAACCAGTCTTCCTGTGCCAGCCGGAGCTTCTCGTAATCCTCGTGCAGGCCTTGTTTCCGTCGCGCGTCCCAGATGTGACGCCGAAGGCGCTCGATTCGGTAGCAGATGGCTTCGCGCCGCCGGAGAAGTTGCTTGAGCGGGACACCGGAGGCGCGCTCCAACGTGAGCCACATGTCGGCGATGCGGTGCTGGACCTCGGCCTCAAGGGCGGCATCTGCGGCGTGACGCCAATTGGGATCCTGCCTCCTGATGTTGTCGGCCAACAGGAGGAGGTAGGCCCTGTTCAGGCTGAGGATGCCGTAGTGAACCGTGACATCGTGGGCGGGCTCGTCCGAGACCAGGACGCGGCCGGATCGGTCAAGGATGCGCCCTCGCAACGGGGGTAGGAATTGCTTCGGAGAGACCAGGGCGGCCTCGGCCTGGCGCTCGTAGTCGTCTCCCTTGAGAATCTGCAACTGATAGAGGCGAACGACGATGACGGCGCCGAAGATGATCGGCAGCGCAAGGATGATCTTGAGGCGTCGTTCAAACATGGGGCGGCCTGTGGGAAGGATGAAGGCGGAAGGTGAAAGCTGAAAGTCGAAAGTCGAAAGCTGAAAGTCGAAAGTCGAAAGCTGAAAGTCGAAAGCCGAAAGTCGAAAGTCGAAAGTCGAAAGTCGAAATATGCTGCATCGCGACGTTTAGCCGCGACCCAGTGAGGACGACCGAGGAGGGAGTCCGAACGAGCGCGGGGGAGAAGGATGAAGAGTGAAGGGTGAACCGGCCGTTGGTTTTGAAGGGGCGCCAAACGGCAAGCCATGTTGTGACGTCTGCATAAATCGCACCATTTCTGAGACAGTACGCTAGACCCTGAACCCTGAACAAGGATGAAAGATGACAGGGAAAGGTGGGTCCCAGTTTTGTTGTTGCCGGAATCGATCCTTTGTTCGTCACGTTTCGTTTTTCCTTATCGTACGCGCAATCTGTGGGTCGTACCGATGCCGAGTGGACGGCGGAGGCTCCTCATAAACCAGTACCCGTACGGTGCCAGCACGGCCGTGTAGGCGGCGGTGTAGGCGCCCGTGACGAGTATTTCGCGCCATCCGGATCCGAGATCGAGCACGCAAGACAGATAAATCCCGGTCATCAGCGACAGGAGCAGTTTGGCGGCAAAGGTGAATAGGAACTGGGTGACGACGCTTTCGCGGAATGTCAGATCGCGGAGCTTGACGATCGCAAAGGCGATCAGGCCAAAGGACAGGGCATGAAGGCCTACGTTGGCATCGCCCGCGAAACCGAGGCTGGTAAGGTCGATCGCCAGACCGACAAAGTAGGCGGCCAGCACGGCGTCGTTGGTCCGGGCGGCCAGGGCATAGTGAACAGCGAGAATGATCATCAGATCAGGCCGGATCGTGTGCACGGCCAGAAACGGAGCGACGGAAGCCTGGAGGACCGTCACAAAGAGGAGCAGGATGACGAAGGAAATCCAGCGCATAGGGTTTAGGGTTCAGGGTCTAGGGTTTAGGGTTCAGGATCTAGGGTTTAGGGTTCAGGGTCTAGGGTTTAGCAGCCCGTGGCAAAAGTCCTGTAGCGGCCGACCCCCGTGTCGGCCGATCCCGTGAGCGGCTGTTTTCCGTACTCTACGGCCGACACGGGGGTCGGCCGCTACAGTCTGAACCCTTTGCAGGTCAATGATTCGAACCGCGGCCCGGGCGATCGTGAGTCTGACATATACCGACTGATCTTTCCTTTCAAAGGCGTCCCGGAGCGATTCGAGCGCCTCGACGCTGCCGATGGCTTCCAGGGCCAGGGCCGCCAAGCCTCGAACACGGGCGATCTGCTGCTGGGGCGGATCGTCCGGCGACTTGTACTTGGGCGATTTGAACCAAAGATGTCTGAGGGCCGTGTCCAAGCCGGTCTCGTAACCCAAGCGGCCGAGGCCGCGAGCCGCCTGCATTCTGACTTCGGGTTGATCCTTCGTGTACAACCGATCGAGAAACAGGTCTTCCGCGTGGTGGCTCCCGGCATTGGCCAGGAACGCAAGGGCGAGGGCGGCCTGATCCGGCCATGCGCTGCGGCCGATGAACATCAGCCGATCGGTGGCTGCTTTGTCGTCGAGGCAGGCCAATGCTTCGAGAATTTGGAGCTTTGGCAAGTCCTTGCGTTCCCGGCTCAAGGCGCGGCGAAGGAGCTTGAGGGACGAACGTTCTTCCATCCGTCCGATCGCGAGTGCCGCGTTCGCCCGCACCCGCGGATCGGCGTGATGCAGCAGGTAGTCGGCCAACTCGCTGGTCCGACGACGATCACCCAGACGGTGCAAGGCGAACAACGCCGCGATCCTGACATTCGGGTCCTGGTGCTCGGCACGCGTGCGGATGCGTTCGATGAAGTCGGCATTCTGCATGGCGCCCAGCGCCATCATCGCGGCGAAGCTCGCTCCGACGTACTCGTTCTCGATATTCATCTCGATGGCCTGGAGGCCTTCCACCGGGGCCACCTCACCCAGGGCCTCGATGGCATTCATCCTGAGGGCGGGTTCATCTGAGAACGCGGTATTGATCAGCAGCTTGACGGCTGCGGCTCGAAACCCGACCTGCTGTTTGGGTGGGATGGTGCCGCGCAGGTCGAGTTGTGTCACGCATCCCGTGGCAGCGAGGCAGGACAGCAGCGTTGGGATCAGTAAGAAGGGGTTTCGGGGTCCCCGAGAAGAAGACCGGCTCGAGACGAGCCGGCTCACTGGTCGTCCCTGTTGCGCTGTTGGGTCAAACGACTGAGAGCTTCCTAGTGTATCTTCACACCTGAATCTGCGGGTTGGGTGGTACGGGCGTCTCGCCCGTGCAGGACCATGGCGACCCGATTTCGCACGGGCGAGACGCCCGTACCACCCGATGATTAAGGCGTGACAAAGCACTAGGGTCATTCCATTTTCCCTTCCGTGGCGGCGGCGTCGGGGGCCGGTTTCTTTCGGAGGAGCCGCCGCCGCAGCCAGTCGAGCAGGATGATGACGACCAGCGCGACGGTGCCTTGAGCGAACCAGTCCCCCCACCGTGAGTAGATCGTCACGCGATCATCGTGCTTCAATGTGGCCACGGCGTAGCCGGGAGCGGTCCACGGCCTGTCATTCCATCGCTCGAGCATGTCCAGGTCGTCCTCGACTTGATCGACGAAATTCAGAACCGCCTCGCGAC
>JAUVGW010000102.1 GCA_030593565.1 Phycisphaerae bacterium | reverse complement strand
GGGTACGCTCCCACATGCCGCAAGGCAACCCCCCGACAGGAAGACCGGCTCGAGACGAGCCGGCTCGCTGGGTCGGGGGCTCTTGAGACGCTGCTGGCACGACTTTGCGCTGTAGTGTTACGGCGAGAAACTCCTGCAATGGAAACGGCACTGGCGTGTTGTAGGGTACCCACACCAGAAGCGGTTCTGGACCTGGTACTCAGATCAGGGCGAGACAGGCCAAGAGGTCGGGATGACGATGCGCAGAGGTCAGCAACACGAAGACGACGAGCACGAGGCTACGGGTTGAGCCGGAGAGATGTGGACAAACGCGCGGTCCACGGTGTCGATCGCCTCGACGGCGGTCCGCGTGGCTTCGCACACGTCATGGGATTCCGCAGTGGACAGCGTCCCGTCCACTTGTGCGGTCAGCTCGACGTGGATGAAAGTTCCTACGTAGTGCCCCTTGATGTCGTCGACCCCTTGTACGCCGTCAACGCTCTCCGCGGCGGTGCGAATACGTTCCAACAGTTCTCGATCAGGTGATCGGCCCATCAGGTAGTCGAGGTTCTCCATCCCGATTCTGTAGCCACTGTACAGGATATATCCGCCAACGAGGATTGCGGCGACTCTGTCGAGCATCGGCAGCCGGGCCTCCGCCACCACGACGGCGACGAGCCCCTGCAAAGAGACGAATACGTCATTTCGGCAATCCACTGCGACGGCTCGGAAGGCGGGGCTGTTGAGTGCTTTCCCCCGACGTTGGAAGTACGCGGCGAGCCACGTCTTGAACCCGGCAGTCACGCAGAGGGCGACGATGGGATACGGGCCGATGCGTTGTGGTAACTCCCCGGCCCAGAGATCAACCACGGCCGTCCGGCAGACCTCGAAGCCCAGGATGCCGGTGAAAATCGCCACGACCAGCCCGGCGACGGGCTCTGCCCGCTGATGACCGAAGGGGTGGCTCTCGTCCGCCCGCTTCCACGCCCATCGAACGCACAACACGATGACGACCGCGGACACCACGTCCGCCAGCGAATTGAGGGTTTCAGAGTAGATGGTCAGGCTATCGGACAGACCGGTGGCAGTGGCTTTTATGCCAAGCAAGAAGGCGTTTGCCCCGATCGCCACCAGACTGGCACGCATGGCCACGGATCTCGACACTGACGCATCTCCCGCACAGGACGGACAGCCCAACAAGCGGTGTTCTGCCTCCGGGCAAGGGCCGGATCCAGCCAGATGAACTCCAAACGTCCGACTTCCTCGTCCGCGGCGCGCAGCGACTTGAGCCGAGCCTGCCGCAGCGACATCTTCACGCGCCCCGAGGTTGGCGGCAAGACGGCGGAGTGCGCAGGGCCAAACTCGGCCCCCGTCGAGGTGGGCGTGGCACAATCGCGGCGAGGAGGTGCCCACTGCGTGCCTGGCAGGTTGGCAGGAGGCCTTGGGAGGCTCAATGGCAGGGCAATCGCAAGAATGGCGGATGTAGCGGCCGACCCCCGTGTCGGCCGTAGAACACCAACGGTTTCCAACGGCCGACACGGGGGTCGGCCGCTACACGAGCGCACAAACCGCTGCAAAGACCACCGCCCGGCCATTCTTGCGATTGCCCTGGGCTCAATGGCTGTTACAGCAACGTTACTTGAATGCCGTGGCCGACAGGCTTAGACTAGCATGATGAGGAGTATGCCGTATTGGTGTGTTCCGATAAGACAGGCGCTTGTATGTTCCAGGGAACTGTTGCCATCGTGAACTTGCTCATCGATCGCACGGCGCGATTGATGCTCGTCCTGGCCCTCCTTCCCGCGGTGGTGCTGGGCACGGTCAGCGTCGAGGCGATGCTGATTCACGACCACCATGGCCACGACCTTCATGCGCACAGTCTTCCACTCGACGAAGTCAACGATTGGCGGAACAACCCGGAGCACGGTCACGAAGATCACGAGCATGACGGCCTGCCGGAAGAGCCTCCGGACGATGATGGCAGCACCGTTGTGGTCGTGCTTGAACTCCCCCACGCGCTTCTCAGGGTGCGGGGCCTGTCCGCCAGCGAGCCGGGCCGTCCTCGGCCCGGTCGCCCCGCGCGTTTGCCACTGCCTGTTGCTGTAGCTCCTGAGCCGGTTGCGAGCATCCCTTGCCCCACGAACGCATGCCCATGGTCCGCTGCGCCCAATCTGCGCGCGGGCAGTATGGTTGCCGGCATTCTGCTGACCAGCCACGCCCTCCTGCTTTGATCTGAGCTCCCCCCAACACTGATGAGCAGATTCAGTCTCCCGCATCGCACGCTGCGCGCGAGCTGCGGATTTGTTGATACGAGAATCGGAGAGGATTCAGGAGAATAATGTCATGCAATCTACAAGACATATCATATTCATTTCCTTGTTCATTCTGGTTGCGGCGATCGCGGGATGCGATCGCGCCAGCTACGCCGGTGGAGATCACAACAGCGGCCACACAAGCCATGATCCTGGAGGCGGTCACGGGCACGGCGAGGACGGGGGCCCCGACCCGATCAGCATCACGCTGTTCACCGCGAAGGTCCAACTGTTCATGGAGTACCCTCCGCTCGTGAAGGGTGAGCAGGCCGCATTCCTCGCTCACCTGACGGTGCTGGCCACGGGCGAACCGATCCGCTCTGGCCGTTTGACCTTCGAGATCACCCCAGCGTACAGCACACCCGTCAGCCTGACTTTGGATGCGCCGAAGCGCGATGGTCTGTTTGTCCCGGAATGGAAGCCGGATGCGGCGGGCGTTTACAAGCTGAGGCTTTCTGTCGACAGCCCACAGGTGCAAGAGACCGTCGACGTCGGGGTGCTGATCGTTCACGCCGACGCGCATGAGGCGGAGCATGAGGCGGAGCACGCTGCGGGCGCGGAGCCGCCGGATATCGTGCCGTTCCTTCTGGAGCAGCAGTGGAAGCTAGGCACGCGCTATGAGCAGGCCGCTAAGCGAACACTCGTCCGTCACCTGCAAATACCGGGCGAAATCACGGCTCCGCAGGGCGCCTCGGCAGTGGTGAGCCCCCCGGTTTCGGGTCGGCTCTTGCCACCGCCGTCGTCGGAGCTTCCCCACATCGGCGACCACGTGGAAGCCGGGCAGGTGCTGGCTTTGGTTGAACCCCCACTCACGGTGACGACGGAGTTGGCGCTGCGGTCGCTTGATCTGGAAGTCAAAGCGCTCGAAGCGGAACGCTCCAGCATGCAGGCAAAGGCGCGGCTCGATTTCGCCAGGCGGACGCATGAGCGGGAGGCGAAGTTGCGTCAGACGGGAGTCGGCACGGACCAGCGGTATGAGCAGGCGGAACAAGACCTGAGACTCGCCGAGGCTGAGTACAACAGCGCGCTCGCCGCAGAAAGTCACTATGAAGGGGCTCTCCAGAAGATCGTCGACATGCGAGCCGGCATGCAGGCACGGGACGCAGACAGGACGGAATATGGATCAACCTTGAGCTTGCCGTTACGCGCTCCCATTTCGGGCTGCGTTGTGACCGCCAACTACGTCGAGGGCGAGCATGTCGATGCCTTACAGGAAGTCCACAGGATTGTAGCGCTGGAGAAGGTGTGGATCGTGGCTCACATATCAGAGTTTGACCTTGCCGAACTCGAACAGACTCCAGGGGCGAGTATGACCCTCCCTGCCTATCCGGGAAAGCGCTTCGACATCCTGGGATCCGACGGCGCGCGGCTGCAGAGTATTGGCACGGTGATTGACCCCGAGTCGCGCACCGTGCCGATCCGCTATGAGATGTCGAACCCGGGGGCCCTTTTTCGGGCCGGCATGTTGGCCGACGTATATCTCGAGACAAAGCGGGCGACCAACTGCACCGCCATTCCCGAAGAGGCAATTGTCCTCGATAACGGTCGTCCGACCGCCTACGTGCTCATCGATGGAGAGAACTTCCAGCGACGAGAATTGGAATTGGGTATCCGCGACAACGGCTGGGTGGAAGTCAAGAGAGGTGTGCTCGAAGGTGAACGCGTGGTGACCAAGGGCGCGTACGCAATCAAGCTAGCATCGCTGTCACCTGCTTCGTTCGGACACGGACACGGACACTAAGGGAGGGCACCTACCATGATTAACGCACTAATCCGATGGTCGCTGTCCAACCGAGTGGCCGTGCTGATCATCTCGATAGCTCTGCTGTTTGCGGGGACCTACGTCACAAGCAATATGCCGGTGGACGTGTTCCCCGATCTGACGGCGCCGACCGTCACGCTCCTCGTCGACGGGCACGGGATGGCCCCGGAGGAGATGGAAACGCTGGTGACATTCCCGATCGAAACCGCGGTCAACGGCGCCGCCAATGTGCGCCGCGTGCGGTCCTCCACTGCCGTCGGCTTCTCCACGATCTGGGTCGAGTTTGAGTGGGGAACCGACATCTATCGTGCGCGCCAAACAGTCACCGAGCGATTGGCCGCCGTTGCGGACAAGCTCCCGGAACACCTCGATCCTCCGATCCTTTCGCCCATGTCCTCCGTCATGGGCGAGATCGTCTTCACGTCGCTCACGTCCGATCGTCACAACGCGCTCGAGCTGCGCACACTGGCAGGCACGGACATGCGTCGCCGTATCCTCTCGGTGCCTGGCGTGGCCGAGGTCGCCTTGTTTGGCGGAGACGAAAAGCAGTATCAGGTGGTGCTCTCGCCACAGTTGCTCCGGGCATACAGAATCAGCATTGGGGAAGTCGCCGAGGTGCTCCGCGGGTCAAACGAGAATGTCGCCGCCGGATTCCTCGTGGAAGGCGGTGAGGAGTCCATCATCCAGGGTGTTGGCCGCATCCAGACCACAGAAGATATCGGGGAGACCGTCGTCGTTGTTCGCAAAGGAAGACCGATCCGAGTCTCAGACCTCGGTGCCGTGACGATCGGCGCCGCCATAAGGCGAGGCACGGGCTGGGCGTCGCGACGGGGTCCCAATTGGGAGCCGATCATTGAACCGGGCGTAGTGATGGCCATCTTGAAACAGCCCGGAGCCAACACGCTGGAGGTCACCGAGCGGCTGGATCGCACACTCGACGAGATTCAGGCCTCTTTGCCAGAAGGCATGGTGGTTAACAACAACCTCTTCCGCCAGGCAGCCTTCATCGAGGCGTCGGTGGAAAACACTGTCGAGGCGTTACGCGACGGCGGTATCATGGTCATCCTCGTCGTTGTTGTGTTCTTGGCCAGCCTGCGAGCAAGCTTCATCACCCTGCTGGCCATTCCGGTGTCACTCGTTACCGCGATACTGACGCTCAGGATCTTCGGGGCGAGCATCAATACCATGACGCTCGGAGGGATGGCCATTGCCATTGGGGCTCTGGTGGACGATGCGATTATTGACGTAGAAAACATCATCCGCCGGCTTCGCGAGAACATGGCCTTGCCGGAATCGGATCGCCACTCGCCGCTGGAAGTGGTCTTCAGGGCGAGCGTCGAGGTTCGGGCATCGATCGTCTTCGCAACGCTGATCATCGTATTGGTCTTCGTACCACTCTTCTTCTTGTCCGGCGTTGAGGGCCGCCTTCTTCAACCGCTTGGCCTTGCCTTCATCGTCGCGTTAGGCGCATCACTGGTTGCCGCCTTGACGCTCACGCCGGCTCTGGCCTTGTATCTACTGCCGAGAAGTGCAACCGTTCTTAGGGCGCGCGAGCCAAGACTCGTCAACGGGCTCAAGCGCGTCTATAGGAGACCTCTAGATCTCGCACTGCGACATCCATGGTGGGTGGTGGGGCCGACCGTCATTCTGCTCGGGGCGGCGGTGGCCGGGATGGGCACGATGGGGCGGAGTTTCTTACCAGAGTTCAGTGAGGGGGCGTTGGCGGTCGGTCTGGTGTCCGTTCCCGGCATATCCCTGGAAGAAAGCGATCGACTCGCGCACGTGGTTGAGGAGACGCTGATGAAGCATCCCGAAATCGCAGCCATAGGCCGGCGCACCGGCCGCGGCGAAGCCGACGCCCACGGAATGAACACCGAAGGCAGCGAGATCGATCTGACCCTGGACATGGAGGCACCCGTTCGCCTGGGACTGCCTCGGCGGAGCAGAACGGAACTGCTCGAAGCGCTTCGAGCTGATGTGGGTGTGATCCCCGGTGTAAAGGCTACGTTTGGCCAACCCATCGGTCACCGGATCGACCACATGCTCTCCGGTACGCGTGCCAACATCGCAGTGAAGATCTTTGGACCGGACTTGCTGAAACTCCGTGCACTGGCCAAGCAGGCCGAGTCGGTCATGAGCGACATTCCCGGACTTGTCGATCTGACCGTTGAACAACAGAATGACATTCCGATCCACCGCGTTGAATTCGATCGCCGGACCATCGCCCGATATGGGCTACAAGTTGCCGATGTTGCCACCGCATTGAAGACGGCCTTTGCCGGTGACGCCATCACCGAGGTTCTCGAAGGACGCAACGCCTTCGACCTGGTCGTACGTAGCGGTGATCCTTTGCAGCCGGATGCCTGGCAGTCCTTCTCTTCGTCCATGGTGGACGAAGTGCTGGTAGATACGCCGGCCGGTGCGAAGATCCCACTCAAGGCGCTTGCTCATATCAGCGAAGAACGCGGGCCGAACATGATCAGCCGGGAAAACGCCCAGCGCAAGATCGTGGTGATGTGCAACGTCGCCGGCCGGGCGCTAGGTAGCGTGGTGGCGGACATCCAACAGGCTGTCGCCGAGAAAGTCGATTTGCCACAGGGTTACTATGTTCAGTATGGCGGACAGTTCGAGAGCGCCGAGGAGACCAGTCGTCGTCTGAGCCTGCTGGGCATCGTCGTGATACTCGGGATTGGCTTCCTGCTGCACATTGTCTTTCGTTCCTTCCGTGACACGCTTCTAATCATGGTCAATCTGCCGTTGGCGCTGATTGGAGGTGTGGCGGGCGTGTTCCTGTCCGGCAGCATCCTGTCGGTGGCATCGGTCATCGGATTCATCAGTGTGTTCGGAATCGCCGCCCGGAACGGCATCATGATGGTGTCGCACATTAGGCACCTGCAGCGTGTCGAGGGCGTAACGGACTTCCGCGAGGCGGTTCGAACCGGAGCGATGGAACGACTAGCTCCGATTCTGATGACGGCACTCGCCGCCGGTCTCGCCCTGGTTCCGCTGGCCCTGGGGGGCGAGCAGCCGGGCAGAGAGATCCTCACGCCGATGGCGATTGTCATCCTGTGTGGTCTGCTGTCCTCGACCTTCCTTAATATGCTGGTCGTTCCCACGCTTTTTCTGCGTTTTGGTCGACCGGTTGAGATGGAACCGGAGTTGGATGTCCAACGCGGTTCATCACAGATGGTGGACGCGATCCCGACGATGCCAATGTGAAACCTGAACTTATGCACGAGGTTTAGCAATGCGAACAACATTCCTCAAGATGGTGGAACTCGCCACGCGAGCCAAACCGTCGACTCGGATGCGGGGATTCTGTCAGCCGGAGCCTGCCTTGCGATACCTGGCCATAGCCGCCGTCGGATTAGCCATGCTGTCCGGCTGCGCTCAAGTGAAACCGCAAGAGGACTACGTCCGGGCGCGGAATCTCATCACCGAAAGCACGGGCATCGTGTCTGTTTACGACCCGGAGCGGGAGGCGATCACACAGGAGCGGATCGAGGAGATGCTCAGTGACGGCCTCTCATTGGGGGAGGCCCTCGAGATCGCTCTGATGAACAACCGTCGACTCCAGGTGGACTTCATGGAGATTGGCATCGCCAAGGCCGACTGGGTGCAATCAGGGCTGCTCGCCAACCCATCGCTGGGATTATCCCTGCAATTCCCCGAGGGGGGCGGACGGAGCAACCTCCAGGCATCCTTGGCCCAGAATATCGTGGGGCTTTGGCAGATCCCGATCAAGAAGCGAATGGCTCAGCACGCTCTGGACGAGGCCGTCCTGAGGATTGCCAGGCACGCAGGCGAGCTGGCCGCCGGAACGAAGGCTTCTTACTACAAGGCCGTCGCCGCTGAGGAACAATTCAAGCTTTCCCGAGAGAGTCTGGAACTGGTCAGAAAAACGCACGATGCGGTCCAGGCCCAACGCGACGCAGGAACGGCGAGCGACCTCCACGTGAGCCTTGCCCGCAGTCAACTTCTTTCGTCGGAACTCTCGGTCCGCAATAGCCGGCTGGCGATGTCCAATGCCAAGCGACAACTTGCCCACAAGCTCTCGCTCGATCGCGATGTCGAGTCTACTACCCTGACCGACGCGCTACCGGAGGCGCCGCGCGATGCAGTGTCGGCCGGCGACCTGATCGGCTTGGCTCGTGAGGCTCGGTTGGACCTTCGTGCGCTATCCGAGCAGGTGATCGCAACCGCGGCGAACGTTCGCCTCGAACACCTGGAGATCTTCCCCGACGTTACCGTCGGTCCATCTGCGGAGCGATTGGAACGCCGCTCCGCGCCCGGCCGTAACATCCTTGCCGATACCGCCCGATCTTCCTTCGCCAATGGAACTCCGACTGCTCCGGATATTCAATCACGCGGCCAACGTGAAGAAGAACGCCGCCAGGAAATCGAGGCAATCGTCGGCTTCGCCTTATCGATCACGCTTCCCATCTGGGATCAGAACCAGGCACAGATTGCCAAAGCGCACTACAAATGGTTGCAGGCGGCCCGATCGTACGAAGAGTTGTACCTCTCGGTCGCCCAAGACATCCGCGGGGCCGTTGACGTTGCGGACACCGCCTCCAACAACCTCGGATACTACCGAATGGAGCTGTTGCCCCAAGCAGGTAGGAATCTCGAATTTGCCCGGGCGTCCTACGCGAGTGGCCAAGCCAGCCTGCTCATCTTACTGGAAGCTCAGCGAAGCCTGCTGGAGGCGCGAGGCGGCTATGTCGCCGTCTGGCTGGACGCCGCAACCGCCTTGGCGGAATTGGAGAGCGCGGTCGGCGTTCCGCTGAAAGAGATGCGCGGCCGAGTTTCGGAAGATCCGATCCAAGATCCTCCAACCACAGGAGTTGATACGTGAAAATCCACAAGATGAACTATCGTAGCTCCCTGCGGCGTGTCGCACTGGTGGGAATCTTCCTCCTCGGCGCGGTTGGATGTGTGCCGAACTCACCCGACCAGGTCGTTGGGGATTACGCCGCTTTCGTGGCCGACTTCGTCCGGCAGCTTCTCGCAGCGTGGCTGTTCTGATGTGGCAAGCCCAATGCCCATGAAGCAAGACAAGGATGGTTGCGGCCGGAAGACAGACATCCGAGGAGCCAGTGAAGTTGGAGGGCAAGGCCCCCGCGTGAGTATCGACGACTGGAGGATGGCCACATAGTTCCATAACAGAGAGGGAATGATCATGACCAGGAGAACCGCGACCAAGTTGGCCCTGGCGGCATTACTGTTGCTTTCCGTGGTGGGAGCAATCGCATGCAGTTCATCGGGCCGCCATTCGACATCCGGATACAAGCAGCAGCATTCCCGTCGGCCTCATCGCTTTAATCGGCCGCCACGCGAACGACGCAAAATCGCCACACGAAGCACGACCACGCCACGCGCGCCGTGCTACGACTAGAGGAACCTGAGAATCAAGAATCGGGGGGGCTCGAGGTTCGGCGTGGGCGCCGACTCGGACACGCAGGAGGAACGTGTCCGAGTCGAACTGCCCACCGTGTCGGCGTGCCGAACCAACTCAGCGCGAGTGAATCGACGGAACGCGCCATCCGTCGCATCTCCGGTTTCGGCTCTGAGATGCCTGCTACGCACCAATGAGTGCGTTCAAGAAGGCCTGAACATCCGCACCGTTCGCGGTGCCGTCGCCGTTGCAGTCGGCCTGCGCTTCTGTGCATCCTGAAAATTGGCCCAGGTATTCAGCAGGATCGGTCAGCGCCAGGACGAACGGCGCAACGTCGTCCTCGTTCACGAGCCCATCACAATTGAGATCGCCGCAGCCCGGTGCAATCCGGAGCACGACGCCGGTACTGCCAAACGGCGTACCTGTTCCATTGGCTAAGACATAGACCTCGCCGTCGGCATCCCGGCCGAAGCCCAACAGAGACAATCCCAAAACCGGTTGACCGGTCATCTGGAACTCGCGGATTTGGCTGCTCGCGTCGAGATAGAAGAGACGGCCGTCGTTGCTGAACGTCCTGGCGAAATCGCCGAAGACGTACCGCCCGGCGAGTTCCGGCACGTTACTCCCGCGGTAGACAAAGCCACCCACGATTGCCGTGCCCTCGTCGTGGTCATACTCGGCGGCAGGATCGATCAAGTCGGCCGGCACATCCAACGGCACGTCTGTCACGTAGCCGGCCTCGTTGCCGTTAAAGACGAAGAAGAATGAACCTTCCTTGTGCCTCCAGCCATAGTTGCCGCCCGACACAACGACGTCGATTTCCTCCACGTCGTTCTGGCCGACGTCGGCAGCGAGCAGATCGCCGGTGAACGCGTCAAACGAGATCCGCCACGGATTTCGGAAGCCGTAGGCAAAGATCTCGTCGAGGCCCACAACGCCCACAAATGGGTTGTCGATGGGAATTCCGTATTGGCCATTAGCGGAATCCGAGCCGGCCGGATCAATCCGGAGGATGCTGCCCAGGATGCTGGCGTTGTCCGCGCCGTTGCCACCGCAGCCATGGCCGATGATATCACCGCTGATGAACGGCTGGCCGTCCCGGTCGTCCGCACCACCGCCGTCGCCAAGTGATATGTAGAGCATGCCATCGGGCCCGATCTCCAGGCCCCCGCCGTTGTGGTTGAACTGCGGCTTATCGATCCGCACCAATTCACGCCGGCTGCCGGGATCCACGACGGAGCCGGGGTTCGCCGGATCGGGCACGTGCCACTCGGCAATGACGCTGTGACAGTTCGGCGTTGTGGCCGGCGGCATGGTCGAGAAGTCCGCCGTGCCGCTCACCGGCTCCGAGGTGAATGTGTAGAGCAGACCGTTGGTGGTGTAGTCGGCATCGAAGGCGATGCCGAGCAACCCGCGCTCATCAAACGTGTCGGCGCCGAAGATGCCCAGGGGGACCAACCGAGAGCTGACATCAAGGAAGACGGTCTTGCTACCGGTGGTCAGGTCGATGGCCCAAAGGATGCCATCCTGGTCCGCGACGAAGAGGCGATCGGCATCGCCGGGTGAGAAAGTACCCCAATTGGGGGCGGTGAGGCCTGTGGCCAGGGGCTGCAAGTGGACCCTGATGTCGCCAGTGGGGATGGAGCCCGGGATAGGATCCACCAGAGCGACAGGCATGACCTGCCCACGGATCTCCCCTCCCGGATGCGCGTCAGAATGGACATTCACGTACCACCGGCCTGCGCGCACATCCGTCGCCTGTTGGGGAGTCAGGACTTGTGAGCCGACCTTCGGGCTGCCGAGCGGCAGGGTGATCTGCACTCCCCCGTTCGTGCATGCAACCGCCGGCCCATGAAAGTGTGAGGCAGTCTCCGTGCCCGCCAGGGCGGCGAACGAGATCTCCCAACTGAACAGGTTCGTGCCCGGGTTGAAGGTCGCAGTTCCTGAGCCGGCCGCGGGTGTGTCCACGGGACCGACCTCCTGATCTCCATCCAGCGTGATCACGAAGTCAGCAGGCGGAAGATTGACTGTGATCAGGCCGGTCATGCCGAAGAGAACGCAGTGTGGGCGACAATAGTACGGAACGGAGCTTACGCCATCAGGGACGATGAACTCGAATGTTGGATTGAGACTATTCAGCGGCTCGTCAAAGTACAGCCCGTCAAACGTGCAGCTTGTCCCGGACGTCACGGTATGGCCGCCCCCGGACCAGACCCAGCGCACCGTGTCACCCGGATCAACTGTGATTGCGGAAGGCACAAAGGAAGTGCCCACCTGGTCCACGATGTGCACGGCTCCGATCACCGGCCCGTTCGTGGCCAGGACAAACAGAACCACCACCTCAAACCGTTTCCACAAGGAACATTTGTTATTCATTGGTTCACCCTTTCACAGTCGTTATGTTGTCGAACACACGAGAGGCGACGGTCACCCGGCCGGCCCGGACGGTGAAAATGCTCGTCGCCAGTCTTGTCTTGGCACTGCCGCCTCAAACAGCTTTGTGGCATCCGATGCCAGTCGTCCCCAGCTCATTCGGTTCCCTCGCCATGCAGGACAGTCCTGATGAGTGGGGGGCACTTGACGATGCTCAGGTTCATACCTTGCAGCCCCTCGAGCATCTCGGCCCCCCGACGGTCGATGTGCGTCACCTCCTCGAAGTCGAGTTGTACGCTCGTGTGCAGGGTGAGCGCACGCCGACATTCCCGCTCGAGTTCCCCGACCCACTCGGAGACGATTTGCCCTTCCACCTTCAGGGCGATTCCTGAGGGGCTTCCTGGTACCTCGGTAATGCGAAGCATGTTCACTCTCCGGCGCGGTTTCGCTGCTGCCGCGTCTTATTGCAGAATGTGTGCCAGGCGTGTGAACTTGACGTCGCTGTGATGTAAAGCATGAAAGTGGCGGCAGTTCCGTTGGTGACCGCTGGATGCCGTCAACCACCAGCGCCAGTGGGTGCTCACGATATTTCGGGGGCGTCACGAAATATCGTGGACACCGGGTGTTCCTATCTGTCTGCCGCGTGACGGGCCCGCGAGCCTCGCACGAACATCGTTCAAGGATTCAGCGGTAGGTTCTGACACATGGTTGACGCTCTCGGTAGCCATCCAGATAGCACGCCGGTGTCACCATGCCGTCCTTGCAGCCCCCCAGGTGATCGCCATTTGGATATAGGTGGGCCTGCGCTCACCATGAAAACGCGACACGCTCGCGGCATATTCTCGGCAGCAGTAAGGAATTTTGCAGGACAATGGGAAGTGGCTGACGATCAACTCGCGCGATTGATGCTAAGCTTCTTCATCCTCGATTCAAGCGTTGTCGGCTTCAAACCGAGGATTGTGGCTGCTCCGTGCTTTCCACTCACACGCCAACCCGTCCGCTCGAGGACGTCCAGGATGTGCTGTCGATCGAGTTCGTCGAGTGTCAACGTACCGGGGCCTTCATCCGCATCGATTCGCGTCGGAGGCCATTCGCCCAGCTCGAGTACGCCGCGCGGGCTGATGATCACCGCGCGCTCGATGACGTTTTGGAGTTCGCGCACGTTGCCGGGCCAGTTGTAGTTCCGTAGCGCGTTGAACGCAGACTGCGGGATTGATTCGATCCGCTTGCCCATTTTTCTCCCGTAATGCATGGCGAAATGCCTCACGAGTAGAGGGATGTCTTCTGCCCGATTGCGCAACGCTGGAAGGTGAATGGGAAAGACGTTCAACCGGTAGTACAGGTCTGTCCGAAAGCGATGTTCCTTGATGATTTCTTCGAGCTCACGGTTCGTCGCGGCGACTACACGTACGTCCACCCTGATCGTCTCCGTGCCGCCCACCCGCTCGAACTCACCTTCCTGAAGCACGCGCAGGAGCTTGGCCTGAAGGTCCAGCGGCAGGTCGCCGATCTCGTCCAGGAAGATCGTTCCGCCGTCGGCCATCTCAAAGCGGCCAATCCTTTTCGACAAGGCTCCGGTGAACGCGCCCTTCTCGTGCCCGAACAGCTCGCTCTCGACCAGCCCGCCCGGCAGGGCCGCGCAGTTGACTGTGATCAGCATCCGCCCTTTGCGTGTACTGCGTGCATGAATGGCCCGGGCCACCAGCTCCTTACCTGTGCCGGTTTCACCCGTCACCAGAACGGTGGAATCTGTACCGGAAACCTGTTCGATGCTTTGGAACACTTTCTGAATGGCCGGCGAGTCCCCCACAATCTCGTCGATATGCAGGTTGGTCTTGGCCTCCTCGTGTAAGTAGAGGTTTTCGAGTTGCAGCTTGCGGAGTTCTTCCTCCGCCTCCTTGCGATCGTTGATGTCACGGAGAATGATCGTGAAAAGACGCTGTCGGCCCATTTCAACGCGCGAGATCGTCGCCTCGATCGGAAACACCTCTCCATCGGCGCGGACAGCGGTCAGGCGGTCGGGAATCCATACGTATGGCTTCCGTACTTCGGCCCGACCGAAAGCCTGCAGGCAGCGAGTCAGGACCGTTCGCAAGGGTCCCGAGGCGAACCGATCGAACGACTGGCCCCGCGCCTCGGTTGCTTTACACCGAAATACGGCTTCTGCGGCGGCGTTGAAGAGATGAACGATGCGGTGATCGTCGATGATGATGATAGCGTCCATGGCGGATTCGAGAATCCTCGCCAGCCGCTCCTCACTCTCGCGCAATGCTTGCTCCGCCTGCTTCCGCTCGGTGATGTCGCGCGAAATGCCTATCAGACCGATGAGTTTCCCTTGTGAATCGCGATAGGGGGTTTTTGTCGAAAGGAACACTCGAGGGCTCCCGTCTACCGGCAGGACCGCCTCATGTGACTGTGTCACACCGGAGTCCATCACCTCACGGTCATGCGTGGTTATCTGGCGTGCTGTCTTGGAGGGAAAGAGTTCTGTGTCACGTTCACCGATGATGTCCTCTGCCGGCCGCCCAACGTACCGCGCACCGGCGGCGTTGATCATCAAGTAGCGTCCCTCGAGGTCCTTGACGAAGACGGAGTCGGTCGTTTCGTCCAGGATGGCCTGGAGGAGTGGGACGTGCACGCGTGGCACACCCTCTCCTTCGCACCCCTCCGACCGTGTCACTGCTGCGACGCGTGAACCGTTCCCAGATCGCGGCCCGTCCGGATGTGCCACTCGTTCACGAACCTCGTCTCGCATCGCGAAGTCCTCATCACGCGGCATCGAGGCACCTGTCATCCCCCCCGGGTCGCAGCCTGAGGACGGGGTGCTCTTGAAGCCGACAGGCCGCGGCGGTCCGCACAAGTCCGCGTCTCGGCCATGCCCCACGCCGTATGCAATCATAGTCCGTTGAGTTTGGTGCCGCCGCGAGGGCATCACAATTGATGATCCTGCACGTCGGTGCGGGACCTCAGCATGCTCAACCTGAGGGGAATGGTTTCTGCGCGAGCCTGATCGCCATGGAATCGACTGGTGCGCGGAACCGAGCGCCCAGCAGCCCGTGGCAAAAGTTGGAGGCGCCCATGGGCTGTAGCGGCCGATCCCCGTGTCGGCCGTAGAGCACGGGAAAACAGCCGCTCACGGGATCGGCCGACACGGGGGTCGGCCGCTACATGACTTTTGCCACGAGCTGCCGGTGCTTTGTCACGCCTAAATATGCGGGTTGGGTGGTACGGGCGTCTCGCCCGTACAAGACCATGGCAATCCGATTTCGCACGGGCGGGACGCCCGTACCACCCGATGATTCAGGCGTGACAAAGCACTAGAGCCTCAGGGTGGAAGCTGATCCTGTCTGATACGAAGCTGCCTGGCGCACGCCTTCAACGAGTTGACCCATGCCGTCCACCCGGGCAAGTTGACCCATGCCACGCGGCCCGGACCATAAGGCAAACGTGGTTCAATTGGTCAGCGTGAGGGCCACGTCCTGGAAAACCTGGACGCGGACGTCGCCGCTGGCGAAGCCGAGGGTCTGAGTTGTGGTGCGATAGCGCTGAACGGTAAGCGTTATGTCGCCGGGCAGGAGGTCGTTCAGATCGCTGGCGCCGACCGACACCGTACCGCTGTCCGGAAGGTTGCTCAGGGTCACACTGCTGGCGTCGGGGTCGGTGTCGTCGTCGGAGCCGTCGGCCTCCAGGCCCACGATCACGACGGCCGCCAACACGTCGGTCTCGCCCGACGGCGCCCAAGTCGCGGTGAAGCCCGCCTTGCTGACCGAGGAACCTGCCGCCGGGGCGACGGAGGTAAAGTCGGCGGGCGGCGTTACCGTCATGGTGGCGACCTCGCCTTGGTTGTCGAAGCTGATTGAATAGGTGCTGGGGGCATCCACGGATCCGATCTCGGCGACCACCTGGAAGTCCTCGAAGCCGAGGCCGAAGATGATGTTGACCAGCGTGGGCTGGAGGGTGACTCCGTTGACCGAGAGGACCTGGTCGTCGGCCAGATCGAGCAGGGTGAAGACGGCGGCGTTGTCGCGGACCGAGGCCCCGGTGTTGGCGGTGGCCGAGGTGGACTCCCGGCTGATCAACAAGGAGAGCATCCCCCGGACGCTCAAGTCCACGCCCTCGGACGAGACGACGGCACAGCCGCCCCCCAGGACGGCCAGCAGCATGGTTGCCAAGACGAGGTTTCGTTTCATGGTCGGACCTCCTAGGTTTGTTTCGTAGCTCCACACTATTCTGCTGCAGGCGGCCACCGCGGTCCATAGGCCGTCTTGATCGCCCGCGCGGCGGACCATACATCCGGGGACGCGAGTCATGCCGGGCCGGCAAGCGGTGTCAAAGTAAACGTCAAACTTGACGTACTGCCCGTGGACAACTGGGACGCCCGAATCCACAACTGAGTCGGCGGGGGGCACTG
>JAUVGW010000024.1 GCA_030593565.1 Phycisphaerae bacterium | reverse complement strand
ACAATCGGCGGCGGGGTGCCACTGGCAGCTTGCCTGCCAGTGTCCGTGTAGGGCGCTATCTGTTGAGGCACTGGCGGACAAGCCGCCAGTGGCACCCGTTGGACCCTTCGGAGCAATGCCGCCTAAACTGTCATGGACCCGAGGACAAGTACTCGTCGAGTTTGACCTTGACAGCCATGCCTGGCCATCGTCGTATGCGCGCTTCTTCGTTCACAGGCCGGAGGCCTGTGCCACAGTTCTGAAACAGCTTCAAAGCGAGGTGCCCCATCCCGATCGCTTGCCCTTTGGGCAGCCGATGCGGGATGGGGCACACGCAGGCTGATTCAACTGATGGCGCCGTGTCCTGTCCACCATCTGAGGTGCGACGGAGCACTACGGGCATCCGATTGGATTCAGCAACTCCTGAACGAACGGTGCGACATCGTCGACACCGGGCGGGACCGATCCGTTGAAGTCCGCACACGCGCAATTACAGGGGAGCATCGCCGAGCCGTTGACGACACAATCGACGAAGCACTGGATGTCCAGGCCGTTGACGACGCCGTCGCTGTTCACGTCGCCGGGACAGCGTGTGATGCAGCAATCGACGGCGGCACACATGCTGCCGGGGCCGTGCCACATGCCGACGGCGGCATCGCAGTCGGGAAGCGTCATGCCATCGGCGCAGGTCCCGTCGGGCAGGCAGCAAGCGCCGATTTCCATCTCGATGAGCGGCTCGCGCCAGGCGGTCAAGGCGTCGATGTCGTCGCCAAGCGGATCTGTCATCGGGATACTAAACCCGGTCATCCAGGAGACCCAGACCATCATGGGATCCATGCCACCTGACTCGTCGATCGGCGTCAGTGGGTCATCCTCGTCCACGCTGAACAGCAGCGCGAGATACTTCATGCCGGGCCAGTCGGGATGCTCCACCCAAGCGAACTCAAAGGCGTCGATGTCGGTTTCCTCGGGGATGCCCAGGTGGATTTCGTCGATCACCTGACCATACCCACCCGGCACCGCCTGATAGATACCTCCTGGATCGAGCCCGAGGTGCGCCTCGTGGTCGGCACTGAAGTACCAGTGGGGGCAGCCCGGCTCCTCCAAGCCCGGCACGATGTCCAGCGAATCCACGTCGTCATCGTGTTCTTCGTCGCCATTGTCGGGATTGGGCATCAGGCTTTGATGGACGGTCATCTCGTCAGCAATGGGATAGATCTTCTGAAGGGGATACGGCGGCGGTGTGGGTTGCACCATGACGTTCACGCCAAGGATTTCGTCCTGCCCGGCAGTTGAGCCATAGCTGCTGACGCCGGCGGGCGAGGGCACCATGACTGGCACGTCGTTGACGGGCCAGCCGGGGGCCATGTCGTCATCGAACGAGATCATCAGGTAGTCCGGGCCGTGGATGCACCAGGAATCGAAGTACTCGATCGGCATTTCCAGCGGATGGTCCGGGGGAATGATGAGTGATTCCAGGAGGTCGATATCGAGCTGGTCGTGGGCGTCGAGATCGAAGTACTCCCAGTAGTCCTCGGGACTTCCGTAGCCGACCGGAACGGCGGTGGCAAGCATCATATCCGGCGGGTCGGGCCACGGGTCGGTGTTGAAAATCGTGAAGTCGTCCTTGAACCCGTCACGGCCGGGCGGGACGATCGGGGCGCTCTGCCACCAATAGACGTCGCCGGGATCGGCCGCTTCGTTGCCGTCCGGTATCGGATCGCTCAACTCGATGTCCGAGCCGATGTCCAGGGAGAACTCGAAGACGTAATCGCCCGCGAAGCCCTCGCACGCGTCGTCGATGCCGTTGCCGTCGCCATCGCCGAGGCAGGGAACGCCGGGCGCGGGGAATCCGCCCTGCGCGGTGCATTGGGCAGCCGGCACCATCACACACGCGCCGCCCGGCAGACAGCAGGCCTCGGGCTGGGGCTGGCACACCCAAGTCGCGCAGGTAGTGCCCAGTCCTTGTGGCATCCCTCCGTTGGCGGCGCAATTCGCAGGCGTGGCGTCGGAGCAGGATCCATTGGTGAAACAACACGCTTCGGTTGACGACGGACACTGCGTGGTGACGCACAAGGTGCCCGGACCTTGGGGCGTGCCGGCGGCGGCCGTGCAAGCAGCCGGTGTCATGTCGGCACAAGTGCCATTACTAAAGCAGCACGCCTCGGTGGGAGCGGTGCACTGCGTCGTGGCGCAGGCTGTGCCTGCGCCCTGGGCCGTGCCGCCGTAGGTGGTACAGTTCGCGGGCGTCGTGTCGGTGCAGGAGCCGCTGGGGAAGCAACACGCCTGAATCCCGGTCAACTGCTCACAAAGATCCGGCACGAGATTGGCGTTGGCGTCGAGCGCCGGCAGCGCGGCACAGAGCGCGGCGGAGGCATCCGGGCGAGGACCGATGTTGCCGCTGTACGTACCTGCCTGCTGTGCTGATCCGGTCGTTTGGAGGTTGGCCTTTACCTGCGCCGGTGTGAGGACTGCGCCGGCACCGGCGAAGTACGCCGACTCGAGCACCAGGCAAGCGCCTGCCACGATCGGCGACGCACTCGATGTCCCGCCAAACGTAGACGTGTACCACAGGTTCTTTCCTTCGGTGCTGTATAGATCGCCGTATCCGGTTGTATAGACGTTTTCGCCCCAACCTTGGAGGTCGACGGTGGAGCCGTAGTTCGAGAACCACAGCCGCGATCGGTCGTTTTCGGAACCGCCTGGGCTGGCGCCGGCACCGACGATGATCGCGCCGGAGTCGTTCGCGGGCATAAAGGGCGCGTGCCCTGTTTGATATACGGTATCGTCCAGGTTCTGCTGGCCGTTGCCCGCGGCCTCGACGACGATGACGCCGTTCCCGACGGCGGTGACGATCGCGTTGTAGTAGGGCTGATACCATTCCACGGCGACGAGCCCGAACTGCGTGCCGGGTGGGCTGCCGGTGTAATTCGGTCCCGCGATTTGCTGCTCGATGAGGATGACGTCGCCGGCCACGAGCGTGCCCAGCGCCGTCGTGATGGCGGAGCCGACGTTGTAGCCTGCGCTGGTATTGACTGCTACGACATAGAGCGTGCAGCCATACGCGATGCCCGTGGTGCCCCAGCCATTGTTGAGCGATCCCATCTCACCCAGGACGGCCGTTCCGTGGTCTTCGTTGCAGAGACAGGGGTCGCCGGGCGGCGGGCAGTTACAGGGGTTGACCTGGGTGGCGCCGAGCAGTGTCGGTGAATTCAAGTCCTGATGATTGAAGTTCCAGTCGTATTCCAGGTCCGCCACGGCGAACCCGGCGGCCGTGCCGCCGGGAAGCTGCCACATGCAGGTGGCGTCGACGCCGCTGGTCGATGCGTTGAGGTAGCCTTGGTTCGACTGGTAGCTCGGCGGCACTGGCGCGGCCATCGGGAGCGGTACCGGCAGTGCAATCTCGACACAATCAAGGTCGTTGAAGGCGTCGATCGCCGCGCCGGCGTCCGTGCCCGGCGGCAGGATGAAGTTGAACTGTAGATTCAAGTCCGCCACAGCCCTGCCGAGGTTCGATTGTGCCGTCCAACGTAATTGATCGAGATCGTCTGCCGGCAGGGAGTGCGCCGGCTCCCACGTGCCGCCATCAAGCCCGGTCAGCGTTGCTTGCGCGTCGCGCAACGCGCCAGTGTCGAAGTCAGTGATATCGCCGTTGCGAGCGCGGATCATCAGGCCGTCATGGAACTTCACGGAGATCACATCCGCCTGGTGAAACATGAGGTTGACCTCGGTTTTCGCGGGCTTATCGATTCGCGGCCTGGGGATCAACTGATCCGCCACAGTCGAGCGCGCCGCGCCGAGGACCAGGGCGCAGACCAGGAACACCGGGAGCCGCCAGCGCCGTCCGTCGCCTGGCGCAGGCAACTCGACCGGATCTTCCGTAGAATGTCCTCCATCTCTGGAACAACTTTTCAATCCCGAATTCAGCTCCAATCGACGAAACATGAATAGACCTCCTGGCAGGGGACTCCGTGCCGGTTCTCCTGTGAACCGGACATGATTGACGTTGCACGCTACGCGGTGAACGATCGTTGACACGAGGCTCGCAGTACATTGGTCCGAATGCTGGACCGTCAGCAATCAGCAACTCGTTTTGAAGGGTGGGCTCTGCACCTCTCCGCTACTCCGCCTCTCCGCTTCCAAGCTGCTCCTGGATCTTTACGGACAAGCAGCATTGGCCTCCATAAAGAAGACGAATGACGTGAACAAACGGCCACTGAGAAATGAAAAACGAATCCAACGCCAGGTAATCACGTTGGATGGGCAATCTTGCCCATCTGCTGATCACTGAGAAATGAGAGAAGAAGCTACAGCGGTCTGCTTTCCTTTGTAGCGGCCGACGCCCCTGTCGGCCGGCGGAAAGCAATAGTCTTCAACGTCCGACACGGGGGTCGGACGCTACGCAGACGGCACATGCGGTCATCCGGCGGGCTGACAGAACTCGGTCAACATACCGCCGCTGCCCTGCGGGTGGACGAAGGCGATCTTCATGCCGTGGGCTCCGTCACGCGGCGATTCGTCAATCAGCCGGATGCCGGCCGCCTTCACGGCGGCAAGCGTCGCGTCCAGATCATCGACGCGGTAGGCGATGTGGTGCAGACCGGGACCGCGCTTCATCAGGAAACGCGCGATCGGGCTGTCGGGGGCGGTCGGCTCCACTAGTTCGATGCGGGCCTCGCCGACCTCGAAGAACGCCACGCGGATTTTCTGATCGCTGACTTCCTCGGTCCCGCCGTCCGGCAAGCCGAGCACGTCACGGTAGAACCCACTCGCCTCGGTAATCGAATGGACGGCAATGCCCAGATGGTCAATCCGAGATGGCGGCTGCATGGGATTTCCTCGTTATTGTCAACAGAGCCAGTTTACGTCGAGCCACAGAACCGTTCATGTCGACTTTCAGAGCCGGCTCGTGTCGAGCCGGTCCGGCCCGGCTCTGTTGACGGTCGAAATACTCGCCTCCGTCATGCGCCGTTGCGCGCCGCGCCTAGTTCAAACCGTCGTATCCTCGCTGTACTCGCCGAAGGCGCTCCGGAGCCGATCGCAGATCTCACCCACGGAGGCGTACGCGCGAACCGCGTCGAGAATCCGTGGCATTAGGCCGCCGTCATCACCCGTACCCGACTCCGATCTCGCGCACGATTCAAGTGCGTCAAGGGCCCGTGTGACCGCCGCGCCGTCCCGCTCGGCCCGCACCGTGTTCAGCCGATCAAGCTGGCGTTGCCTGGCATCCTCGCTGATCGTCAGTATCTCGGGCTGCGCCTGTTCTTCCGTCTGGTATCGATTCACGCCGACAATCACGCGATCCCCGCGCTCGATCTCCTGCTGATACCGATACGACGATCGTTCGATCTCGCCCTGCGGATAGCGGCGTTCGATGGCCCGGACCATGCCGCCCATCTCGGCGATCTTCTCGATGTACGCCTCCGCCTCGGCCTCGATGTCGTCCGTCAGCTTCTCGACGTAGTAGCTTCCGGCAAGCGGGTCGACCGTGTGTGCGACGCCCGATTCATGCGCGATAACCTGCTGTGTTCGCAGCGCGATCTGCACCGACTGCTCGGTCGGCAACGCAAGCGCCTCGTCGCGGCTGTTCGTATGGAGCGACTGCGTCCCGCCGAGCACCGCCGCCAACGCCTGGAGCGCCACACGAACGACATTGTTGTCCATCTGCTGTGCCGTCAGCGTCGCGCCGCACGTCTGCGTGTGAAAACGCAACATGCAGCTTCGCGGGTTCTTCGCACCGAGGCGGTCTCGCATGATCCTCGCCCACAATCGACGGGCAGCGCGGAATTTTGCCACCTCCTCCAGCACGTCCGTCATCGCGCCGAAGAAGAACGCGACGCGCGGCGCGAACTTGTCCACGTCCAGCCCCGCCTTGACGGCCGCACGTACGTACTCAATACCGTCCGCCAGCGTGAAGCCGATTTCCTGCGAGGCCGTCGCGCCCGCCTCGCGCATGTGGTAGCCGCTGACGCTGATCGTGTTGAATCGCGGCATGTGCCGGGCCGCGTAGGCGAAGATGTCGGTAATCAACCGAAGCGACGGGGCGGGCGGGAAGATATAGGTGCCGCGCGCGATGTACTCCTTGAGCACGTCGTTCTGAATCGTGCCCGTAAGCTGGGCCGTGAATCCCTCCATGTGCTGGGCCGTGATTCCTTTCTCGGCCCCTTTCTGCCGCGCCTGCTTCTCGCCGACGGCAATATACATTGCCAACAGCACCGCGGCCGGGGCGTTGATCGTCATCGAGGTGGACACTTTATCGAGCGGGATCCCGTCAAACAGGATTTCCATGTCGGCCAGCGTGTCGATCGCAACGCCCACCTTGCCGACCTCGCCCGCCGCGAGCATGTGGTCGCTGTCGTATCCGATCTGCGTCGGCAGATCGAACGCGACGCTGAGCCCCGTCTGGCCGTTGTCGAGCAGAAAGCGATATCGCTCGTTCGTCTCCTCGGCCGTGCCGAAACCGGCGTACTGACGCATCGTCCACAAGCGCGACCGATACATCGTCGGCTGCACACCGCGCGTAAACGGATGCTCGCCGGGAAAGCCCAGCCGGTCGAGGTACGCCCGGCAGGCGGCCTCGTCGCTCGAAGCATCCGGCGTGTACAACGTCTCCACCGGCCGACCCGACGCCGTCACCGTACGCTCAGGCTGCTCAGGCATCTTCGCGACGGATTTGGCGAGCGCTTCGGCCTTCCAGCGAGCAATGTGTTGAGTTAAGGAATTCGCCATGATTGTCTTCGCGTTCTTCAGTTGCGACCGTTCGGCGCGGTCGGCACTGCTCAAGGCAGTGGCATACGTGCCAGTTCTTGGCAGCCAAGGTCCGGGGTGGCATGGGTCAACTTGTTGACCCGTGCAGCAGCCATTATTCGCGAAAGCAAGCCCCAGGCAAGCCTGCAGAGTGACCTCCTCGGATCATCCGCTTTCGGCACGCGGCGGTGTGGCACACCCGGGAGGACGGCACATCGGACCGGAAATGCCGTCATTGCAGCCGCAGGCGCCTCAAGTTATATTGTATGTATCGTCGACCTACTCGGCCGGCAAGCCAATCCGTCGGCAGGAGTCCTGGCAAAGGTGAGTGGACGGATAGAGTTTAGTATGCATTTTGAGATAATCGGCGAAATCGAGAATGTCGAGACTTTAGCCGTGGGTGGAAAGATCCGGGATATCATGCGACTCCGCAAACAGTATGGTCCCGGGCGGTGGCGAAAACTCAAAGGCGTTGCCCGTGTCCGCCTTCAAACCGGAAGAATACGCAGTGCCGAGGTCCACTGGTATGAAGCCCACGGCATCGGTAGAAAGAAAACGAAAATCAAACGTCTAATGGACTAAGACCATGGCACAAGATAAAACAAAACAGATGTTTGCGCTTTGCATAGAGAACAAGGACTGTGATGATTTGGAGAAGCGAAAGGTTTATCACATCGTGCCCGACGATGAGGCGGCAAAAGAGGGATACGTGAGAGTCGTCGACGAATCTGGGGAGGATTACCTTTATCCCGAATCTCACTTCGTCATCATCCAACTCCCCCGCAACGCGCAAGACGCATTGCTGGCGGCAATCTGATCAGTTGTGCCGGGCCGGGGTGGCGCCAAGCTGTGCGACGATGGCATCTAACGAGAGTTCGCCCCGTTCTAGCTTGGCAAGTAGTTCCTTGGCGGCGGGGGCGGTCAGTGCGCGGTCCAGGTTCTGTTCGCACGCCAGCATCACGCCGCGTTTGATCTCACCCAGGATTCGCCTGTGCCGGTAGCGTTGCCGCTGCTCTGTGCCGCGGGCGGTGCGATCCAGTTCCAACAGCTTGTCCAGTAGTGCATCCACGCCCTTGCCGGATTTCGCCTCGATGCCGATGATTTCGGTGGGGGGTGCTTCCGACGCCAACCCGTGGCTTCCGCCACGGGCTATAGACGTTTGGACTTTCGACTTTGGACTTTCGACTTTGGACTTTCGACTTTCGACTTTCGACTTTGGACTTTCGACTTTCGACTTTCGACTTTCGACGTTTTGACGTTTCCCCTGCTCGCGGACTTCGGCGAGCAGTCGATTCGCTTCGGGCGTGTCGCACTTGTTCACGACGATGATGTCCGCGACTTCGAGCAGGCCCGCCTTGATGAGTTGAATCTCATCCCCGTAGCCCGGCCCCAGCATCACCACGCAGATATCGGCCACCGAGGCGATATCCACCTCGTTCTGCCCGACGCCGACACTCTCGATCAGCACGGGATCATACTGGGCTAATTCCAGCAATCTGGCACAGTGCAGCGTCGCGTCGGAAAGCCCGCCCTCGCGCCCGTGCGTGGCGAGCGAGCGGATGAAGACGTCCAGATCGACGGCATGTTGCATCATGCGAACGCGGTCGCCCAACAGGGCGCCGTCCGACAACGGCGACGTCGGATCAACCGCGACAACGCCGACCCGCCGGCCTCTTTCCCGCAACATGCCCAATAGCGCGTCGATCAACGTGGACTTGCCGACGCCGGGCGGCCCGGTAAACCCCCACCACGGCACGTCGCCGGTCTCGCGGCGCAGCGCGTCCTTGAGCGCTTCCGCATCGGCCCCGCTTTGATCGACGAGGGACATGGCCCTCGCCAGCGAGCGCCGCTCGCCCCCGCGGATTTTGTCAACGAGCGCATCCATGTCAGTTACACGATTGCTCCGCCGCCGTCGGACCGGCCGGCCAGTTCCCCCTCGATGGCCGACAGAATCTCGGCCAACGGTACGCCGGGGGTAAAAACCTTTCGGAAGCCGAGCGACTCGATGTGCGGGATGTCTTTATCGGGGATGGTGCCGCCGGCGAACAGAACGATGTTCTCGGCGTCTTCCTCTTGCAGCAGCTCCGCCACGCGGGGGAACAGCTCATTGTGGGCGCCGCTCAACAGGCTCAGGCCGATCGCATCCACGTCTTCGTCCACGGCCGCGCGGACGATCTGCTCGGGCGTCCTGCGGATGCCCGTGTAGATCACCTCGTAGCCGGCGTTTCGCAAAGCCTGGACGATGAACTTGGCGCCTCGGTCGTGGCCGTCCAGGCCGACTTTTCCGATCAGGATGCGCTTCGGTCTGCTCGTGTCCATGACGCGCCTCGGCGACAGGCTCATCCGAGACCCCAAGCGCCACCCGCGCGGCCATCTTCGGACGCACCTCTCATCAACAGTATAGAACCCCCCATCGGAACCACAAGTGACGCCGGTTGTGAGGTGATGTCGGCCCACAAACGAGGCAAGCGCGGCCGCCCGCCCCAACGCGCTCACGCGACCATGCAGCCGCCGAGCACTCCTACGGACAGACCGTCGCCCCCGTCCGGGTGTCGAGAAGCGTGATCACATTGAGCGGACAGCTCTGTGCCGCCCGAAGGATGTCCTCCGCCGGATCGCCGTCGGGATTCATTACGACCGACTTGCCCTCGCCGTCCACATCGAACGTGCCAGGCGCCTCCTCCCGGCACAGCCCGTCGCCGACGCAGTTCTCTCGATCGATGCGAATATCATATGTTGTCATGGCACTCACTCCTTTGCCCGGCGAAGCCACCTGCCATCTCCTGCCGCATCGTGCAATCGGATGGCCTCTCGTCCATGAAGAACTTACTCCGTCTCACTGCTGCTAGCGGCGGCCGCTGCTGTCTCGAATTGCCGCAAGCACTCGGGCTTGAAGCGCTGCCGCTCGAGGCCGAGCTTGTCGTACGGCACACCCTGCGCGAACGCCAGAAGCTGGAAATAATAAATCGGCGGTGTATGAAAGTCCTCGCCGAACTGTTTCGATACCTTCATCTGGCCGTGATCGAACTGGCCGAAACAGGTCGGACAGATCAACCCGAGAATGTCCGCCTCCTCCTCCTGAACCGCGCCAAGCAAGTCGTGCATCATGTTGGACGGGATATCCTCCCGTTGGCAGGCCTTGCCACAACAGAGATACCAGTTGCGATGACGAACGGGCACCGCCCCCAATGCCTCGACCAGTCTCTCCATGACGGACGGGTCGTTCGGGTCATCCACCTGCATGATGCGGCTGGGTTTCAGCAGGTGACAGCCGTAATGAATCGCCACCTTCAGCCCATCCAACGGTCGCACCACGGACTCACGAATGGCGTCATACCCCGCCACATCCCGCAACAACGTGACGATGTGACGAATCTTGCTCGTTCCCTTGTACTCCCGCCCGATGCGTTTCAGCCGCTGGTTCACCTTCTCACGCAACGACATGTCTTCGAGGAGGTGATACGTCTCCGACAACGTGGCGGTGCAGCCCGAGCAGTTCGTGAAGATGTCGAGTCCCTGCTCCTCGGCCAACGTCAGATTGCGGGCGGCCACCGCCAGCCACGACATTTTGTCCTTGGACTTGAAATAGATCGGATCCGGGCAGCACGAGGTGCCTTCCAGATCGACGATCTCAATGCCCAGCTTCGGTAGCGTATGGCGGATGGCGAATTCCATCGCGGGATGCCGCGTGGGGATCAGGCAACCTGGAAAAAACGCATAGCGCTTCAATTGTCTTCTCCTTCAGGCGGCGCCGGCTCGATCAGCAGGCTGATTTCGTCCATCGGAACCACCGACAGCGGTGGCAAGCCGAACCGCTCGCGCTGCTTGTCCACCGCGCCGCTCAGCGGCGTCGTCCGGCCCGTTTCCTCGAACGTCTTGATCACCTTTGCCACGGGGTCGGGGTAGATCCCCCTGTCCGCCAGCATGTTCTTCAGCGAGATGATCACCTCGACGGGCTTGACCTCCTGCGGACAACGCTCGTGACAATTGTAGCAATTCGTGCATTCCCACATGACCGAGTCTTCGCCCAGTAGCTCGTCGCCGAGGCCATACAGCACCTTCAGCATGATCTCGCGAGGATTGAACGTGTCGCTGTACATCGTCGCCGGACAGTCGCCCACACAGGCACCGCACTGATAGCAGAAACTGGCCAAGTTCCCCTCGATCTTCTCCGCCAACTCGCGGCGAAAGTCGAAGTTGACCTTCACGACGTCGTCTTTCTTCTCAGGCTCATCGGGCATCACACTACTCCCTGCTATGATACTTCACGCTTGCCTGTGGTACCTCTGGCACCTGTGGCACCGGCGTTTCGCCGGTGTCCCCACCGGCGAAACGCCGGTGCCACAGGAACGCGAAGCCGCCGGGACGCTCATGTCCATCACTTGTCTGCAGCCTTTTTCTTCATGTGCCGGATGCTGTTCGAGCGGCACTTGGGACAAGATCGCTCCCTATCTTCGCCCTTCTCGACCTTGTCTGTGTAGTCGTGTCCGCACATCATGCACCGAAAATTCCCAGTTGTTGCTGTCGCCATCTCTATGCCTCAACAAAACGATCACAATTCCGTTTCCGCCGGCCAGTGACGCACGGCCGATTCATTTACGCGCTCTCCTTCGGGTCGCGGCCAAACGTCGCGAGGTGGCGTCTTTTCGATTCTCGGCTTATCGGCTTTTCACCCCGCCGTCGCCGCCGCCTCCTTCTTCTTGGCCGCCTTCTTAGGCTTCGGCTTCAGCGCTTCGCGCCCATGCTCGATCTCTTTGATCGTCACCGTCTTGCGCAGCTCCTCCATCTGGTTCATCACCTTGGCGAACTTCTGGCCCTCGGCCGCGCTGATCCACTCCAACTGCAACCGCTCCGGGCGGACGCCCGCCTTCTCCAGCTTGTCCCACAAACGTTGCACACGCACGACGGTTTGCCGGTTGGCGTTGATATAGTGGCAGTCCGCATAGTGGCAACCCGACACCAAAACGACCGGCGCCCCACAACGGAACGCCTCCAGAACCATGTCCTCGGAGACACGCGCCGAGCACATCGTCCGCACGACACGGTTGCTCGCCGAGTACTTAATACGGGAAATCCCCGCCATGTCGCCACCCGCATACGAACACCAGTTGCACGCAAAGACAAACACCTTGTCTTCAGGCTTCCGGGCCAGGATCGCGCGCACCTGTGCGAGAAGCTGGTCATCGGTAAAGTGCCGCATGGTAATTGCGCCGAACTGGCACGTCGCGCCGCACGACCCACACCCAGCGCACGCCGCCTCGATCACCGTGGCCACTTCGCCCTTCTGCCAGGTGATCGCCCCATACGGACAGATCTTGGCGCACAAACCGCACTTCTTGCACTCAATCTCGTCGATGCGGCTCGTAATCGCCTCGATCTGAATCTGCCCGGCGTTCAGCAGCGCACCGGCACGCGACGAGGCAGCCCCCGCTTGGCACACTGAATCCTTGATGTCCTTCGGCGATTCGCAGAAACCGGCGAAGAACACGCCGCGCGTCGGCGCATCCACCGGCTTCAGCTTCGGGTGCGACTCCATGAAGAACCCGTCAGACGTCTTCGACAGCGTCAACATCCCCGATATCTTCGCAAGATCCTTCGGTGGAATGACGCCGACGGACAACACGAGCATGTCGAGTTCGTAACGCTCCAGACCGCTACGGCCGTTGCCGCCCCGTTGCGTCGTGTTCTCCACCGTCACGACCAGGTTGCCGGTCTCGGGATCCTCCTCGACATCGCCGGGCAACCCGCGGATGTATCGCGTACCCGTCTCCTTCGACCTTTGGAACATGTCCTCGAACGACTTGCCGAACGCCCGAATGTCCTGATAGAAGACGAAGTTCTCGGTGTCGGGATAGTGATCCGCCAGAAGCAGCGTATCCTTGATCGTATTCATGCAGCAGATGTTCGAGCAATACGGCCGCCCGATCTTCGGGTTGCGCGATCCGACGCATTGGATGAACCCGATCCGCTTCGGTCGCTCGTGATCGCTCGGCCGAACAAAATGCCCCGCCGTCGGACCGCCCGCGCAGATCAAACGCTCGAACTCCATCGACGTGATCACGTTCGCATGGCGCGTGTAGCCGTACTCGTCCATCTCCGTCGGGTCGTACACATCCAGGCCGATCGCCACGATGACCGCCCCAACCTCGCGAACGACGAGTTCGTCCTCGTCGTCGTAGTTGATCGCCTTCTTTTCACAGACGTCGGCACACTTCCCGCACGCGATCGGGTTGTTCCCGAGGCAGTCGTCCATATTGAGAATGTACGAACACGGCACCGCCTGCGGGAACGGAATGTAAATCGCCCGACGCGAGGACAACCCCATCTGGTATTCATCCGGCTTGCTGACCGGGCACACCTTCACACACTCCTCGCACGCATTGCACAGCGTGTGATCCACATAACGGGCCTTCTTGCGGATCGTCGCGACGAAGTTCCCGACGTAACCCGAAACCTCCTCGACCTCGCTGTAGGTGAGCAGCTCGATGTTTGGATGCCGACCGGCATCGATGGCCTTCGGGCCCAAAATTCATATCGAGCAGTCCATGGTGGGATAGGTCTTATCCAGTTGCGCCATGATCCCGCCAATGGACGCTTCCTTCTCGACCAGCGTCACCTTGTGCCCGGCATCCGCCAGCTCGATCGCCGCCTCGATGCCCGCCACGCCGCCGCCGATGACCAACGCCCGCTTCGACACGGGCACGGTCAACTCCTCCTGCGGCTGCAAGAAACGGGCCCTCGCCACGGCACTGGCGACCAGGTCCATGGCCTTGTCCGTCGCCGCCTCCCGGTCGTTCGGATGCACCCAGGAGCAATGCTCGCGAATGTTCGCCATTTCCATCAGGTACGGGTTCAAGTCCGCCTCGCGCACGCACTGCCGAAACGTCGGCTCGTGCTGCCTCGGCGTGCACGATGCCACTACCACCCGATTCAGGCGGTGTTTATGGATCGCGTCCTTAATCTCGTTTTGACCGGGATCCGCACAGGTGTACTTGTTCCGGACCGCGCACGCCACATCGGGTAGCGTCTCGGCGTATTCGGTCACGGCCCCGCAGTCCACCGCCCCGGCGATGTTCAGCCCGCAATCGCAGACGAACACACCGATGCGGAGTTCCTCAATCGGCGGTTGGGAAACCATTGGATGTCCTTCCTTCTTGGGAAACCATCATTCCTCAGCGGCTATCGCAAACCCTCGGCAGCGACCGGAGTCGTCACTGTGCATCTGCCACCGGCAGCATGCACGCTCGTGTGTGCCACCGGTCTCGACGGGGCGCAGGCCCGCTTGCCTCCATCTCCGTTCATCATTCCAGCGCGTCATCCACCAACTCGGCCACGTCGCGCAGTTCTATACTGATCTCATCCCCGATATTCGGGTCCTTCATTGTGCACCGAAAATGAACCTGGCACTTCGGGCACGCCGTCACCAGCACCTCCGCCCCCGTCGCACGCGCCTCGGTCAGTCGATCCACCTGCAATTTCTTCGCGAATCGGTCGCAGTTCGACCACGTCCCGCCCGCACAACACATCGCCGCGGCCTTCGTGTGCCGCATCTCGGCCAACTCGACACCCGGCAACGCCTGGATCGCATTCCGCGGCGCCTCGTAGATGCCCAGATGCCGGCCCATCCGACACGGATCCTGAAACGTCACGCGGCTGGGCTCGTTCTTCTTGAATTTCATCTCAGGCAGGCGCGATTCCAGGTATTCCGTAATGTGCAGGATGTTCGGCATCTTGCCATCGAAATACGGCTCGTAGTCCACCTTCCATGTTCGCAGGCACTCGGCGCACGACGTCACCAGCACCTCCGCCCCGCTGTCCGCCACCAGCTTCACATTGTGTTTCGCCAGTTGCTCGAAGCTTTTCTTGTCGCCGTTCCACAGCAGATCATGCCCGCAACACCGCTCCTCCGCGGAAACCACCGGCGTCGTCCCCAGCTTGTTCATCAGCCGCACCGCCGCCCGCGTCCCGTTCAGGGTCGTTACCTTGAAATCCGGGAAGAACGCGTCGTAGTACATCGTGCAGCCGGTCCAATAGAAGACCTCGCCTTTCTTCGCTTCGATCTTCAGATCATTCGTGACCCAGCCCATGCGGTCCTGCTGCTGCGTACCTCGGGCCATCATCCGCATCACGGATTGCAGCGCCCCGCCGTGCGGGCACTCCGGCTCGACACCCTCCTTGAACGAAATCTCCCGTAGCTTCTGAACCAGTTCGGTATAGCCGACCTCCGCCGGACAACGACGATCACACAGACTGCACGTCAGACACGAGAACAACGTGCCGTTCTGAAGAAGCTCGTCACGCTGCCCCAGGTTCGTCGCCAGCACGTGGCGGCGCGGACTGTAGTTGCTCCCCGCACGCGCGATCGGACACGTGGCCGTACACTTCCCACAGTCATAGCAGGCCCAGGCCTTGGCATTCTTTGCTGCTTCCGCAAGTTCCGGCATCGATTTCTACTCCGTCAATGCATCTGCCATGGCAGGTGCCTTGGCACCGACCTCCTGCCCAGCGAGCCGGGCCGTCCCCAGCGAGCCGGGCCGTCCCCGGCCCGGTCTCCCCGACACCCAACATCTGTGGCACCGGCGTCCCGCCGGTGTTTCATCCTTCATCCTTTTGCCTTCGACCGCCACGGCCGACGAACCATCAACCATCGCTCCACAACGGCGACGCCGGCATCACCCGGCGCTCAACTCGCCTGTCGACTACCGGCCATCGGGCTAGGACCCAATGCCCGGACCTGATCGGTGAATTCGTTAATCACCTGCGCGAACCGCACGCCTTCCGCGGCGCTGATCCATTCCAACCTCAACCGCCCCTCCTCCAGGCCCAACAACTTCACCACGTTCATCGTCTTCTCGAATTGCTCGACCGCCCGCTCGTTCCCGTTGACGTAATGGCAGTCCCCGAAATGGCAACCCGACACCAACACACCGTCCGCGCCGCGCTCGAACGCCCGCAAAACAAAACCGGGCTGGATTCGACCGGAACACATCACGCGGATCATCCGAAAATGCGGCTGATGCTGAATGCGAGACACCCCCGCCGTGTCCGCCCCCGCATACGAACACCAATTGCAGGCAAACACCACGATCCGCGGATCCCAATCCGACGCAACCGACGTTGCGCTCGTCTTTGTAGCCACCTTGGATTCACCTTTCGTCGGCGCGGCGCGCCCGGGCTTCCCCGTCTTCGACGATGACGCCTTGGCCTTTGTCTTCGGCTCCGCGCTCTTCGACGCGGCACGACCACCCGTCTTCCGCTTCTTCGGCGGCTCCCGCTTGGGCCTCTGTTTCTTCTCTGCGGCCATCAGTTCGCCACCTCCTCGACGAAGAACGCATCAATCATCGCGTTGACCTGGCGATCGGTGAAATGCCGGCACGTAATCGCGCCGGACGGACACCAACTCCCGCACGTCCCGCAGCCCTTGCACAACGACGCATTGATCCGCGCCACCCACGTCCCGTCTTCAGACTCCACAAGCTCGGGCGCGTGATACGGACAAATATCCACGCACGCGCCGCACCCCCGGCACTTCTCCTCGCCCACAGCGGCAACCACCGGATCGAGCTTCACATGGTCGTGCGCCAAGAATACCGACGCCTTCGCTGCCGCTGCCGATGCCTGCGCGACCGTGTCCACGATATCCTTCGGACCTTGAACCGTCCCCGCCAGGAACACGCCCTCGACGGCCGTCTCGACCGGCGCCAACTCCGGATGCCGCTCCAGGAAGAAACCGTCAAGCCCGACGCTCGCCTTCAGAATGTCGTGGTACTTGTCCGTCTCCGGTTGGCGAGCACGCATCCCGACGCTCAGAATCACGAGATCCGTCGGAACCTCGATCCGCCGCCCAAGCAAATCGTCGAAGCACCGGACGCCTTCGGCCCGATCCTTCCCGACGACCTCGACCTTCTCGCCGGGCGGGATACGCACGAACAACACGCCCATCCCCCGCGCCTCGCGGTACATCTCCTCCGCCCCAGACGAGACCGTCCGAATGTCTCGGTAGAAAATCGTTGTATCGATACCCTGCCTGCAAAGATGGAGCGCCTGCTTGATCGCCGTCGGACAACAGTATCGCGAGCAGCCCGTGAAACCGTCCGGCTCCCGCGATCCGACACACAAAACGAACGCCGCGCTCGTAGGCTTCCGACCGTCGATGACCGGGCCGTCCTCGTTGTCGAAGTACGACTTCTCCAACTCCGCGCTGGTGATGACGTTCGGCAGCTTGCCGTAGCCGTGCTCGCCTTCGGGGTTGTGCAGGTCGGCCCCGAACGACAGGATGATCGCCCCGACATCAAGGACTTCCTCGGTCTCGCCCTTCAGCGTCGCCGTGAAGTTGCCCACATACCCGGCAATGTTCTCGACCTCGGTATTCAATGCCACGCGAGCGCCGCTTGCCTTCAAACGCGCGATTTTCTCGTCCAGCACTTCCGACGCCTCGCGCATGTTCGGATACAGGTGCTTCAGGTTCGGCGGCGCAAGCCGCCCGCCCAGCCGATCGGTCTTCTCGACCAACGTTACAGGAAAACCCTGCACGGCCAAGTCCGTCGCCGCCTGAATCCCCCCGATCCCGCCGCCGATGATCAACGCCGATCGCGTCATCGGCACCTCGCCCTCGAACAACGGATCCAAATGCCGAGCCCGGGCGACCCCCATGCGAATCAGGGCGTGTGCCTTTTCCTGCGCTTCGCTCGGTTGCTTCGCATGAACCCACGAACACTGGTCGCGGATGTTCACAATCTCCAACATGTACGGATTGAAGCCGATCTGCGCGCAGTTCTCGCGGAAGACCGGCTCGTGCGTGCGCGGCGTGCACGCCGCCACCACGATCCGGTTCAACTTGTGCTCATGGATCAACTCGACGAGTTCATCCTGGCCCGTCCCCGAGCAGGCGAACAGATTGTTCGCCGCGACGACGACGTCCGGAATCTCCTCCGCCGCCGCCACCAAATCGTCGATGTCCAACACCCCCGCGATGTTGATCCCGCAATGACACACAAACACGCCGACACGCGGCGGCCCGGACATGTCAAGCTGCGGGATATCCTTCTTCTCCTCCTCGACCCGTTCTCCGACCAGGAACGACTCCGCCCGCGCGGCCGTCGCCGATGCCTGCGCCACACAGTCCGGGATGACCTGTGGGCCAACCGCGCTGCCGCAAACGAAGACGCCTTCCCGCGTGCTTTCCACCGCGGAAACCGCCGGATCGCGCCGCGCGATAAAGCCATACTTGTCCGTCTCGATGTGCAGCGTCTTGGCCAGTTCGACCGCCCGGTCGTTCGGCGCAGCCGCCACGGACAACACCACCAAATCCGCCGGGATGCGCTTCTGCTCGTGCTCCAATGTGTCTTCGACGAAGACCTCCAGCGTATCATCCTCGGGTACTTGCTCGATCTTGGCGGGACGACCACGAACATAGTTCGCGCTCTTCTCGTCACGGCTGCGCTGCACGAAGTCATCGAAACCCTTGCCGAACGCCCGCAAGTCGGTGTACAGGATCGTGACGTCCTCGACCTCCGGGTCATGCTGCCGCACAAGCATCGAATCCTTTACCGCGTTCATGCAGCAGAATCGGCTGCAATAGGGCCGACCGCCCTCGCCGCGCGCCCCCACGCACTGGATGAACACGATGCGCTTCGGCGTCTGATGGTCGGACGGCCGAATCACGTGCCCCTGCGTGACGCCCGACGCGTTCAGCATCCGCTCGAATTCCAAGCTCGTCACGACGTTCGGAAATCGGCCGTATCCGTAGTTTCCCAGCTTCCTCGCGTCGAACTCCTGGAATCCCACAGCGACCAGGATCGCGCCGACGTCCAACTCGACATCCTCGGCCCGCATGTCGAAATCGATCGCTTCCACGTCGCACGCCTTCGTACAATGGCCGCAGTACATCACGTGCGGATGGTAACTCTCCTGTCGCCTCTCCTTGAGCCGCTGGACCTTCTCGAAGCGCTGCCGTTGCCTTTCACTCAGAAAACCGTGAAGATTCAGGCACGCATCGGGATCGATCACATACGCCGACGGCACCGACTGAGGAAACGGCCGGTAGATCGCCTTGCGTGCTTTCAAGCCGACGTCGAACTCGTTGCCTCCGACCATCGGACATACGTCCACGCATAGCCCGCACGCCACACACTTGTCTTCCAGGACATAACGCGGCTTCTTATGCACGCGCACGCGAAAGTCACCCGGCTCGCCCTTGCACCCGACCACCTCTGCGTTCGTGATGACCTCGATGAGCGGATGCCGACCGGCATCCATGGCCTTCGGCCCGAGGATTCATATCGAGCAGTCCATCGTCGGGAACGTCTTGTCGAGCTGGGCCATCCGGCCCCCCAGCGACGGCGACTGTTCCACCAGCGTCACGCGGATGCGGGCGTTGGCCAGGTCGAGGGCCGCCTGAATGCCCGCGATGCCACCGCCGATCACCAGCGCTCGTTTCGTCGGCGCCACATTCGACACGCCCGCTGATTCTACTGATTGGTCGTTCACGCCTTCATATCCAATCGATCAAGTAGCGTCGCCCCCCCGTGGCCGACGTAAATCACCAACCACCGCTCCGCAACGACAACGCATCCGACACCTATGGCACCGGCGTCCCGCCGGTGTCCTCCGTAACACCCGTTCCCTGCGGCCGACGAGTCCCACAAGCACGGTGTCTCCCTCAGCCGCCGTACCGTTCCCGGCGTCAACCCTGATTCGCGGCGGCGGCCCCCACTTCTTCCTTCTTTTCGCCATATGTCTCGTCGAAGTGCGCGCAACCCGCATCGAACGCCTTCAGATTCAGTTCTTCCGTGCCCGGCGGCACGGATGACTTCACGGCATCCCTCATATCTTCGCGGGAGACGATCTGCGCCGACGCCGCGAAAAAGCCGAGCATCACGATGTTCTGCACGATGGTCCGTCCGAGCGATTCCGCGATCCGCGTCGACGGAACCCCGAACGACGGCTGCCCCTCCTTTAGCGTCGGATGCACGAGGTTTTGCTCATAGACGAGAATGCCGTCATCTTTCAGTTCATCGCGATACTTGTCGTATCCCTCCGTGGACATCACCACGAAAACGTCGGGCCGCGAGATGTACGGATACAGCACTTCGCTGTCGGATATCGCCAGCGTCGCGCTGCAGGCGGAGCCCCGCGCCTCGGGACCGAAGCTCTGAATCATCGTCGCGTGTTGGCTGGCATTGATCGCGCACGCGCGACCGATGATATAGCCCGACAACACCACCCCCTGACCACCAAAACCCGTGATGCGAATATCTGTTCTACTCATGGAGCCACCCTCCTTCCGGCGGCATCGGCACATACTTGTCGCCCAGGACCTTCTTGTAGTGGGCGTCCATCCGCTCATGCATGGCGGGCCGATCCTCGTCGATGAACTTCCCGCAAATGATCTTGTCCTGGAAGTCGATCCCGACTTCCTTCGGATCGGCGCCGTGCTTGATCTCCGCGCTGTCGTGGTAGAACCGCATCAGGTCGAAGCCCGACCCCAGACGATTCAGCCGCGCGTACAGCGTCGAACACGGGGCGATCACCTCGATAAACCGGAACCCCCTGCGATCGATCGCCTCCTGGAACGACTTCGTCAGCCGGCGCGTGTGCAGGCACGTCCAGCGCGCCACATATACTGCACCGCAACTCGCCGCCAGATGCGGCAGATTGAACGGCTCCTCGAAGTTCCCGAACGGCATCGTCGATGATTTTGCCGTCAGCGGCGTCGTCGGCGCGTTCTGCCCGCCCGTCATCCCGTAGATGAAGTTGTTTACGAGAATGACCAACAAGTCCATGTTGCGACGCGCCGCATGAATAAAGTGATTGCCACCGATGCCGGACAAGTCTCCATCGCCCGAGAAGACCGTCACCAGCAATTCGGGCCGACCGAGCTTCACCCCGGTCGCGAACGGAATCGCCCGCCCGTGTGTGCTGTGAAAGGCGTCCAGGTTCATGTAGCCCGCCACGCGACCCGTGCAGCCGATGCCCGAGACGATCGCCGCCTTGTCCATATCCACGTCCGCTTCTTCGAGTGCCTGCGCATAGCACTTCATCACCGTGCCGATGCCGCACGTCGGACACCAAATGTGAGGCATCCGGTCCATCCGGAGATACGGCGCCACAGGGTGCTTCTGGGCGGCTGCCTCGACTTCTTCGATCGTTACGCTCATTTCGCTGCCCTCAGTATCGCGTCGCAAATATCCTGCGGATTGTGAACGCCCCCACCGGCGTGCGGCACCAGGATCGTCTCGGCCTTGCCGCCCGCACACCGCTCCACCTCGAGTACCATCTGTCCCAAATTGATCTCCGGAACCACAAACGCCTTGATCTTTGACGCCAGGTCCCGAATGTGCTGCTCCGGAAACGGCCAAACCACGATCAACCGAATCACGCCGACCTTCACGCCCTTCTTCCGAGCCATATCGATGCCCATACGGGCGACCCTCGCCGTGATCCCGTAGGTCACCAGCACCACATCGGCGCCGTCGGTATTCTCCTCGTCGAAGCGCGAAATCTTGTCGACATTGTCCGTGATCTTATTGATCAGACGTGGGATCAGTTCCTCCTGACACTCGGCGCTCATCACCGGATACCCGCGCTCGTCGTGCGTCAGACCCGTCGTGTGGAACCGATAGCCGTCGCCTGCCCTCGCGAATTCCGGAACGCCGTTGCCATTGGCCTTGTACGGCAGGAACTCGCCCGGTGGCTTGTCCGTCAGTTTTCGGGGGACAATCTCGATCTCGTCCGCCGGCGGGATGACCACCTTCTCGGTCATGTGCCCCACACACTCGTCCATCATGAACAAGACCGGAACACGGTACTCCTCCGACAGATTGAAGGCGTCGATCATCAGATCGAACGACTCCTGCGGGGACTGTGGGCTCAAGGCGATCAACCGGTAATCGCCGTGTGAACCCCACCGCGCCTGCATCATGTCCGCCTGGCCCGTCATCGTCGGCAGACCCGTGGACGGCCCGCCGCGTTGGACGTTGACGACCACCAGCGGCGTCTCCATCATCGCGCCCAGACCGATGTTCTCCATCATCAGGCTGAAGCCCGGCCCGCTCGTGACCGTCAGGCATTTCGTCCCGGTCCAGGACGCGCCCACGACGGCGGCCATACTGGCCAGTTCATCCTCCATCTGAATGAACGTACCGCCCATCATGGGGAACCGGCGCGAAATCCGCTCGACGACCTCCGTCGAAGGTGTGATCGGGTAGCCGGCCGTGAATCGGCAACCAGCCGCCATGGCGCCCTCGCCGCACGCGAAGTCGCCATCCAAGTAATGAGCGCCCGTCAAGACGCCCGCAGGATCAGCTTTCAAGGGTCGACCTCCTTTGCTGCCGCACTCTGTTCAAGCCTAGGAGCCATCGCCGGCGACCGCCTGCGCACCATCGGGCTCGGTTTTCACATCTGGCAGCTCTACGCTGTATATTGCAAAATCAGGGCAAATCATCTCGCAAAGGCTACAGTTAACGCACTCGCCTTCCTTGACGACCTTCGGTGGGTGGTACCCCTTGCGGTTAAACTCCTCAGACATCTCCAACACGTCTTTGGGACAGTATTCCACACAGAAACCACAACCCTTGCATCGCTCCGCGATGATGTGCACTTCGCCGTGCGGAATCTTGACTTCATCGAAGTCCAAAGGTTTTCGCCAGTACTTCATTTGACTCTCCCGTCTGGGCGATCATCCATCGTCTGCCAGCCCCACATTCGAAACGGCGGGCAGGCGGACGGGCCTATCGCCGACGTTGATCACACACCTGCGGCCGTATCTGCGCTCGGGTGTTCACCGCGGGCTTTCTGATAGCGGCACCCGCCGTGAATGCGCCCCACCGGACAGTCGTCCTCAATGTAGCCTGCACATCGCAGGCAAAAGCTTTCACGGGATGGCTCCAACCTGATCAGCGAAACTGCGAAACGTTCCAGCAACTGCGAGAACTGATCGACCTCCGCTTGTGTGAAGTCCTCTATGAGCGGCGTCAGACGTTCGGCTCTCAAATCCTCATACTTCCCGACAAGGCGCCGCCCTTTGCGACTGACCGTCAGCAAGGTAGCCCGGCGGTCTCCCTTCGACGGCGTGCGGGCCACAAGCCCCAGCCGTTCGAGCTTGTCGATGTTCTTGGTTGCGGCAGGCGCGCTGACGCCCAGGAAGTCGGCCACCTGCCCTACTTGATGGTGACCGTTGAATGACATGAGCTTGAGTATTTGGAATTGTGATGGCGTCAATGAGCCCGGGCTGACTTCTTGCAGCAGCTTCACATCCAGAATCTCGCGGATGGCCGAGGCGAAGATGTGGCTGTCCCGAAGAAGGCGCAAGAACCTCTCCTCGCCACCGGATGCCTCACCACCCCCCGGCTTCATCCCCGAACCAACGCTACTACCCACACGGGGCATTTGGTTAACCCCATTCGTATTTAACCCAATTAAGCAATTACTTTAACATCGGCCATGACCGCGCGTCAACCCCATCAACAAAACAAAAGATCGCTTTGTCTCACTTTTTTCGCCTCGCTGCCGGGGGTGCCGTCTTGTGACGCCGATCGTACTGTGATAGACTCGCTGATGTATCGGGATCGAAACGGAACCTCGACGGCGACACGGGCACCTCGCGTTTCAAGCCGCCGGGCCGATTCTCGCGGCACGCGGCCATATTTGAAGCGATGATGCTTGCCCGCCCGCATGCTCCGGCCACCGGAAACGGGCGGCCATGAAGGGAGTCGATTCATGTTAACCAAATCCTATCCTAAGACAGTCACTCTCAAGGATGGCACAAGCGTCGTCATCCGGCCCCTCGCCGAGGGCGACTTCGATCAGTTGTTCGCTTTTTTCGAGGCTTTGCCCGACGAAGACCGCATTTTCCTTCGGCATGATGTGAGCGATCCACAAGTTGTCCGGAAGTGGACGGAAGACATCGACGTGGACCACGTCATCCCGCTCGTGGCCTGCGATGAAGACAAAGTCGTGGCCTCCGGCAGCCTTCACGTGATCCAGCACGATTGCATGCGTCACGTCGGCCACATCCGCTTGGTCACGGCCAGGTCCCACCGCAAGAAAGGGCTCGGCGGCCTGATGACGAGGGAACTCGTCGCCCTCGCCGAACATCGAAACATCGAGAAACTCCAGGCCCACGTCATCCACGACAACGTCGGCGCCGTAAAAATGTTCGAGACCGTCGGCTTCGAGACGGTTGCTGTCTTAAAGGGGATGATCAAGGACCGAAGCTGGAAAAGCCGAGACCTGGCAATCATGATTAACGATGTTGCCAATCTCACCCAAATCATGGAGGATTGGCTCCAGCAGTCGATGCTTCCGGGTTTCCGAGCGCCCGGCGGCGGAATGTAAATGGAACGGCCCCCACGCACCCGCCTCATGCCCCGTCAAGGCTCCTTTGACGGGCAGCGAAAGCGACACAGAATATAGCGTCGGCCCCCTGCGGCCGACGTGAAGTACCGACGGGTTCCTCCACGCATACGTCGGCCGCGGGGGGCCGACGCTACGCCTTGCGGCACTGAAGCGTCACGCCGGATTTGTCATGAACCCGATGGCCGCGCGGGGCGATCCACTGACTTGCATATCGTAAGGTCCCATGATAGGCTTCGCATCGAGCAGGGCGAAAACGTAATGGGTCGGCGGCGATGCCGCCACGGACGACTCAAATCGCGGGTCTTCGGATGCGGTCGCCGAGGGTCTCGGCGAGCCAGACGCATTTAACCATACAGGACGTACACTGCGTCCGCCCCTTGACAAACGGAGGAACTACGCATGGCCACGCTTCAAGATGTAATGCGGGACAAGATACCCGCATGGCGAGACGAAATCCGCGGCATCCTCAAGAACAACGGTAGCAAGGTCATTTCCGAGGTGACCGTGCAGCAAGCCTATGGCGGCATGCGCGGCGTCAAGGGAATGATCTGTGACACCTCCGTGGTGGAACCCGACAAAGGGCTCATCATCCGCGGGCGGCCGCTCCTGGAGATCAAGCACCTCTGGCCCGAGGAGATCTTCTATCTGCTCCTCACAGGCGAAGAACCCGATGACGCCGCCAAGGCCGACCTCCAGAAGCAGTACGATAAAAGGGCAGGCGTCCCCGATTATGTCTGGGACGTCCTCAAGGCCATGCCCGAGGACAGCCATCCCATGTGCATGTTCAACACGGCCATCCTCGTCATGGAGCGCGAAAGCGCTTTCCGGAAACGGTACGACGAAGGGATGACCAAGGGGGACTACTGGGAGCCCGCTCTCGAGGATGGGCTGCAAGTGCTGGCCAAGCTCCCCGGAATCGCCGCCGGCGTTTACCGGCTCCGCTACAAGAAAGGCGGTTTGATCCCGTGGACCAACGGACTCGACTGGGGTGCCAACTACGTCAAGATGCTCGGCATCGATGACGCCGACGGGACGTTCGCCGAGCTGATGCGCCTCTATCTGAACTTCCATTCTGACCACGAGGGCGGCAACGTGTCCGCCAATACCTGCCACACGGTGGGATCGGCCTTGTCTGACATGTACTACGCCGTCTCCGCGGGCTTGAACGGTTTGGCCGGCCCCTTGCACGGCTTGGCCAATCAGGAATGCCTCGGGTGGATCCTCGAGACGATGAAGAAATTCGGCGGGGCGCCCACCGAGGCGCAGCTCCGCGACTTCGCCTTCGAGACCCTCAGAAGCGGCAAGGTCATTCCGGGATACGGCCACGCCGTGTTACGGGTCACGGACCCGCGATACGCCGGGTTCCTCGAGTTTGGTAGGAAGCACATCGCCGACGATCCGGTCTTCCTGACCGTGTCCAGGGTGTTTGACGTCGTCCCGAAGGTTCTCGAGGAGTATTCCGAAGAGCGCGTCAAGGCAGGGAAGAACCCGATCGCCAACTGCTGGCCCAACGTGGACGCCGGCTCCGGCTCCCTGCTGTACCACTATGGCCTGACGGAGTTCCCGTATTACACGGTGCTATTCTCGGTCTCGCGTGCCATGGGCATGGTCGCCCAGTTGGTGCTCAACCGCGCGATGGGGACCGCGCTCACGCGACCCAAGTCGGTCTCGACGCGATGGATCAAGGGTCAGGTCAAAGGCTGACCGTAAGCGTTGCACATTGACATGGCATCGAGAAGCGACGTTTGTCGCGGCGCGACGAATTGAATACGGGACGGGCCGCATGCCGAGCGGAGGCTCCACGGAGCCCTCCCGCGCGGATGCGGCCCGTTTCTCATGTCGGGCATGAACCCGAGTGGTGGGCCGGGGTAATTGCAGATTGCAGATTGCGAATTGTCCGCGGCGGCGAGTGTGGCTGATGAGGTTCAATCGTCGATCGTTAATCTTCAATCACCAATAGGCTGAACTGACAGCGGATAGCCTCTCATACCAAGCGTACAAAGTTACTGCGCTCGCGCATCAGGAGCCCCGCAAACCGATTGGATCGTCTCCGCGTTGCAGGCTGAACGCTTCCATGCGGTTTCGGCGGCCGCCGAGAACATCGAACAGAGCCGTGTTCTGTGAACACGGTGTACCGCCTTCACAGAAGGCGGCTCCGATAACTATGAACGATATCGAACAAATTACGCG
>JAUVGW010000372.1 GCA_030593565.1 Phycisphaerae bacterium | reverse complement strand
GCGGGGGACCGCCCGGCTCGCTAAGCGGGGGACCGCCCGGCTCGCTAAGCGGGGGACCGCCCGGCTCGCTAAGCGGGGGACCGCCCGGCTCGCAATATGGCTCTGATTGTCGACACGAGCCGGCTTTGATTCGCAGCTTCTCAAATACGGTTTCAGTACGTCACGTCGGCCGCAGGGGGCCGACGCTACCTTCCGTGTCGCGACCCGCTGAATCTGTCGTGCACCCCTGCGGGGATGCCGGAATGACCTGAGGAAGACAAGATGCCCACCGCGGACCAGATCATCCAGCAAATCCGACAGGATCCGAAGATTCCGGCGCCGTCGCAGGCGGTCTTCAAGGTGCTCGAACTGACGCAGGACCGTGAGTGCGACATTGAGAGGGTTGCCGCCGTCATCAGCCGCGACGGTGGATTGACGGCTCAGTTGCTCCGCCAGGCGAACAGCGCGTTGTACGGTTTCGACTCGCCCACATCGTCGATTCCCGATGCGTGTATGAGGTTGGGGCTGAAGCGCGTTAGATCAGCCGTCATCAACCAACATGTTGTCAGCGGGTTGGGCAAGGCCCGTCCGCCGGGGTTCGACGCCAACCGCTACTGGCAGGCCGCGTTTGCGACGAGCGTGGCCGCGCAGGATCTCTGCAAAGAACTGGCGACGGCATCGACCGACGATGCGGGTACGGCCGGCCTGTTATGCGATATCGGCGTGGGTTTGATGGCGTTCGGGGTCCCGGGACTGTACGGGGCCGTGTTGAGTCAGGCCTCTCGTCCGCCGTCGCCGGATTTGGCAGCGACAGAACGGCGTCTGCTCGGTGTGACGCACGCGGAGGTCGGGGCTGCCGTGCTGACGGATTGGGGGCTCGACGACCAGGTCATCGAAGCCATCCGGTTACACCACAAGGATCCGCTGGAGCTCGCCGAGGCGGAGTCGGGTAAATTTTCCCGAATCATCGCGGCGGCCGTCGCATTGTCGGGCATTGCCCTGGACGGTACGGACATGGATGCGATGTCCGTGCTGTTCGGTCATGTGGACGCATTGACGTCCGACGCCGACGGCTTGGTGTCGCGGTTGTTGGACCAGTTGGTCGCGCACATTCAGGGCACGGCGCAGTCGTACGCCGTCGAGTTGGGGTCCGTGGATCAGATGCAGGCGAATTTCGACGAGCTGATTCGCGACTTGCCGGATGTAGGCAAGAACATGTTTTACCAGCCACTACCGAAAGACATGTTCGCTTCGTAGGGTGCGGGCATGTGTTTCATGCCGCAGGGTTGGCCGTGTCGACAGTGAGTTGGGTTGTCCTCGATAGTGAGTCGTGTCGTTTGCGGGAGTGAGCCGGGTCGTCCTCGACCCGGTTGACCGGGCGGGGGACCGCCCGGCTCGCTAAGCGGGGGACCGCCCGGCTCGCTAAGCGGAGGACCGCCCGGCTCGCTAAGCGGGGGATCGCCCGGCTTGCTCAAGAACTCCCCGTAGGTATCTGAAGGTCCTGCGGCTTGGGTCGCGGCGTGCCCGGTACGAACGGTTGAGATGGTTTGGCTGGTTCGTGCTTGGGCGTGGGGGCGGCTGGGCCGGCAGCAGACGTTTGCGGCGCAGCCTGTCCACGCGGCGCACTCGCGGCGGTTTGCCCAACGACCACATTGCCGATGAAGATCGCCCCGTCGGCGATCTCGAGACGGTTCGTTCGCAGATCGCCCTCCATCTTGGCGGTGGCAAGTAAGTGCAGTTTTTCCGAGACGGACAGGTTGCCTTTGCACTCGCCCTCGACCTTGACGTTGGACGCCTCGATATCCGCGGCGACGTGGGCGCCTTCGGCGACGTGTAACGTGCCCTTGGATTTGATGCTGCCCTCGAAGCTGCCTTCGATGCGTACGCCCTTTTCGAAGGATATCTCACCTTTGAACTTTGCATCCGTTCCGATGATCGTCGGGAATTCACCGTTCATTTCGGCCATGAGTCGCCTTCCTCCCGGCGCCTTCCAAGGGGCGCCCCGATAGTTATTCTGGAATCGCTTCGTCTTTCCCTCCGTGGAGCGACCGAGTATAGCGTGTCAGGCGAGGATTACAACCGGATGATTCAAGTCGATTCAGCCAGGATTTGCCGGGCTGTGAAATCCTTACGCGACGGCGTGGGATTCACGGGTTGTGCTACTACTGGTGAGAATCTTCGGGGCACGCGAAGAAAAGGGGAGCATCGGCGTCTCGCCGGTGTTCTTGCCGGCGAGACGCCGATGCTCCCCTTAGGTTGCGGCCGGAGGCCGCGATGTGCTACCAGTCGGTCGTTGCGGGGCTTTGTTGCCAGGATCGGACGCGCTTGGGCGGCTCCGGGGCGAACTCGGCGACGTTCAGGTCGCAGCGTGGGACCACCGCGATGCAAAAAGGGGTGGCCATTACGATCGGGGCGTTCGGTGGGGGGGCTGTCAGGCCCAAGCCCACGCGAAGCTGCGGCCCTTCTCGCCAGACGCGATCGACGCGGACGCCGTACCGGTCCGATGTGACGCGACCGAGTGTCACGATCAGGAGCATCTCCGTGGAGAAGTCGACGGGGACATCCGCGAGCGGAATCCGGCCCAGGGTGCCGGCATCGCGGATGGCGAGTTTCATGGATCGCGTTTCATGGCAATGCGTGCCCTGGACTTGCCGCAGGATGGGCAGGGCCTCGCCGTCCGCCGGCATGAAACCCACGTCTTCGTGAAGTTCACGGCAGCCCGAAGTCGCGAGGAGAAGCGCCCCAACCAGCAGACAAGGGGAAACGCATCGCCACGGCATTCGTTGTCGCATTGAAGGCATACACATATTCTACGGGAGCGCCTCGGGCTGGCCAAGGTCGTGATTCAGGGTGTGGATCAGCTTGAACAACGGGTGTAACTGGCAGCTTGTACGTGTTTAGCGTTTACCCGTGGGAACACATCGAGTTTCCTTTCCCACGGGTAAGCTTCGCTACTCAACGTGGCTCCGCTAACCCATGCCACCCCGGATAAACACGTGCGGTAACTTGCTGCCAGCGGAGGCACGGGCGGTCAAGCCGCCCGTGGCACCCAAAGTGGGCCAGGACCGTGATTTGACCTGTCGGTCAGCGGGCGACTACGATTTGTAGATGAAAACACGCCCTCGTATCGCCGCAGCCTTACTCCAGAATCCTCCGGTCCATGGACGCCGGGCCTGTGATCAAACACCGGCGATACGCCGAGGCGGCACGATGGTCCTGGCAGGGCGCTGTGCTGCGCTGATTGCCGTGTCGAGTTTAATGATGGTGGCTGTCGCAAAGGGGGGGCAAGCCACCGGTGCGGGGGGGGTGGAGGAGCGGCCTGGGTGGGAGGTATTGTCATCGGGGCCGGACGAGCTGTATCAGAAGAAACCCCCGACCAAGAAGCACAAACCGAAGCAGACTATCTCGGCGAAGGAATCGGCGGCGATGCGGCGCGAGGCCCGTGAAGCCATCCGCGCCGGTGAGTTCGACCGGGCCGAGCGGCTGCTGCGCAAGGCGGTCGTCGTGAAGAAACGGTCTGAGCGGCAGGCTTGGCTGCTGTTGGAGGCGGAATTGGAGATCGCACGGGAGCGATGGGCCAAGGCGGGCTTGGCCGCGATGCGACTTGTCATTCTGCACCCCGGATGCGAGCGGGTGGGGGCCGCGCAGTATTGGGCGGGTCGGGCCTATGAGGGGCTCGAAAGACCGCGATTGGCAGCGGTGCTTTACGAGCGGTCCGTGTCGGCCAAGAAGGCCAAGTCGTCGATCCGCGAGCGTGCCAAGGCGCGGTTGGCGGCGATCAGGAAGCGGGTCCCGAGGCGATGAATCCGTCGAAGACGCTGTATCTCGAAACCATGGGGTGCCAGATGAACGCCCTGGACAGCGAACTTGTCCTCGGCGAACTGATGGGGGATGGTTACTCCTTGACCGATGATGCGGCCGTGGCGGACCTCGTGATCCTGAACACGTGTTCCGTTCGCCGACACGCGGAAGACAAGGTCTATTCCAGGCTGGGGCAGATAAAGGGCTTTCGACAGCGCAACGAGGATCAGGTCGTGGCCGTCATCGGCTGTATGGCCGAGCGCGACGCCGATGGGTTGCTCGAGAGGATGCCGCACGTGGACGTGTTGTGCGGCCCCGGCCAACTGCACCTGCTGCCCGGGCTGATCGCGGAGGCAAGCGAATCTCGACGTCCGGCGATTGCTTTGTCGGGTCGGCTGCGTGACCGTTCCACACCAACGCGACACATGGGGCCGTACCAAGACCTCGAATCGCTCGACTCCGGTCGGGCCTTCGGCCTGTCGCCCCACGCGGCGACGCCGAAGGTGTTCGGACGACGCCAGGCATACGTCCGCATCACGCGAGGCTGCAACAAGTACTGCACCTATTGCGTCGTTCCGTATGTGCGAGGCTCCGAGCAACACAGGACGCCCGACCAGATCGTCGACGAAGTACGGCGGTTGGCGGACGCGGGCGTGGTCGAAGTGACGCTGTTGGGGCAGACCGTAAACCACTATCACTATCGCGACGAAGGCCGAGCCGCCGAGACCACATTCTCGCAGTTGCTGGGCCGCGTGCACGACGAGGTATCGCATCTGCCGCGCCTGCGATTCGTCACCAGCTACCCGCGGGACTTCGATGACGAGACACTGCGCGTCATGGCGGACTCGCCGCGCATCTGTCGGTATCTTCACATTCCCGCACAGAGTGGGAGCGACGCGGTTCTCGCGCGGATGAATCGCGGCTACACCATCGAAGCCTATCGGACGTTGTTGGATCGGGCTCGTGAACTGATGCCCGATATCTGCATCGCGGGCGACATGATCGTCGGTTTCAGTGGCGAGATGGAGAACGATCACCGGCAAAGCTTGGCGCTGCTGCGACACGCGCGCTACAAGAACTGCTTCGTGTTCAAGTATTCGCCGCGGCCCGGCACGGTCGCGGACCG
>JAUVGW010000287.1 GCA_030593565.1 Phycisphaerae bacterium | reverse complement strand
GACGCGGGACAGAAACGTTAATTATTTACGTGTCCTTACCCTTCTTCAAGACTGCTCGCCGTCGTCCGGGTCCATGACAGATTAGGCGGTTCGCTTCAGTGCCGGGAAATGTAGCGTCGGCCCCCCGTGGCCGACGTGAAGTACCGGGGGGTTCCTCCACGGATACGTCGGCCACGGGGGGCCGACGCTACTCTCGGTGTCGCAGCCCGCCTGAACTGTCATGGACCCCCGTCGTCCTCGACCGCGAGATCGGGAACATCTTTGCGTTCGACGGGTAGCTGCCCCCTATGCGTCGTCGGAGTAGAATGCCGTCATGCCTCGTCATCCACGCACCCGCCGCATCGCCAAGTGGGCCGGGCTGGTCGTATGCGTGCTGATCGTCATGGCGTGGGTGGCGAGCCTGCGGGTGTCCTCCCATTCACTCTCCAGACGCCGACGGAGGAAGGGGGTACGCAAGGGAGGAGCAAACGCTACTCGCGGTATTCAGAGACTTGTGGCGCCCCATCATCTGATTGTGGGCGCCGTCGGACAACATTTCGCAAAACGGGGCCCAATTGCGGCAGAATTTGCTTGCGGTGCCGAGCACATTCCGGTACGATTGCGCGCCTCTGGACATGCGCCTTGGAAGTGGAAGTGGAATTCGACAACCGCTTTCTCTTCCAAAGAGGGCTACTCGGTCTCTGCGCTGCCAGCCGCTTATGTAACATGCCACGCTGGTTGCGTTAGGCCCTCGGGCAAGAACGATGATGAGCGCTGCGCGAATAGCGAGGGCCGTAGCGAAGTGCCTCTGTCAATCCGGCACCTTCGGGCGCGAAGTTCGCAACCACGTCGAGCGTGACGCCCATTTCTCAATCCATCGAGTTTTCAGTTGCCATCGGGCGAAGCAGGGGGGGCGGCCTCCGCATCGCCCAAGTTGCAGGGTCCGTCCTTGCATGTTATCAACGAAAGGTACATCTCAAAACGGAACGGAGGTAGTCATGGAGATTCCACAAAAAACAAGTCCTCATCACATCAAGCCCGGCATAGCGAGGCCGGGTTGTGGCATCCTGGTGATGCTGGCGATCTGCTGCTGGTGGATGGTGCTCTCAGCACAGGCCCAGTTTAATTTCCCTGGGGCGCCGAGGGACGACTACGTAGCGAACACGACGGCAGTGTTCAAGGTCACGATGAGCCCCACATATGGCGGGGGAACGTATGTCGTCTGGGGACGCGGCCCCACCTGCATCGGCCTCAGCGCTTCGCAGTTCTCGGCGACGGACCCCTCAACCACCGGGTTGGGCGACGGGACGCAGTGCAGCGGCACGGGCCTGGCGACCTCCGACGCGCAGATCGCCCCCTTTCCAGCCGGATACAACACCAATCCGATCTTCACGGAGGTTCACAGCGAGATCCGCGACATGAATCTGACGGGCAACGGCTTTACGATTCTGGCCGGTCAGAATCTCATCGCCTCCGGGCTTCGGAGCCTCGGCGAAATCGAAGCCCGTCAGGTTGGGGCCGACTCGCCGGCGAACAGTTTCTTCAACTTGTACCTGGAAATTCTCGTTCCCGCGTTTGCCGGTGGGCCGATGACGTTGACCAACCAGACACCGCTGACGGTGGAGATACAGGGGATCATGTCGCTACCCCCGATGGGCGGCGAGTACCTGCACTCGTTCAAGATCAGGGGCAAGATACCACTGTTTGACACGGCCGGCTGCTTCGCCGGCTGGATCGAGGAGGGGAATCATGGTCTGGGCGCTACGGGCGGCTTCCCGCCCCTCCCGCGGGCGCAGCTCGAGTGGCCGGTGGTCTTCTCCGTGGACGTCGGCGCCGAAGGGCTTCTCCAACCGGACCCCTGCCACCCGTGGCCCAACGACGTCTTCTCGTTGGGGACCGCCGGCGGATATGGCTATGCCACCGAAGGCGAGCTGTTCCAGGCGTCGGGGTTCAACCTGCCGATGGGTACTCCGGACAATACGAACGTGGACATTATATCGGCCTCGCTCGGCATCGGTCCGGTGCCGGGCGGCGGTCCTCCGTTCACCGGTCCGTTCAACCCACCCGCAGCCGCGCCTCCCCCACCTGGTGGCGCCGGGACCTTGGGCTTGGCACCCGGCGACAACATTAACGCCGTGTCCTTCGGCTGGGATGGCGGCGACACGCTTCTGTTCAGCGTTGATCCGAACGCCATGGGCGTGGCCGGGTCGGCTGTCAACTTTGAGGCTGTCGTCTCGCCATTCAGCGGTATGTGCGTCAACGGCGGTGGTGGGCCACCGAGCGCTTCCATCGGCGGCGACCCGGGCCAAGAGGCTGCCGGCGACATATTCATCTCAACGCAGGTGATCTTCCCCCCCTGGGGGGCGGGACCGCCTATTGGCGGTATGACCCCGGCGCCGTTCGGATCAAACATCCTGGGATGGGATGAATTGAACCTTGGCCTGCAGGGTGCGGACACCACCTGTTCCGCCCTTGGCTCATTCGAGGATGACCTGGACGCCCTGGAGGAGGACACGGCCTCGGCCGTCGATCCCAACCAGAATGGCGTGATCGAGATGGGAGAGGGCTACATCTACTTCTCTGTCGATTTGGGTTCGCCTTCGGCCGCCGCCGAGGATGTCATGGTGTCGGTCCAGGGACCGCCCCCGGGCGCCGGCTTTGTGGTCTATGCCGCCGCGCCTGCGATTGGGCTGCAAGCTGGTGACGACATCGATGCCCTGTGCGTGTCTGACCGCAGCGGGCCAGTCGGAGGTCCGGATGGGATCTGGAATTTGTTTGACACCATGCTGTTCTCGCTGGCGGCGGGGTCGCCCACGCTGGCCGCCATCGGAGCCTCGCCGGGCGACGTGTTCGTTGTGACCTTCACCATTCCCGTTCCCACGGTGCTGGTCACAGCCGCTCAGTTGGGCCTTCAGAGCATCGCCGCCGGCTATTCTCAGGATGATGAATTGAACGCCCTCGACATCGGTTGGTCGTTGCCGTGCCATGAATGTAACCCATCAGAACATGAGTGGTGCGTGGATTCCGACGGAGACGGCTACTTTGACCCCTGCGACAACGCCCCGGGTCTTCCTAACCCCGACCAGACCGACTCCGATGCCGACGGCATCGGCGACGTGGGCGACAACTGCCCCTTTGACTACAACCCCGACCAGGATCCCTCCGCTTGTTGCGAGTGCCCCGGCGACATGGACCGCTCCAACAACGTGGATTACGGGGACCTCCCCCTGTTCGTGGAAGCGCTTCTCGAGAGCTTCGAACCGGACGACTGCGCGGATGTCAACGAGGACGACAACATCAACGGAAAAGACATCCAGCCGTTCGTGGAGATGGTCCTGGCCAACGGCGGGGCCGGCACGCCATGCCCGGGCAGCGAGCCCACGGGGGCCTGCTGCCATGAGGACATGAGCTGTACCGATGACATGACCGAGTCGGAATGCGACGGCCCGTGGTATGAAGGCCAGCCGTGCTCGGACATTGCGTGCCCCTCGTTTACGTGCGTCGAGCCGGGTCAGGACTGCTGGGTCACGCAGTGCGACGGGCATACGGGGTACGGATTCGACCAGACGCCGCTGCAGGCCGGCTTCTTCGGTCCCGGGTCCGATCCGTTCGAGGAGTTTGTCGCGCTGGGCGGTCCTCCCGGCGGGGGTAGCGGACCCAACGGCAGCGATACCCTCCTGGATAGGCTCGAGCGGATGTGCTTTGTCGAGCCGTTGCCGGCCACCGATTCCACGCCGCTGGAGTTAGTGATGTTGGAATTGGTCAGTTGCCAACCCATCACCGTAACCTACGACGACGGTCAGAATTCGGAGGATTGGGACGTGGTGGTAGACCTATCCGGTGCCCAGCCGCAGGGCACGCTGACGGCCACCAAGACCCACGCCAACGGCGGCACCTTTGACTCGGACTTCTACGTCCAGCCCAGGTTCACCTTCACCAAGATCAGTGATCCGAGCGAAGTCGTGATCTTCGACACCTTGGACGCGGGCATCGACCCCATGCTGCTTTCAAGCACCGGCGAGCCGTGGCTGCACACGGTGACGATCGGTCCCTCGTGTTCGCCCAACTTTGCAGCCGGCTATGATATTGTGGACGACGTGGAGTGTTGCGAGGAAGTGTGCCACGCGGGTCCGACGCCGGACCATCCGCACTGCGTCCTCCCGCCGTACTGCGAGATCCTGTGCCCGAAGCCGCCGGACAACGACAATTGCGAGGAGGCCAAGACAATCGGCGACGTGGTCGACTACGCATTCGACACGACGTATGCGACGACCGACGGGATCGGTACTTGCATGACCAGCCCGAACATCTGGTTCTGCTACACCGCTTCGTGTACGGGCAATCTCATCGTCAGCCTGTGCGGCAGCGGCTATGACACCAAGCTGGCCGTCTATGACGGGTGCACGTGTAGTCCGCTCGGAGTTGAGCTGTGCTGCAACGACGACTACTGCGGTTTGCAGTCCGAATGCATCGTTCCCGTTGTCGAGGGCGGGCAGTACCTGATTGAGGTGGGCGGTTACGGCTCCGTCACCGGTCAGGGAGTCATGAATATCAGTTGTTGTCTGCCTCCGCCGAATGACGATTGTGAAGATGCCGAGGTGGTCAACTCGCCCTATCCGGTGGTCGTCAATGCCGACCTCACGTGTGCCGGCATCGACTGCCCCGGCGTGCTCGCCTCCAACTGGAGCGGCGTGTGGTATGACCTCGAGTTGCCGTACGCCTCTCAGAACGTCCAGATCACAATCTGCCCCACGGATGAGGACATGGCCAACGTGGGCATTGTCCTCATGGACGACTGCGCTTGCGATGATTACATTGTCCGCGATGGCGGTGCCGAATACATCACCTGCCCCAACGGGCTCGCTGGCTATGACATGGTGTTCTCCGGCCTGACTGGCCCGGGCCGGATTTTCTATCCCGCCTACGCAATCGGCGACTCTGGCAGTCGGCTGGCGGTCGAGATCACCATCGACGTGATTCCACTCGGGTGTATCAGCCCGGACAACGGGACAGGAACGGTCGACCTACCCCCGGAGGACTGCCCGTACATCAGCCCTGCGGAGGTCCACATGATCATCGATGGTCTGCCGCCGGGCACGACCATAGAACTCGACCCGATCCACTCCTTCTTCTTCAACGTCTCCCGCTACCCCGGCGGGTCGCTGGGCGGCGAGGTCGAGGTGTTCTCCTCGTCCCTGCTCATGGTGCTTACCGGCACCGGTGAACTGGAGGGGTTCGTGCGTGACATCGAGGTCCTGGTCGACTGCGAAGTCCACACCGGGCCGCGCACGCCCGGCGACCCCGTCCAGGCGTTTCCCAACGACATGTATTCGCTGGAAGGAGCCATCACCGGTGATCCCGATTTTGAATTGCTCAACTTCGTCGCCGGGACGTCTTTCGGCATGCCGGGGCCCGGGGAGACTACGCTCACCCAGTTGCCGAGCGGCGATTTCGCCGTGGACAGCTTCTTCGATATTACGTATCAGATCGATTTCGCCGGCGATCCGACCAGCCCTTGGTTAGCTGGGATGGCGGGCTCGACCATAGGGACCATTCATATGGAGACCGGCGACGCCCCGCCGCCATAGGGTGCCTGCTGCGTGGGCGACATGCCCGCTACGTGCCTTGCGACGACCTCGAAAACGTATTGCGAGGATTTTCTCGCCGGCACATGGTACGGAGGCTTCACCTGTCCGGAGTACTCGTGTCCGACCAAGTGATCAACTCCGACGCCTGAACCAAGGGGCATCGTCGCTGACAGGCGGCGATGCCCCGTGCCCTTTGTGTGAAGCTCCGCCGACGTTTCATGAGCTTCGCAACTGAGATGCGATTGACAGAGGTAGAGAGCCGCAGGCTTCAGCTTCGTCTCCCCAAAGTGATGGAGCACGCTCGGCGGCGATGATCCGCACGAGCCGGAAATCCTGTCCGACGATCATCTGCTGGTCTGCCTGCAGCATGAGACTCCGCACCATGTGGTAGAAATCGACCGGGGCACGGGTAGCCCTACGCGCACGCGCGCGAGGCTGGCAGGAGGCGAGAGTGATCACCGCCCCCCCAGCATTTTCTGACCCGCCGCCGGGCCTTGCGTTCCTCCTTGTCCTCGGCGCACGTTCATCCGGCGTCGGAGTCCTCCGAGGCAGCAAACTTAGTAATATTGGGCCGATTCGATCCTTTTTGCGGCCCACGGGCAGTCTTGAGCCGATTCAGAAACAGAAGCTCGGACGTCCCGCCGACGTCTCACCCCGGGTGGAGGACCGTGCCTCGGGAGGTTTCCGAACAGGTCCTTTGTGACGCACAAGAACTGTGTTAGAATACGGTGTGCTTGGGGAGATGCGGGCGAGGTGTCCCCCGTTGCCGGGAACATTCCAGGAGGGCGGGATGAAGGTCGTACACGCGCTCACAGCCGTTGCTCTGCTTCTATCTTTTAATTCAAACGGCATGGCGGACGACGGCCTCGACATCCATCGGGCCGCCCGCCTTGGTGACGTGGCGCGCGTCACGGCATTATTGGACGCCGATCCCGAACAAGTCGGCGCCCTGACGGCCGATCACGAAACGCCGTTGCACTACGCGATACTCGGCCGAAGCGAAGCGGTCGTGGATCTCCTGTTGGCTCGGGGTGCAGAGGTCGGAGCGGCAGATTCGATCGGCCGGACGCCGATGCACATCGCCGCGATGCAGGACGACGAGAAGGTCATCGCCGCCTTGTTGACCGGCGGCGCGGCGGTCGATGCGCCGGACCACCACGGCGAGACGCCCCTGCACCATGCCGCCCGGCATTTCAACGGTCGGGCGATCGACGCGTTGCTTGCCGCCGGCGCCGACCCATGTGTCGAAAACGCAGATGAGCTGACGCCCCTCCACGTGCTCGGCGGGGAG
>JAUVGW010000158.1 GCA_030593565.1 Phycisphaerae bacterium | reverse complement strand
CGGAATCACGTGCAGCGTCGAGCAGCGTCCCTCCGGATCCAGGACCCTCCGCTCCCGGTCCGTTATCAGAATGGTCGCGTCGAACTCCTTCAGGCAGGCACGTTCATAGGCCCGTAGACGTGCTCCCTCGGCGCGGTACATCAGCGACGCCATCGAACGCAATGTAGCGTCGGCCCCCCGGGGCCGACGTCGCCACGCAGTCGCGTAGTCCAACCACTTCTGGCTGTCGACGTCACACAGATCCAACACGCGCCGTCGAGCCCTCACCGCCTTCAGATAGGGCGCCATGCTCACGGAAAACGCCACCGCCGCATCGAACTCGACCGCATCGCCCCACTTGGCAAGTCCCGCCGACATTCGATCGTCGCGATAGGCGGATGTCGTCAACGGCGCACCGCCGAGCCAACCCCGAACCGCGCGAATCGCCCCCCGACCCTTATTCCACCCCACAGGAAGCACGTCCACGCACCACCTGCGTAACGCCTCGACATGCGACCAATCCCCACGCCCCTCCACAAAACACGCGCAGTACACATTGTGCGACGAGGCAAGATGGTCCAACTGATGAAACGTCCGGATCTTGTCCCCCTTGTCCGGCGGAAACGGAACCCGATTCGTCAAAAACAGAATATTCTTCCGCGCCCGCAAAACCCTAGCCTCCCAAAACCACGAACCCGAGACCCTGAAACCTTCCCTTCACCCCTCACCCTCATCTTTTCGACTTTCGGCTTTCGGCTTTTCCTCACCCCGGTATCGACCGAGATAGCCACGCCCCCAATGGACGCGTCACCGGCAACGGCAACGTCTTCCACACCCGGCGTGCCGCCGCCCACCGCGCCGACCCCGCCGACAAATCCGCCGCCGCACGACCCGGCATCACATACGTCTGAAACGAAAGCACCTCCGGCTCGAACCCACAAAAACGCTTGAAGTTATAGCCCCCCGCGTTGTCGATCCGCGTCCGACCGAAGTCGTACGCTCGATACCCGTGCTCGATCCCCCAACGCATCGACTCCGCGTACAGGGTGTTATTCAGCCCGTAAATCGCAACACGCTCGTCCAGACCCGCGAAATACGGCATCACCGTGTCGCGATGCAAAAACGTCAACAGCCCCGCCACCGGTCGCCCCCGATGCCGAATCAACTGCACGACGTTCCCGTCCCCCGCCGTGGACACAAGCTCCTCAAAAAAACGTAGCGGATAATTAGGCGAACCAAGCCGCCGCATCGATCGCGAATACAGATCCCAGACCACCGGCAGCGCCGCCGCGTCGTACTCCACCGTCAACTCGTACTTCTCAGCAGCCCGACGGGCCGCGGCCCGCGCTTTCCGGGGTAGCGCCTTTGACAAGTCCGCCGCCGTCTGTGGCAGCGCCTTGCGAAACATTGCATGGCTCCGATGGACCGGCACACCCGGCACACGCGCTCGAATCGAGCGCATCTCGATAGACCGTGCCCCGCTCGACAGGCCCTCGCGACGCGCCTCAGCAAACAGGGCCGTTGCCGCCGCCGCGTCATCGGCCAGAATCCCCCCGTACGTCGCGTATGGAACACTGACGAGAAGACGCCCCACCAGAACGCTATTCACTTCGAATAACGGAAAAACACCGACCACCCGCCCCCCCAAGGCTGTGGCACCGGCTGTGGAAACTGTTGTGGTAACTGTTGTGGCACCGGCGTCTCGCCGGTGGTCCCACGACACCCCACCACCGCCCCCGTCACAATCTTCGCGAAACGCCACCAAATACCGGGATCGGTGCCCAAACGCTCGCTCAACGGCACGCTTCCACCCCAACCCATGAAACAGCGTCCCCTCCGGATGGCCGTCCACATACGACCGCCACACCGGCGCCATCTCACCGACAAACCGCCGAACGCGAACGGCCCCATCGTCTGTTGTGTCACGGGCCGGAAAACCCGATGCGACACCAGCACCGATTGTGCCGTTCGGCTGGCTTGCTGGCTTGCCGTTTGGCGGATCAACCGTATCTCGCGGGTGGTTCGGCTTTCGGCTTTCTGATTTCGGCTTTCGGCTTTCGGCTTTCCAGATTTCGGCTTTCATCCTTACGCCAATGTCCTACTCGTCGTCGTTCGGCTCGCGATAACCCGACAGCGCCGCGTCTAACCCACAACCCGACGCCACACAGCCAATCACATTCAAATGGTTCGTCTGGAGCCAACCCACGGCTTGGCGAACCAGATGTGCGGGCGTCTTCCTCATCCGAACCACCATCAGGATCCCGCTACACAGCGCACCGATCGCGCCGATATCGGATAACCATTGTACCGGTGGTGTATCGACAAGGACGTAGTGATACCTCTCGCGGATTTCCTCGAACACACGCGCCGCCGCGGTCGAATTGAGCAACTCGGCTGGATTCAAGTCCTGGCACGTCCCGCCCGGCAAGACCGACAGATTCGGCAGCGGTGTCTGGCGGATCGACTCATCCAGGCCCGACCGACCGACCAACACATCCGCCAACCCCGGTGAAGCCGGCTGCTTGAACAACGTTGATAGATAACCCTGGCGAAAATCGGCATCCACGGCCAGCACGTTCAGGTGGCGAACCTCCGACATCACAACCGCCAAGTTCGCCACGGTCACGCTCTTGCCTTCGCGAGGAATCGTGCTCGTGATGGCCAGGCAACTATGTTCGCTCGTCGTGTTCCGACGCAGCAACCACGTCCGAACGGCACGGTACTGCTCCGTCACGGACGAATTCCGATCCCGCAACGCGATCACACTCGGGTGGGCTTCCCACGGAGGCATGGGCGTCACCGAAGCCTGCTTTCGACGCGAAGCCGGCAGTGACCGAAGCCCCGCCAACCGCCCGCCGATGCCGCCGGATTGCCTGCCCACGCCCTGACCCGCCGCAACAGCCACACCGACACCCTCGGGACTGCCGCTCGATGGTTCGACCGGCTGGTGCGTGAATCCTTTCTCGCACCTATCTCCCTGGGACCTGCGAACGCGAAGACCCAGGCGCATCTTCTCCGCCCGATCACTCTCCGCTTTCTTCAAGGCTTCCGCGATTCGTCCCATCGCACCGTGTCCAATATCCCAAAAAACAGTGTGGCACCGGCGCCAACGCCGGCGTCCGCATTATGTAGCGTCGCCCCCCCGTGGCCGACGTAAACCACCATCCACCGCTCCACAACGATGCCGCCTTCACCCTTGTTCCTTCACCCTAAACCCTAGCCCCTGAACCCTTCACCCACGATCCCTCGGTCCCTCAGTTCCTCGCTCCCCTCTGGGTCGCGGCTAAACGTCGCAATGCGGCGTATTTCTGCTTTCGACTTTCGACTTTCGGTTTTCAGCTTTCGGCTTTCGGCTTTCAGCTTTCGGCTTTCAGCTTTCTCCCCTCACTATCGCATCCAACGGCGACGACTTGAAGTGCTCATACCGCGCAGGATTCTCCAGGCTCATGTAGGCCATGGTTCCTGACACGAGCATCGCTGTGGCGCACAACGCCGTCGCGACGGGCATCATGACGAATCGCTTCAGTAAGCGCCGACGACGAGCCGCCTCCGTCACGATTTCATCGATGCTCTCGATCACAGGCAAACCGAGCGTCGTCTTCAATTGCTTGACCGTCCGGAACGACCGGTCCACCAACTCGCTGATCAACGCCACCAACGCCCCAACGGCCGCGCCGATCGCGATGCAGATCAACATCACGATAGTCGCGTTCGGCGAGAACGGTCGTGTCACCGGCCGCACATCTTCGACGGTCGCGAATTGCACCGTCCGACCCTTGTCCTCCACCAACAAAATGTGCTGAATGGGACCGATGTTCTTCTGCCACGACCCCATCTCGGTGCGGACCAACTCCGCATTCTCCTCCAGCTTCAGGTAGTCATGTCGGCGATCCGCTGCGAACGTACGGCCGCGGCCGATTCGCCCCAGCTCCGCGGCAATCGCCTCCAGTCGAGACTCGTGAACCGCGATCCTCCCGTCCAGGTTCGACCCCTCCAATTCCATCATCGAAACGACGGACATCTCACCGGAACGCCCGTCCCCAATGGAAAGCACCGAATTCGCCGCGGCCGACGCAAGCGTCTGCATCCGAGGCGTCACCGCCAACTCCTCCCGGCGAATCCCCAACCGCGTCCGCAACTGCCGAATCGTCGGATGCTGATCTGTCATGCCCCGAAGCGTCTTATTCTCGGCGATCTCCCTCAGCAACGCCCCGATCTCGTCCGTTAACGCCGAATATCGCGGATTAGCGCCGAGCTCCAGCCCCACCGCGTCCACGTCCATGCCATCTTCTCTTGACGAGTCTTTCAGTCTCTGAAGCTTCGCCTCGATGCCCATCCGCTGAGAACGCAGCTCGTCCAACCGACGACCCACTCCGACGCGCTCGACCAACAACGTTGCCTGCTCGTTCCGTGTCGCATCAGGCTGATTCGGATTGATGCCGGGATACTGCAGTTCGTATGCCGCCATTTGCCGCTGCAAGTCTCCCAACTCCTCCCGGCATCGGTCGGTCTCCGTCCTGAAGAACTGCAGCACGTCGCGAAGCATCGTCACAGTCTTCCCCCGCGCTTGTCGGAGGTACTCGCCGCGAACCGCACGCAGGATCGACTCCAACCGACTCGGATCGGACATCCTCATACGGATAGCATAGACCTCGCGCTCGGACGACGAGTCCAGCGCCTCGATCGATACGCCCTTTGAAATCTCCTCCGTCATCCGCTCACGGGCCGCTGTACTCGCCGACGTCCAATCCCCGTCGCGACCTCGCGTCATCCCCTCGGGAAGCCGCAGCGCATCCAGCGCCTCCCCAATCAGTTCCTCATCCCGCAAGTCCGCCAGCATCCGCTTGCTGATCTGCGCGTACGGCTCCGTCCATAGAGTCCCCATCATGCTCGCGAACACGGGATCCTGTTCCCGTTTTATCACCGTCGTCGCCTCATACGATCGCGGCATCCACAAGGAGCAAATCAGCGCAATCGCCGACGCAATGGAAAACGGAAACAAGAAATACCACCGGCGATGACGCACGATCCGCCACGCCTCGTGGATCGTGTGACGAATGTCCGTCATCGAAAACTCGTCCAAATGGTGTTGCATCTCGCGTCTCTCTCTTGCGTCTCCCCACTCCGATGACAGCGCCTACGGAACAGCGGCTCTCAGAAAACCACCTAGCTCCCGCCGAATCCCGTACCGCTGCCATTGCCCGACAAAGTCATGAGATCGGTCGGTCCTCGGACCGTACCGGCGATCGGCGCCAACGGGCCCAGAACCTCCTGCAAACGCAACGCAACCCACGCCAGCGGCGTCGGCGGCACGTAGACGATGTCACCCTCCTGCAGCAACACGTCCTGATCCAGGCGGCCCTCCTTCACAAGTCGGTCCGCATTCACCGTTATCACGCGGCGCTTCTCTTCCTCATGGCTCGGGTGAATCACCTTGACTCGGCTCTTCCACGCCATATACGTCGGCTGCGCCCTTGACAGAACATGCAGCAACGTGTCGCGCCCCGTGTACGGATAAGGACCCGCACCGGCAACCATCCCGAACACATAGAATCGCTTGCTCGCCTGGCCGGATACGTAAACGCTCACCTGCGGATCCACGTAGTACTGCTGCAACAACGACTCGAGCTTCCGCGCAATCTCGACCGGTGTCTTTCCCGCGACCTTCACCTCGCCGATCAAACGTAGCGTCACCTTTCCATCCTGACGAATGGCCTGCGATTCCCCATCGACCTCCGGCGCGTTTGGAGAACTGATCGTGATCGTGTCCGGCGGCAGCACGCGATACTCTGATGCCGATACCGAAGCCTCCCACGGATGGATGAATGCGTTGATCTCCGACTCCGTCGGCGTGCAGCCCGTCGTGCAGGCAGTCAAGACCCCGGCCGCAAGGCACACCCGAAGACAAAACGATACCCTCGCGTAACCACGCGCCGTCCGAATCCGACGCCGCACAATCCGCAAGATCGCCTCTGGTCCTGACGTTGACCTCTTGACGCCCGCCATGCCCGTAATCCCTTCTTGATTCGCCCATGTTTTCAGGCCATATCGGGCGGACTATTCCCGTGACCTCACCGGCCCGCTTATCGGCTGACCCGATAGCCAACTGAACATCCCGTTTCCGTCCCGCGTACGCTCGGGCTCCGACGACACAACATCCCGCGGCCGGCCATCAGCCCGCCGCGCCCCGGCGAATCCCGACGAGCCGGACCGTCCCCGGTCCGGTCCTTCCGTCGCCCCGGCTGACACCGATTCCTGACCCCGTTTTTCTCGGGCTCTCCGCCACCACCCCAACCATATCGACCCGTGCCAAAACTGTGGCACCGGCGTCTCGCCGGTGGTTTTCACGGCCGGGAACGCCGTCTCCGGACCACTGTTTCCCCTCTCACTGTTGGTGATTATGGGACCTTCTTCCCGTCAAGACCGATTCGCGACGCTTCCGATAACTCATTGACGGGCGCGAAATCCCGACAGGATGCCCGTGCGCAGGCCCTGCGGCCACGAGGCCCCACCTCGCAGTCGCGAGCCCAACATTCATGCGTCGCCGACAGGCGGCAGGAGCTACGGCATGTATTGCGAATTCTTCGAACTCAATGCTCTACCGTTCAACAACACACCGGACCCTCGCTTCTTCTTCAATTCGCCCGACCACGAAGAAGCGCTTGCCTCGCTGCTCTACGCCGCCGAGGAACGGAAAGGCTTCGTCCTCGTCACTGGTGAGGTCGGATCGGGAAAAACGCTCCTCAGCCGACTCCTGCTCGGCAAGCTCGGACCCACCGAACGAACCGCCATCATCAGCAACACCCGACTCACCGGCCGGCAACTCCTGGTCGCGCTCTGCCGGGAATTCGACCTCGACATCGACGACGATGTCTCTGTCCCGGAACTAACCCACGTCCTCGAAGATTTCCTGCTGGAACAATACGCCCGCGACAGACTCGTTGTCGTTGTTCTTGATGAAGCGCAAAATTTGCCGCTCGAAGCTTTCGAAGAAGTCCGTATGCTCGGAAACCTCGAAGCCGACGACGCCAAGCTCCTCCAACTCCTCATCCTCGGCCAGCCCGAATTGCAGGACGCCTTCCGCGATCCCGCCCTGCGCCAGCTTCATCAGCGAATGTTCAGAACCTTTCACCTCAACGCGCTAACCAGGGAACTCACCGAAGGTTACATCAAGCACCGACTCCGGATCGCCGGCCTCCCCGATGGAGAAACCATCTTCGATGCCGCTGCCTTCGAGGCGATCTACCATCACTCCGAAGGCATCCCCAGGCTCATCAACCAGATCTGTGACAACGCGATGCTCGCCGCCTACACCGAATCCTCGAAGACGGTCGCCGCCGCCATCATCGACGAGGTCGTCGAACAGATGATGGCCCTCACCGCCGGATCTGTAGCCTCCGCGCCACGCGGCCCCCTCGCCAAGCGATTTGTGGGCGAACCCCCGGTCGAGAAGCCCGACGCCACGGCCGCGCCGCAATCCACCGGGCTTGATCCGACCACACATCACATGATGTGTCGCCTCGATGCCATGGAGAGAACGGTCGTCGACATCCACCAAGATGGCGCGGTGAGCAACAAGAAAGAAGACGACGCAGACGCTGAATTGGACGCGGTCCGCCAGATTCGCCGCCAGACGGCCGCCTTGATGCAGCGAGTCGCCGCGAACAGTCAGGATGCCGAGCATCGTGTTCAGGAAATGCTCGATGCCGCGCGGCAGTCATCCGAACGCCTCCAGGGGCAGACCCGAAAGATCATCGAGAATACGAACTTCAGCACCAACGAAGCCGGTGACGAAATCCGCGAACTTCTCGCGAATGCCAAGCGCTCTTCCGAGCAGGTCCAAAGACAGGCCGCGGAAACGCTCAGGGAAACACAAAGACAGAATGCCGAGCAGCAGGAGCAGGTGCGGGGAGTCCTCGAAGAACTCCGCCGAAGCGCGGGTTCACATCATTCCAAGACATCCGAAATGGTCCGCCAGGAACACCAGGAACTCCAGGCCGTCGCGCAGATGCGCGAGCAGGCCGCCGAAATGCTCAAGCAGGTCACGACCACATCCGAGCAAGCCAATGAACGACTGATCGCGATGCTCGACAACGCAAGCCACGCTTCCGTCGCCCTCGACGAAAAGGCCGAGCAGGTGCTCAATGAGACGCAGGAGAAGAACGCGTCATTGCAGGTCGACGTGGAAAAACGCATGGGCGACCTGCTCAATATGGTCAACGCCACGGCCAAGCAGATCCAGCAACGGGCTTCGGAGACACTTGAACAAACGGACGAAAAAAACGCGTCATTGCAGGTCGATGTGGAAAAACGCATGGGCGACCTGCTCGATATGGTCAACGCCACCGCCAAGCAGATCCAGCAACGGGCCTCCGAGACACTCGAACAGACGGACGAGAAAAACGCCGCCATCCACACAAAGGCCCAGAAACGCGTGAACGGGCTTGTGGAGAAGGTGGATGCAACGGCAAAACAAATCGACGAACGCGCCAAGGAAACACTGGACGAAACCGAAAAACGGAACGCCGTCCTCCATGCCCAGGCCGAGCACATGCTGGAAGAAGTCCGGGCCTATGCCAACGGCCAGCAGGAATGTATCTCCGAGCTGATGTCGAAGGAGCGGGCCGAACTCAACGCCGCACAGAAGATGCGGCGACGCGCCGTCGACATGCTCGCGAAGGTCGAGGCCGAAGCCGGCAAGTCCAACCAACACCTCGCCAAAATCGTGGACGAAGCCGGCCAGGCCGCCGATGCCGTGGAAACCCAGGCATCACGAACCCTGACCGACACAGAGGCGCAGCACGCGGCCATCCGTGCACAGGCGGACCAATTCCTTGAAGAACTCAAGGCACAAACCGAAGCACAACGCGCTGCCACGAACGAGACCTGCAAGCAACAGCAGCAGCAGGTAACGGCTGTCAGCAAGCAGGTTTCGGAGCTCGCCGCGCACATGAAGAAACGAACCGAGGAAGTGGACCGCAAAAGCGGGGAGGTCCTCGAACTCGTCGAAGCCCGCGTCAAGGAGATGTCCAGTCGGATCGACGCCATCGGCAACGTAGGCAAGACCCGCGCGGACGAACTCAGGAAATCCCTCGATGAGTTCATGGCCGAAATGCGGCAGCGCGTCGAGGGCTCGCACAAGCAACTCCTCGACGTCGTCTCCAACGCGCAGTCCGATGTCGAGTCCTCTCGACGGTCCCTCGGCAACGCTCGAGAGCAGATCATTGCCGAAACAGACGCACGACGGACGAAGGCGGATGAAATCCTCGGTCAGACGAACGATCTGCTCCTCAAGACGCGTGAGCAGACCGCATCGCTGCTCACAAACCTCCGCGCACAGATCACCGAGAAGACGGAAAACGCCGAGCGCATCTGGAAGACCGCCGCTGGACAGGGCTCCAAGAGCCTCAGCGACCTCCAGGCCAGGCTCGACGAAACGAGGCTCCTGACCGATCGGTCCCGGACGGAACTCGAATCGCTCATCCTCCGGGCGACTGACCAACTGGCAAATACGCGGAAGACCTTCGAATCCAGCCTCGGCGACCACAGCACCGAGGTTGCGGCTCTCTCCACCGAGGCCGCCAAGATAAAGGCTGGCATCACGCAACGATTCCAGGAGGCAAAGAAGGATCTGGATGCCGTCATCGAGAAGAACCAACAGTCGATCCGCCAGCGTGTCATCAAGCTCGTCGGTGAAACCGACGGCGTCCTCTCCAGCGCCGAAACCAGGGCCCAGAAGACGATCGAGGGCCTCCAATCCGAACTCGGCGCCGCCGCCAAGGCCGCCGAGCGCATCTACGCCGATTTGCAGCGGTCCGTCGAATCCAGTCTCGGCGACCACAGGACCGATGTTGCGGCTCTCTCCGCCGAGGCCGCTGACATCAAGGCCGGCATCACTCAGCGATTCCAGGAGGCGAAGAAGGAGCTAGGTGCCGTCATTGAGAAGAACCAACAGTCGATTCGCCAACGTGTCGTCGAGCTCGTCGGTGAAACCGACGGCGTCCTCTCCAGCGCCGAAACCAGGGCCCAGAAGACGATCGAGGGCCTCCAATCCGAACTCGGCGCCACCGCCAAGGCAGCCGAACGCATCTACACCGATTTGCAGCAGTCCGTCGATGTCCTCCAGCAGAAGGCCGCCGAACACCAGCAGCGATACAACGACGAAGCCCACCGCGCTCAGGGTGAATTGACCGAACTCACCGACAAGTGCCGTGACCTCCTCACGGAAACCCAGGACCGCGTCGAGGAGATGACGCACCAGGCCGACGACACCGCTGAGACTCTGTCCCACAAGATCGACGAGTTCCGACAAGCGGCCAAGATCGGCGTCACCAATATCGGGCAGGAACTCGAAACCTGCCTCGCCGGCGCCATCGAGAACGCAGAGCGCATCCGCAACGAGTCACAGGCCGTCGCGACTGAACTCACCGACCGGATGAATCTCACCAGGCAACAGGCCGAAACGGCCATCACCAATGCCGAGGATGCCGTCGTTACCATCCGCGAACAGAGCAAGGCTTCGCTCGCCGATGTCCGATCCGGTCTTGTCCAGATGAACAAACGCGCCCAGTTGTTCCAACGGGATCTCGTCGGCATCGGAGATGAAGTCGGCCAGTCCGCCGCCAATTCCATCGAGCAACTACGGCAAACTGCCACAATCGTCGTCAGTCAGATCGAAGGCCTGCGCGAAGGCGCCCAGCAGGACGCCGATGCCAACTGCCGAAGGCTCACGGCCCTCCGGCAGCAAGTCGAGGAAGGCGCCGAACAAATCCGGCACAACGCGACGAAGCTCCTCGATCAGGTCCAGCAAGGCGCATCCTCGCTTCGGGATCATGCAAACGAACTGCTCGCCCAAACACAGACCGGCTCCGACAAGATCGGCGAACAAGCCGCCAACCTCCTCATGCAGGCGCACTCCACAGCGGAGAGCTTCCGCGAACAGGCAGAAGCGCTTCTCCGCCGGGCCGAGGCGAATGCCGAGACCATCAGAACGGATGCACAGGCGCTCCGGTCGGATCTCCTCAACGATTGCGAGGGCATTCGCAAACAGATCCAGGCTTCCCAGAAGGAAGTGGTTCAGGCACGCCAGGATTCCGCACAGGCCCGGGACGAAGCAAGGAACATCCACGACGACGCCAGGAGGCAGGCCGAAGACATCCAGCGAACCACCCAGGATCACGCCCAGACCGTCCTCGATCGTGCCGATCAGGTGTCCGAACACGCACAGGAACTGCTCAGGGTGCCGAAGGACATAATCGACCAGGCCGGCCGGCATGCCAAGTCCCTCGACACCGTCTCCAAGAAGGTCTCGGGCATCATCAAGGATCTCACCGTCGCCAACCAGAACGCCGAGCGCAACCGGTCGGACCTCCACGGCGCCAACACCACGGCAGACGAAAAACTCGATCTGCTCAAGCACCACACGACGAGGGTCGGACAACTCGTCGGTATCATCCGACAGCTCTACGGCTCAATGGACGCCAGAATCGAGAACCTCCGCAGCCGGCTCGGGCAGGCGGACGAACTATTCCGAACCGTCCCCACCCAAATCGAGAACCTGCGTCACGCCCTCGGCGTGGAGCACGAACCGCAGCAGCAGGCCGCCAGAGCCACAGCGCCGAACAAGGCGCCGCCGGCGTCCGCCATGGCGCCGAAACCACACAAGAAAGCCACCCCTGCGAAGGCAAAAGCCCCGACAACACAACCCGCCCCCGCACAGAAAGACGCCCCGAGCCAAAGGAAAACCGGCTCGAGACGAGCCGGCTCGCTAGCGACCGTCGCCACAGAGAAAGGCTCCCTCGGAGAACTCGTCCAACGCAACCAGAAGCTCAACGAGTGGCTCCGCGACGTCCTCGACGAGGAACAGCAGAAAGGCACGGCCCCCCGGCGCGCCACCAATCCAAAACGACGGGAAACGCCCGTTAGTACGGGAGACCAGTAGTACGACGCGACCGTTGGCCGGGGGGCAAAGGGATTAAGGGACCGAGGGATCAAGGGACCTGCTCGTGCGAGATTCCCATCTCGCACGCTCTTCTTGTAGGATTCCTATCCTGCGTCCAATCCGTTTTGGCAGGTCGCGGGAAAGAACTCCCGCGAA
>JAUVGW010000135.1 GCA_030593565.1 Phycisphaerae bacterium | reverse complement strand
CGTTGTCGTTCAGCGGCGGCGCGATGCGCCGTACCGCTGCAACGCCCAGTTAGCCGACACCACAAGACACCAATCGCAGCAAGTCGGCCACACGGTACCCTTCAGGTAAAATAAGGGGGCAGGCTACTTTATCGTCGGAGCTATCGTTCTGTCCGGGGGTCGGCCAAGATAAGGCAGCCTGACTCCTTAATTCAATCACCAACATGGCGATCGACACGGAGTTGATCGCGACGTCGCTGCGGACGGCGCCACGGAACGGCGCCGATTCGATTCAGATCGCCTTTTCTTCCTCGCGCAAGATGCGGACGAGTTCCTTTGCGGCTTCCACGGGTTCGCCGTCGATCATCCGTCCCGGCGGACGCGGCGGCGGCGGGGAAAACTCGCTCACATACGTGCCGGCGGCCTCACGTGACAGATCGCCCGCGCTGAATCCGAGCGCCGCGGCATCCATGGTGTCCACGGGCTTCTTCTTCGCCTTCATCAGGCCCGGCAGCGACGGATAACGCGGTTCGCACAGGCCCTTCTCGATCGTCAACAGGCACGGCAGTTGGATCTCCACAACTTCTTCGGCGCCCTCGATGCGACGCCGCACCGTCGCCGACTTGAAATCCGCCCCCCACTCGATCGCCGTCACCGCGCCGACATGCGGCCAATCGAGGCACTGGGCCAATGCCGGCCCGAGCTGCCCGCTGTCGTAGTCGATCCCCACCTTGCCCGCGAAGATCAAATCGAATCCGGCATCCTTGATGCCCGCCGCTATCACGCGCGCGGTCGACAGCTCGTCGATATCCTTGAACAGGTCGTCGCACAGGTGTGTCACCTTGTCCACGCCCATCGCGTATGCCATGCGCAACACGCTCACGTCCGCCGCCGGACCCACCGTCAGCGCCGTGATCTCCGCGCTCGCGCCGGGGTTTTTCTCCTTGAATTGCAGCGCCGCCTCCAACGAGAACTCGCAGAAGGCGCTCATCACCATCTTCACGCCCTTGGTCTCGATGCCGCTGCCGTCGTCGCTCACCTTAATCGTTGCCGTCGAGTCCGGCACGTTCTTCACCAACGCAAGTACTTTCATCGGTCACCTTCCCTGTTTTCTGACTGCTCGTTCGACGCCTGCTGTCGAATCACCGAAGCATGTGGTCGCCGCGTTGCCACAGCCTGTCCGCGGTGTGCCACTGATTCAAGCAGTGCGATTCAGCATGCCCGGTCGTTCCGCTGGAACACTGCTTGAAGCAGTGGCACACGGACTCGTCGCACGAATTCGTCCACTCGCGGTTGTCGAGATGCTAGGCCTTCTCACCCAGCAACACGTCCGCCAGTTCGCCGATCCCTTCGCCGTGTGACGCCACCGTCCGGACCACCGGCCGATCACTGCCCAGCGTTTCACGTATCTGCTTTTCCAGCCGATCCGCGCCCGGTAAATCAGCCTTGTTGATTACGAACATCTCGGCCACTTCCGTAATGCCGGCCTTCTCCAACTGCAAGCCGTCGCCCGCGCCGGGCATCAACAACAGCACCAGCGGCGACGCCCACTGCCGGACGGTCACATCATTCTGCCCCGCGCCGACCGTCTCCACGATCAACACGTCGATCTTCGCCAGTTTCATCGCGTGGATCATCGGGCCCGTCGTCGGCGCCACACCGCCCAACTGGCCGCGGCTTGCCGCCGACCGCAGGAACACCTGCGGATGCCCGGCCGCCAACGTCATCCGCGCCCGATCACCCAACAGCGCCCCGCCTGTCAACGGGCTCGCCGGATCCACCGCGATCGATGCCACATGCTTGTCGCGCGAGCAGAGTTCCTTCATCAACCGGCCGATCAGCGTGCTTTTGCCCACGCCCGGTGAGCCCGTCACGCCCACGACGATCGTGTGGTCATCCACAGCAGGCAACCGCTTCTCGACCTCGTCCACACTCGGACTGTTCTCGACCCACGTCAGCACCTGACCCAGCGCCGCGCGATCTCCCTGTGGTACCGCCTCGATCCACGCGTCCAGTTCGCCATTGGTCCACGACGCCCGGCGCCGCTGCCGGCACTCGGCCGACAACTCGTTGATCCTGGTGATGATCGACTCCATCGGGCTTTCCGGCTCGAACACGGCCGCGACGCCGGCCTGCTCCATGACCGGTACGTCCTCGTGCGGAATGATCCCCCCGATGACGACCGGCATGTCGCCGCGTCCGCGATCCTTTAGCTCCTTGGTCAGGATCGGCACGAGTGTCATGTGGGCGGCACTGTGAAAGCTCACGCCGAGGATGTCCACGTCCTCCTCGATCGCGGCCTTGACCGCCCCCGCCGGCGTCTGCCACAGTCCCGTGTAGATCACCTCCATGCCCGCATCACGAAAGCTGCGGGCCAGGACCTTCACCCCACGGTCATGACCGTCCAGTCCCACCTTTGCCAATAAAACTCGATTCGGTGTATCTGCCATGCGCATGCCATGTCCTAGAATACGCGGATCGCCGCCGCCCTCTCTCTTCCGCACTAGCCCGATGGAAGGCCGTATCTTCGCAGACGCCGGCCCCCGCGCCAAGGCCCTCCGACAACCCGCAAACCGCCCCAGACGCCTGCAATGCCAACAACGCCGCCATCAGCGAAGTTGGGATGGGCAATCCTGCCCATCTGTTGATCCCGTTTCCCGTTGAGGGGCGAGCATCAGAACGTGAGCCCGATGGCCCACGCTACGGATTGCTTCGACACTCAGCGCCTCCGCGAGCACTACGCCATGACGCAGACTTCCTAGCCGTCGTGCGGCAGGCCCTGTTCGCCTACGGTGGACTCGGCATCCGCCCCGCCGTTGAGCAATTCAAAAAACTTGCCCGTCTCCGCGCAGAGGAACGCCACATTCACACCCATGAAGAAGGCCTGCCTCGTGATCGTGCGCTGTTGCTCCCACAAGTCTCCGCGGCGTTTCAACAGGTCATCGATGTTCAGGTTGCCCGCCAGGTATTCCGAGACGCCTGTTTCGTAGTCCTGCTGGTACTTGGACAAATTGTCGATCAATTCCTGTCGCGTCACCGTGAGCTGAGCATTGCGGATGAACGGCTCGAGCGTGTTGACGTAGATCGTGTTTTCCCTCGCGGAGATCGCCTCGCCGAATCGCTCGATGTCAGCCTGTGCCTGTCGAATCAGGCTGCTCGTGACGCGGGCATCGACCGCGCTGACCTCCAGGCCGAGGGATACGGTCCAATCCGATTGATCCTGCCGCATCCCACGACCTTCGAGATGCGTCTTCCCGTCCGCCAGCAACGCTACATCCCACTTGCCGCGCCGCGCGAGGTCGAGCTGGACCTGTGCGTTGCTCATCGCATTGCGAAGCGTGGCGATTTCGGGGTCCGTTTCGATGCCGAGCCACAGCAAGTCCTCGTGCGAAAGGCCCTCGAACGGATTGAAGAGCACATCCTGCAACTCCGTTCGCGCGTGAAACGGCAGCCCACACGCCGACTTCAACCTTGACGTCTGAACCTGGACAAAACTGTTGAAGCTGCTCTCGTCCGATTTCACGGTGGCGACCTCGGCCTCGATCCGCCGCCGGTCCGCCGATGCGTCGCGGTCGGTAATCTCGTCGAGCCGTTGGAGAAGCCTTTCCACATCCTCGCGACGGCTTCGCGCGGCATCCCGAAGTCTCGTATTGAAGATCGCGCTGTAGTAATACTCCAACGCTTCCTGGAGTTCCTCCCGCACAGTCTGGATGAAATCCAGTTGCGCATCGTTCAGTTCGCTCCGGCGGAAGATCTCCTCGCTCGTCCGCTCCAGGCGTTCGCGCGACGCCCACAGCGGATAACGCAAGCTCGCGGACACAAACGGCTGATTACCTTGGCCGGCATTCTCGTCCATCAGGCCGTAGCCGACCCCAACCTCCATCTCCGTGGTGTCAAAAAACAGTTTCTCGACGGACACGGTTGGCGTGTGTTCTCGGCTCCGGTCGACCTCCTTCCTGTTCCCCAGGCGGGAGTCCGGTTGCGACTCGGATTCGCTCCATGTATTCGGCAGGCTGAACTTCGGTGTCAACGAATCGTGCGACGCGTAGAAGAAATCGTATCGGGCTTCCTCCGACTTGAACCGTTGGTAGCTCGATTTGATCTTCGGCTGGCGGTTGAAGGCGATCAGGATCAGGGTTCTGGGCGTCAGGACGTGTGTTTCACGCTGACCGCTCGCAGAAAACCGCTGGTCGCGAGACACCGTGGCGAATGTCGTGGGTGAAGGAAGGTGCAACCGTTCTCGAAGGCGTTCCGATGGCGTCGAAGTCTCGCATCCAGTGCCGCCGCCTATTAAAAAACCAAACGCGGCGAGCGCGACCCAGGTGATCACCCCACGGCCGCCGGGCAGGACACTGACATGATCGGATTGCCAAATGGCCGCGGCTCCTTTTTGCGGCAAATGAATCCCCCTGAAAGGCCATTAGGATTGGCCTCCGCACGATCTGATTCTATGACGCATCACGCAAAAGCACTAGGACAGAAACGCGCACAGGCCGACACCCCATGTCTCGTCCTTGAACTACAGGCCTCACCGCCGGGCACCTTCACGTAACCTTATGTTGACCCGAACGTTGATGCCGCGCGACCCGCCAAAAAAATGAGGTGCCCCATCACTGAACCATCGCCGCTTCGGTGAATATGCGGGAAGACGACGCGACAGCAAATGTACTCTTTCAAGATTCTGGAGTCTGTTGACCGGTCACGCCGCTCGACGATAAGATGGTGATAGGTTGAGATGTCTGACAAGCTCCTCGCTTGACATGTCCATGTTGACAGAAGGGAGACGGTCAGGGCAAGGTTAGCTATCATGGCGCACCGCGACGGTCGTGGCGTGCCGATGGGTAAACGTAGTCGTGGATCCTCGAGCGCAATGCCGCAACGGCGCGGTCCGGCAAGTCGGGGATCTCAGAATCCAAACATGGGAGGTACCATTAGATGACTAGGAAGTTACTGTTGAGTATGTGCATACTCATCGGGCTCGTGATGCTGCCGATGCAGTTCGGCTGCGACACGCTGTGCCAGATCCTGGGTGCACAGCCGGGCTGCTTCAACGCCACCGACGGAACGGACGGCACCGACGGAACTGACGGAACGGACGGCACCGACGGGACGGATGGCACCGACGGCACCGATACCCCGGATGGCGCTGCGCTGTACGCCGCCCAAAATTGCTCCGGCTGCCACGGAGCGGATGGTGCCAGCGGAACGGACATCACCGGTTCGACTGCAGCGGAGATCCAGGCGAAGATCGACGCCGGCGGTATACACGCCGGTGGGGCCGACTGGACGACCGAGGAAGTAGCTGCGATCGCGACCTTCCTGGCGTCCTAGTGTCGTGTTGCAGAATGGTAGCGGTTCATGCAGATGTCACAGCATGGCTTGCCGTTTGGCGGCCCTTCAAAGCCAACGGCGGGCTTTGGTTTTCGTAAGATGCAATCTGCGTGAATCACTAGGTTAGTGTTGTGTTACCACTCAACAGATGGGTGGCATGGTCAAGCGACAGCTAGGCCATGCCACCCTGATTTGAATACCTGAGCGTTAGTGGAGCACCAGGCGTTTCGCGGCTGGTTGCTAATGGTGGAATGCTCCGGAATGCTGACTGGACGAATTGCCTCGCACCGGCGGCTTTGCCCCTGGTATCATTGGCGATTCGGCCGCCGATCTGACGACCGGTCCCGATTCGGCCACACACGCGCCGATCTCGCTCACCGAATCGGAGATCACCGGCATCGAGGCTCGTGTCGCGGTAATGGATGAGCATAGAGACGAAATCGGACACGGAGCACGGCGGCGGCACAACGACACATCTTCGCCATCGCGTGGTTGCCTGGTATGAGGGGGTAAAGCGGCCCGGACTCGTACTGGTGGCGGTTGTCTTCCTGTTCTACAGCCCCACGCTATTCGCGGATTTCATCCTGGATGACTTGCGAAACCTGCGGCTGTTTCGGGAATATGCGGCCGGGCAGCGGGCGTCGCTGGATATCTACGAATTCGTGCCCGGCGGCGAGGAGAACGTCACGGCTCGCGAAGCTGGGCGGTATTCCTGGTGGTGGGTGGGTGAAGAACTGCGCTATCGCCATTGTCGGCCGGCGAGCGAGTGGTTCCTGTATGCCGAGTACCGGTTGTTTGGGGATTGGGCGCCGGGGTTTCGGCTTGTGGGGCTGGCGTTGTACGCCGCCGGCGTGTGCCTTCTGCTAGCACTATTTCGCCTGGTGGGCGGTGGGGAGCAACGGGCGCGCTGGGCCGCCCTGCTGTTCGCCGTGGCGGCATGTCACGCGATACCGGTAACGTTCATCTCGGCTCAATGCGACGTGCTCGCGCTGGTTGCCGTGGTCGGCGCGATGGTGGCGGTCGGCCACTACGTTCGGGACGGCGGCGTCTGGCGAGTCTTGGTCGGCGTCGCGTTATACGCCGTCGGCCTATGCACGAAGGAGGTGGTGCTTCCCGCGGCGGTGCTGCCGCTGTGCTTTGGTCTGGCCATTGGCGGCAGGCCGGGAAGCTGGCGTCGGACGTTCGTGTCGGTCGGCGCACTTGCCGTCGTGGGGGCCGTGTGGTTCGGGTGTTATGTATCCGGCGGGTACGGGTCGAATGCGGTGCTGATGCAGGACCCGGTTCATATGCCGCTGGATTATCTGGCGGCGCTGCCTGGCCGTGCGGTGCTGCTGTTGTCGACATGGCTCATACCCGTGAATCCATTTCTGTTCCGTTTTCATCCTGAATGGAGCGGGGCGCTGCCGGTGTACGCGGCGGTGGGCGCGGCCGCCTTGGCTGCGGTAGGTGTCATGTACTGGCGTCGTCACCGGGGCGATCGCAGTGTCTTGGCGATGGCACTGTGGGTGCTTCCGTTCATCCCGCTGCTGGCGTGCACGCCCCCTGATGATCGCGTGATGGCCTTGCCGAGCATTGGGTTCGCGTTTCTGGGCGCCACATGGCTGGTACACCCGCGACCGGGACGCCGTCTCGGGTTGCGCAGGCTGCCGTTCGTCTTGTTCGTCATTCTGCAAGGCGGGACGGCGCTGGCGACAACGGGCGTGATGCACTTCATGGAATATGAGGCACGGCGGCACCTCCGGATCATGGTTGCGGCCTTTGAGCGGGATGTACGGGGCGGAGACCAGATCTTCATGCTGAACACGACCAGGAGCTTCGAAGCGCTGATGGCGCAGGACCGTTTGTGCCGCGTTCTGGGGCGTGAGGATGTGAGGGTGTCTATCCTGTCGGACATCGCCCGACCGAAGGTGACGGCACTGCCCGACGGGAGGACGATTCGTTTGGAGGCGCGAGACGCCGCATTCTTCAGTAGCTTCCTTGGCATGATGAGCACAAGTCGCGATCAGCCGAGGAAAGTGGGAGATGTCTACACGGCGGGGGCGTTTCGAGCCGTGATCCGCGAGGTGGATCAGGCGCGCGGCGAAGTGCTGGCCGTGGAACTGGAATTCGATGAGGATCTCGGGAACGACTCCTATCGTTTCTTCTGGAGTGACCCGAACAAACCACCGGCATTGTGGGTGCCGTAGCCCGCCGCAAGCGTCACGCACACCGCGCGGAGCCGGCTCACCTGGAAATTGACCGACCGAGTCATCGGCCGCACAATTCCCGGCTTGAGGCTACCCGAGCAAACCCAACGGAGAAGCAGCATGTCCTTACTCGTGACCGGCACGATCGGCATCGACACGGTCGAGAGCCCCTATGGCAAGGCGGATGACGTACTCGGTGGATCGGCGGCGTACTTCGCGTTCGCGGCAAGCCTGCTGAGCCCGGTGCGGCTCGTCGGCGTGGTCGGTGACGACTTTCCGCAGGCGTTTCTCGACTTGTTCGAGGGACGGCCGATCGACACGACAGGGCTCGAGATCCGCGCCGGCTCGAAGACGTTCCGTTGGGGGGGCAAGTACCTCGACGACATCAATGAGCGCGAGACGCTTTTCACCGACCTCAACGTCATCAGCGAGGCGGCCCCGAAGATTCCCGAGGCGCTTCGGGATTCGGACTACGTGTTCCTCGCGAACACGCACCCGGCGATACAGCTCGAGTTCATCGGCCAGCTTTCGCGGTCGAAGCTGCTCGTGTGCGACACGATGAACCTATGGATCGACACCGCACGCGACGATCTACTCAAGGTGCTGTCTGCCGTGCACGGCGTAGTGCTGAATGACGGCGAGGCGCGAATGTTGACCGGCGAGAATAACCTGGTGACGGCAGGCCGCGCGATTCTGAAGCTCGGCCCGCGATTCGCGGTCATCAAGAAAGGTGAGCACGGGGCTATGCTCGTGACGCCGGACGACATTTTCGTCTTGCCGGCCTATCCATCCGAGAATGTCAAGGACCCGACGGGGGCCGGTGACAGCTTCGCCGGTGGGATGATGGCCTACCTGGCCGCGATCGGGCGAATGGATGGAGCCGCGCTAAAAGGCGCGATCGCACGCGGCACGGCCGTCGCGTCGATCACGATCGAAGCGTTTTCGCTGGACTCGCTCGCGGCAGCCGACGCGCAACAGGTTGAGGCGCGATTGGGCGAGTTGAAGGCGATGGTGGCATTCGATTGAGGCAGGTTTGCTGATGGAGCACGGTGATGCGCACTTTCGTGGCCATCGAGTTCGACGACGAAATCAAACGCCGGTTGGGCGACCTTCAGACACGGCTCAAGACATCTTGCCCGAAGATCAAGTGGGTCGATCCCGAAAACATGCACCTGACGATCAAATTCCTGGGCGAAATTCGCAATGGGCAAGTCGCCCCAATTGGAAAATCGCTCGACCGGCTTGCCGGCGAGTGCCGAGCTTTTGACGTCACCGTCGAGGGTTTGGGGGCATTCGGTCGACACGGCCCCGTCAAGGTGGTTTGGGTGGGCCTGCAAGATACGGCCGGTCACCTTGCCGAATGCCACGCCCGATGCGAGGAACTCCTGGATTCGCTCGGTTTCCCACCGGAACGGCGCCGGTTCTCGCCTCACCTGACGCTCGCCCGCAACAGGTATCCCGAGCACAGCGGGCTAATTCGCGCGGTACTTGACGAAGAACCGCCGTTCAAGGGCGGAACGCAGACCGTCTCGGGAGTCACCTTCTATCAATCAACGTTAACCCCGCAAGGCCCGATCTATACGGCGTTAAGCCGGCACACGTTTTCGCCGTGACGATCTAATCCCCCCCACCGATGTTTAGACGGAGTGCACGACACAATCGGTGGCGTGGTGCCACTGGCAGCTTGCCTGCCAGTGTCCGTGTAGGGCGCTATCCATTGAGGCACTGGCGGCCAAGCCGCCAGTGGCACCCGTTGCACAGCCAAGCCGCGCTGGGCACCAACCACGGCCAAGCTTTGCTTGACCGTGCCACCCAGGGCAACCGCAAGAATGGCCGAGCGGTGGTTTTTGCAGCGGTTTGTGCGCTCGTGTAGCGGCCGACCCCCGTGTCGGCCGTCGGAAACTGTTGGTGTTCTACGGCCGACACGGGGGTCGGCCGCTACATCCGCCATTCTTGCGATTGCCCTGCCGTGCCACCCCCGTCGGTGAGGACACGCTTGAATATCCGGTGGACGAAGCTACATTGGCTGCCCGGCGTGGAGGATTCGCAAATGGTCACGCGAACGGGTCGTGGATAATGGGCGCTGCTGAATCGCGAGAAACGCCTGCTGCCCCCAAGCGGAGGACTCCCCACAGGCGAGCGGCTGGTGGTGTCGCGATCATCCTGGCGGGATTCGGGCCCGTTGCGTGTGCGATGCTGCAAGGCGATTGCGAGGCGGCGTTCACGATCGGCTGGGCGACACTGACGCTGGTGGCGACAATGTGCGCCGTGTGGCTCCCGCGCACGCGAGGTCGTCTTGCCTTCTGTCTACTGGTCCTGACGATCGGATTCGGTTCCCATTTGTGGGTGCTACCCCTTGTTGGGCGGGAATCGGCAAACGGAAGCCCGCTCGTCTCAAGCTCGATGCCTGCGGAGGGCAGGGCCGCCGGCTGTCAGGTTCATAGCGCCGACCGTTTCAACCACGAGGTCCACTTCAATGGCAAGCCCGTCTTCATTCTGAAAGACGGGTATCTCGCCCGGTTTCGTTTCACGCCCAGCGACGATCACTGGCTCGGAACACGACGTCATCCCGTCAATCTGGGCTGGAGCCCCGTTCGCTTTCCTGCGGTCAAGGTTGGGGATGTCTCCGTGAAGGCCAACGCCCACGGCTTTGCGGCCAAGGTCGTCGGCAGCAAACCGGATTGGCCAGGCGTGCGGTTCGCCACCACCGTGACGGGGCAGGCCGCCGATACGAACAGGCCCCTGCGATACACGATTCGGTCGGAACTTGTCATTGGGGATTGTGCCGATTTCGACAAGCTGCTTGGCCGCGGAAAGATCGAGTACCTCGACATTTGGATCGAGGGGATCTTTTGGCCGGTGCGGGACGGTCACGATCGTGAATTGTACGAGGACTTCCTGTTCGGCGAGGCCGACGGCTCACTGCACTCGGCGCCGAAGTTGCACGTCTTTCCATCCTTGCGGAAGGCCGCCTATCAGACGCTCGTACGTACGATGTCCGAGGGTGGGTTCATCGGCCTGATCGACTCGGTGGAATCCGGCATCCTGGTGCGGATCAAGGAACTGTCTTCGCCCGGCAAGGTTGGGGTATGCTGGTGGACGTGGGACCCGCACCTAACAATGAAAGTACGACCCGGTGCGGCACGGTTGGTTTATGAGGTGGAATTCGAGGGGTTGCCCGTGGCAAAAGGCCGGGCATTGTCGGCTCGTGCCCAGCCGATCCCGTTCCAAGGCGATATCGAGTACAAGGTGCCGATCTTCACACGCGGCCAAGTCAACACATTCAAAAAGCTGCTGGACAGCTCCGACGAATGGACGTGGGAGCCGCATTCGGCGCGGTGTCTTCTCGACGACCAAGTGGGTTACGACGACAAACGATCCGTGACGATCCGGGGCGATGCCGCGGGGCGAACGGCGTGGTACACACGGGCGGTGGGGGTGGATTACTTCGATCATCGAACGCTCAACGGAGGATATCGCGTCGCCGCGATGGTCCGAACACGGAACGTCGTCGGCAGCACGCGGATCGGCATTGTTTGCTACAATGGTCCGGAGACGTGGCTGTACGGCGAACCTGATCCCATCACGGCCTACTCGCCCGAGATACGGGGCACCAACGATTGGGCGCCCGTCGAGATCTGGTTCGACGCGACGGGGTACAAGCGATTCAAGATCGTGTTGGAACAGAATGGCAGCGGTCAAAGTTGGTTCGACAATGTCTCGCTGACGTCCGATCCGTCGGCAGCCGGCGTCTTTCGAGAGACCGGCGTTCTCGATATGACGGATTCCCTGATTCCCGGCAAGGTCCATTTGCTGAATCTGCGCAACTTCGATACGAGCCATCCTCGGATGCTGGCGGACGCCCGCTCGCTGACACTCGCATGGCGGGACTGCTCCGCGCGAAGCCGCCCGCTGCACCTGGCGGCCGGGCGGTATCGATTCATCGTCAAGGCCAAAGGAGAGGGTTGCCGCGACGATCCGCCTGTTCTGCTCGCAGAGGTTGCGGGCGTCACATCCGAACACATCGCGGTCGCGCCGAACAGCGTCAGCCATTACGAATTGGCCTTCGAGTTGCCATCGGATAAGGTTGTTCGGCTCATGCTGACATTCACAAACGACGGCGTCTGCCGGCATGGGGAAAACGAGATCGACAAAAACGTGTTCATAGAGTCGGTGGCAGTGAGCCTATCCGAACCACCTTCGCCCGGGGGCTCAAAAGGACACGGCTCCTCGTAAGGCGACGCCGGAGATTGCGTGCGTGTTGGCGATCGGCAACATCGAGATCGAGCACCCGTTTACGCTGGCGGCAATAGCGGGATACAGCGACGTCCCCATGCGGCGCGTCGCGCGGATGCACGGCGCGGCGTTTTCGATGACGGGCGTTGTCCCGGCCCAGTCCGTCCTGCACGCGGGCCAGTGGCGGGATCGCCTGTTACGCCTGGAGCCGGAGGACCACCCGGTTGGGGCACAGTTGATGGGAACCCGAGACGAGGAGGTCGGGCCCGCCGCGAGAACGCTGGCCGAGGCCGGGTATGACGTCATCGATCTCAACTTCGGCTGTCCGGCGGCCAAGGCGATGCGTCGTCATTGTGGCGGGCATCTGTTGGCATGGCCCCAGACGGCACTGGCCTGCGTGCGACGTACGGTCGATGCGGTGGCGGGGCTCCAGCCCGTCACAATCAAGCTGCGTCGCGGCATCGATGACTCGGCGGATAGCGAACGAGCATTCTTCACCATCCTCGACGGGGCACTGGCGGCCGGGATCTCGGCAATAACGGTTCACCCGCGAACGGTCCGCCAACGCTACGCGGGCACGTCCGACTGGGCCTTTCTGAAACGGGTAAAACAACACGTCGGAGCCACCGTCGTCATTGGTAGCGGCGATCTGTTCACGGCGGAGGCCTGCATCGCCATGCTGCGCGAGACGGGCGTGGACATGGCGGCGATCGCGCGAGGGGCGATCGGAAACCCGTGGATTTTTGGCGATTGCCGCGCACTGGCGGACGGCCGCGAGCTGCCACCCCCACCGTTGGTCGCCGAGCAGCGTCGAACGATAGCGCGGCACTATGACGAGATGATCCGGTACTACGGCGAACCGTTACCACGCCGTCTCCTGTCGAAGTTCGCCGTGAAATACTGCACCCTCCATCCGAAGCCGCGACTAGTCCGCGAAGCCTTCGCGTCCGTCCGAACAATCGCGGAGTTCCGCGAGGCATTCGAGCGATGGTACGAGCCATCGCATGTTTGGCCGCCAGTCGTACGGCGAAGGGACTCACACGGGCCCACGCGCACGACCTCGGCGTGACAGCAGGAGATGGCGCGTCGAGACGCGCCCTACGGGGCTTCGGGATTTCAGTGGCGAACATGAAATAACCCGGTTTTTTTCCGGATTTTTTTTGGGGCTCGGACCTGTTCATGTCGCCGCACCTGTTTTGGCTCTCCGTTTGCAGCAAGAAAAACGCGAACTGCCGCAAACCGGCGCAAACTCTTTGGATGGCTGTGCCCTTTGTTCGCACGTGACTGGATCGCGTCCGTGAGTTAATGTTGCTCAGCGCTCCGCCTGTTTGAAAGGCGAGTTTCAGGGCCGCGTTCGTGAGACGTGGATGGCGGAGAACGTCTCTCTTTGCTAGGATGTCAGCCAAAGATCCGGTGAACGGGAAATGCCGGGCAACAGGAACACCTGCGCCGAGCAGGCGCGGGTTCAGGCCATAGAAACAGGGACCATTGCCATGCTGCAAAAACGGACAGCCACCTACGCTCTGCTCGCCATGTACGAAATCGCTGATCAGCAGCGTGGCGTTGAGCACCCGCCGAAGGTTCGGGCGCGCGACATCGCCGCCAAGTACAAACTGCCCCCACCTTACGCGGCGAAGATTCTGACGTACCTCGCGGCGGCCGAAATCCTCCACTCCGACAGGGGGCCGCGAGGAGGCTATTACCTGGAGCGACCGGCGAAGGACATCACGTTTTACGACATCTTCGACGGCGCGGGAGCCATCACC
>JAUVGW010000027.1 GCA_030593565.1 Phycisphaerae bacterium | reverse complement strand
GAACCAGCAGGCACGCTTGACGCAGAGCCATGATATGTGTTAACCTAGCTATTGGTGGAGCCAATACACAGCGTCCGAGAGACATGAAGGAACGCCATGGGGACGCGCTTTTTCCCGGGGCTCGCGACAGATGGCCACGCCATTCGCGATGTCCCTTTCACGAGCGGCCAACGACACAACCATGATACCTGTCCTGGAGCATCCGTCGGGCTCGGTGTGCCCGCGTGGCTCCAGACGGATGGGTTCCATAACAGCCCGCGGCAGAAGTCCGTGACGGCTCTTTACAACTGTGTTTCCGACAGCGCAAGGACAAACGGATCAGCCTTCTCGGCACTTTCGCCACGGGCTGATGTGCTGCGAAGCCCGCAAGCACGGCCTCCTCGCGCGACTACCATTTCAGCCGACAACATGATCCCTGGCGAGCCAACCGGAAGGAGATCACCATGACGTCACCGAAACGCACCCTCTTTGTAGGATGCCAGCTATGCGCAGCGTTGCTGATGGCCACGGTCGCCATCGCCGAGGAATCCTGGATTTCGCGGCTGTCCGACGGAGCCCTGACGATTCAGGATGGAGTGACTCCCGCCGCTCCTACAACATCGGTGATCCGATCGACAGACGTGGAACTCCTGGTACGGGTGGACGTGCCTGGATTGGCCGTCACAGCCCGTCACACCAAAGGCGGCGAGTTTGTGGAACTCGGCTGGCCCGACGCGCCGACGTCAGGTGAGATCGGCGCCCCACAATTGCCGGTCGTACGCAAGTTCTTCGTGGCGCCGGCCGGCGCATCGGTCACGTTCACCGTAGAACCCGGATCGGGTGTGACGTTCGATTCCAGCCTGACGGGCTTACCGGCGCGACCAACCCCGGTGCAACAGCCGATCCCCAAGCTCCCCGGGGCGATAGAAAACGCAGTCTTCCAATTCGACGAAGCCGCATACATCGCCGGGATGGCCCTTCCCGCGGAACGAGCCGCCATCGAGGAACTTGGCATAGTCCGGGGGCAACGACTGTTCCTTCTCACCATCTATCCGGTCGCCTATCACGCGCAGGCACAGACGATCACTTTCTGGCCAGAAATATCAGTGGACATCCGCTTCGAAGGCGCATCCGCGCCCACCGGTAGCCCGCCTTCGCTGTCCGGCTTGGGGGGGATTGTGCTCAATCCAGACATTTTGCCCGCCGGCCCACGGGACTCGCGTGGCTCAGGCAACTATCTCATCATCGTGGCCAGTGACTACGAGTCAGCCATCGCGACGTTCGCCAATGCCAAGGCCGCCCAGGGCTTCACCGTGAACACCTGGGTGCCGTCCTCGTCCAGTACAACTGTGATCAAGAACTACATCGAGGGCCTCTGGGGCGGACCTGATTCACCCGACTATATCCTGCTGGTCGGCGATACGAACACGATCCCGAATTGGACCGGCGGCGGCGCCGGCTCGCCGGCCACCGACCTTCCCTACGCCTGCATGGACGGTGGTGACGACTGGTACCCGGACATCGCGATCGGGCGATTCCCCGTCCGCTCCGCAGCTCAACTTCAGGCGATCGTCGACAAGACCCTCTATTGGGAAAACGGTCCCCTGGCAGATCCGGACTACGTCTTGCGGGCGGTCTTCATGGCCTCCGAGGACAACTACACCGTCAGCGAAGGCACGCACAACTGGGTGATCCAAAACTACATGGAACCCAACGACATCGTGTCCGACAAGTTGTATTGCCACACCTACAGTGCCACCACCCAGCAGGTCCGCGATGCGTTCAACTATGGGCGCTTCTTCGGCATCAACAGAGTCCACGGAGGGACGTATTCATGGGGCGACGGCCCGCCGTTCTCACAGAGCGACGTAAACAACCTGACCAACGAAAACTTGTATCCCTTCGTGTGCAGTTTCTCGTGCATTACCGGGACCTACACGGCGGACGAGTGTTTCACCGAAACATGGATTCGCGCACCGGACAAGGGCGCCCTGGCGATCTACGGCTCCTCCGTCAACAGCTACTGGACCGAGGATGACGTCCTCGAGAAGCGGCTCTTTGACTCGATCTACGACGAAGAGGACGACGTCCCGTCCGAAGTCGCCCCCGTCTGGAACGACACACGCATGAGATACCTCGCGCAGATGGGCTCCGGCTCCACCACGCGACGCTATTTCGAAATGTACAACCTGATGGGCGATCCGAGCCTGCCCTTCCCGAACGCCAGCGCGGGTCCCCTGACCATCAGCTTCCCGGATGGCCTTCCGGAGCTTCTCTCGCCGGACGAACCGGCGGAGTTCATCGTCAGGATCTTCCCCGGAGACGAGGTGTACACGGCGGATTCGGGTACGTTGCACTATCGTTACGACGAGGGCGCGTTCGAAACATCGCTGCTCGCCCCGTTGGGCGACGACCTTTATCGTGCGACGCTACCCGCGCCGGCATGTGGCGACACGCCGGAGTTCTACGTCAGTGCGGAAGGCAGCGATAGCGGCATAGTGCTCGAGCCGCTCGACGCGCCGCAAGACGTGTTCATCGCCGACGTAGGCGTCACAGTGGTCATTCTGGATGACGATTTCGAGACCGATCAGGGATGGACTGTCGAAAACATCGGCCTGGACGACGGCGCCTGGGAACGCGGAATCCCGGCCGGGGATGGCGAGCGAGGGGATCCGCCCGCAGATTTCGACGGCTCCGGTCAGTGCTTCATGACCGACAACGAAATCGGAAATTCAGACGTGGACGGCGGCCCCACGTGGCTCATCTCGCCGACCCTCAACTTGATCGCCACGACGGACCCCATTCTCAGTTACGCCCGCTGGTGGCAAAACGACGATTACGATGGAGACCCGCTGGATGTCGAAATCTCCAATGACGGCGGCGACTCCTGGACCTTGATCGAGCGTGTGGTATACGCCGAAGGGGACCCGGTGCTGGGCTGGGTCGAGCAAACGATTCGAATCAGCGACTTCATCGAGCCGACCGCGCAAGTCAAGGTCCGCTTCGGCGCCGCGGACGTACCTAACAACTCGATCGACGAAGCCGGACTCGATGCCTTCTACATCGCGGACGTTGTATGCGGCCCGGTCAACTGCACCATCATGGGCGACCTCGACGGCAACACCCTCGTAAACGGAGAAGACATCAACGAGTTCGTCGGATGCTATCTCGGCGATGATCCCCAAGCTCCCGGCTGTGTTTGCGCGGACATCGACGAGAATGAGACCTTCGACGCGAATGACGTCTCGCTGTTCGTGACTGAATTGCTCGAGTCGGGAAGCCCGTAGCGTTCCGTCAAGGTTATTTTGACGGGTTGCATGGAGACCCCGCCTTGTGCCGCCGCTTGAAGCAGCGCTTCGGCGCCGGTCCGGATACGGCAGTGTCGGATTGGACGTTGGGCGGTGTGGGGGGGCAGGGCAATCGCAAGAATGGCGGATGTAGCGGCCGACCCCCGTGTCGGCCGTCGGAAACCGTTGGTGTTCTACGGCCGACACGGGGGTCGGCCGCTACACGAGCGCACAAACCGCTGCAAAGACCACCGCCTGGCCATTCTTGCGATTGCCCTGTGGGGGTGGGTGATCTGTCGGACTGGCAATTGGATGTGCATGTGCCGGCGGAGACCTGGATTTGCTGCAACAAGAGAGTTCGTCTCGCGACGACGTGGCGGGCAGGGATGACACGCAGAACTCGGACGACGTTCAGATCACACATCTGAGCATCATTCAGATATCCCTGGGGATCGATTCAAGGACCTGTGATCAGGCAGCCGGGCGAGAATTGTTCGACCAGCCATACGGCAAGCGGGGGCAGGAAGATGCCCGGGAGCAGATTGGCCACGGGGATTTTTTTGATCTCCAGCAGCATGAAGGCCGTCGCAAGCAGGATCAGGCCCCCGACGATGTTCATCAATTGAATCGATAGGTCGGGGATACTGCCGGCGAGGTAGAACGCCAAAATCGACAAGGCGCCCTGAAACACGAGAACCGTGACCACACTGAAGGCCACGCCCACACCGAGAGATGCAGCAAGGGCCATGGAACAGAATCCATCCAAGAACGCTTTGATGTACAGGTAGCTTGGATCGGCGTGAGTGCCGTTGTTCAGACAGCCGAGGAGCGTCAAGGGGCCAACGCAGAAGATGACACTGGCCGACAGAAAGCCTTGAGCGAAGGAGCGTGAGCTGATCGCTTGTGGGTCACCCGATCTGTCTCCAAGCCTGTTGTGGATGAGTGTGCCCAGATCCTCGACACGTTTGTGAAGACGGAGGGCGGTTCCCAGGATGGCGCCGATCAGCAGTGCCCCGACAACGACCATAGCCAGACGGGCGCCATAGGTCGGTATCCCCGATCCGTAGCGTTCCACGGTCTTGGTCATCACGATGACGGAGGCATCCACGCCAAGCACGATGGTCACCAGGCCCAATCCGTCCAGGATGATCCTCTGAAAACGATCAGGGAACTTCCCCGACACCGTCAGGCCAATAAAGCTGCCCACGGCCACCGTGCAACCGTTGACAATGGTTCCGTTCAGGATGGACCACAAGGCCAAGCCTCCTGTGTATACCCCGGGGGCCAACCGTAATGGGGAGCAGACCGGTGGTCAACGAGCGGCGGTATTCGCCCAGGCACCTATCCTTGAACGTGTGGTGCCGCCGTCAAACCGGCGGAAACGCGGGTGAGTCGTCTGGGCTGGAGACCTGCCGGGATAGGTTCTTGAGGCAGCCGCTAGAACAGTTTAAGAGATGGCGTAGCGGCCGACGCCCCTGTCGGCCGTAAAACACGAAACCGTGAATTCCAAGGGTGCCACTGGCGGCTTGTCCGCCAGTGTTGCCGCACGCACGCGTAACCACCCCCACCAGCCCCCGGCGGAAGCCGGGGGTTTTACCCCAACCACAGAACCAACCAATCCCATCCCCCCCCTCAGGACACATCAAGGCGAAGGAGTGAAAACGAGTGGGCCGCGAGCTCAAAAGACTTGCCGCCCGGCACGCCCGGCAAATGGGGCTGGCCCTTTGCCTCGCGGGTATCGAGGATCAACTCCCACCGTGACTCGGGTTGGTGAGTCGGCAGCACGAAGTCCACCGACTCGGAACCGGCGTTCAAGAGGATCAACAGCGTATCATCCTTGAGCCGATTGCCGCGATCGTCGACGCTCTCGATGGCATCGCCTGCCAGTTGGGCTCCCAGGCAGCGCGTCCGCGGGTCGGCCCAGTCATCGTCGCCCATCTCCTTCGAGTCGGGCCTGATCCAGGTAATATCCTTTGTCCTGGAACCCTGGACCTTTCGACCCAGGAAGAACCTTTGGCGCCTCAAGACCGCGTGCCGGTGAAACAGTTCAATCAGGTAACGGGTGAAGTCCAGGAGGTCCTTCGCGGACTGATCGAGCTTCCAGTTCACCCAGGAAATCTCGTTATCCTGACAGTATGCGTTGTTATTGCCCCGCTGGGTGCGGCCGAGTTCGTCCCCGGCGACCAGCATGGGAACACCGTGCGACACGATCATGCTGGCAAGGAAGTTGCGAACCTGGCGTGCCCGCAGCGCCAGGATCGCCGGGTCGTCGGTCGGACCTTCCACACCGCAGTTCCAGCTCAGGTTCTCGTCGAGCCCGTCACGGTTCTCCTCCAGGTTCGCCTGATTGTGTTTCTCGCCGTAACTGACCAAATCACGGAGGGCAAACCCGTCGTGTGCGGTCACGAAGTTGATGCTCGCATAGGGCCGCCGACCGGTCTCCTCGTACAGGTCGCTGCTGCCGGTCAGTCGGTAGGCCAGGTCCGCGACCTGCCCGCCGTCCCCGCGCCAATACCGACGAAGCGTGTCACGGTACTTCCCGTTCCACTCGGCCCATAAAACCGGGAAGTTACCCACCTGATATCCACCTTCACCCAGGTCCCAGGGCTCGGCGATCAGCTTCACCTGCGACAGCACCGGATCCTGGTGGATGATGTCGAGGAAGGCCCCGAATCGGTCCACCTCATGAGACTCCCGGGCCAACGCCGAAGTCAGGTCAAAACGGAATCCGTCCACGTGCATTTCCAGCACCCAATAACGCAGGCTATCCATGATGAGCTGGAGCACGCGCGGGTGCATCACGTTCAACGTATTGCCGCATCCCGTGTAGTCCACATAGCGGCGGCGGTCCTGTTCCTCCAGCCGGTAGTAGGCGGCATTGTCGATGCCCCGGAAGCAGATCGTCGGCCCCAGATGGTTCCATTCACCCGTGTGGTTGTAGACCACATCCAGAATGACCTCGATCCCTTCCCGGTGGAGCGACCGCACCATGCTCTTGAACTCCGCCACCTGCTGCCCCAACAGCCCGCGGCTGGAAAACCGTGCATCCGGCGCGAAGTAGCCGATGGAATTGTACCCCCAGTAGTTTGTCAGCCCCTGCTCCACGAGGCGGCGTTCGGTCAATCCCTGGTGTACGGGCATCAGCTCCACTGCGGTTATCCCCAGTGAGCGCAGATACTGGAGCACTGCTGGCGAAGCCAAGCCCGAATACGTCCCTCGGTGCTCCATGGGCACATCAGGATGGCGCGCAGTGAAACCCTTGACGTGCAACTCGTAGATCAGCGTCTTGTGCCATGGTGTTCGCAGCGGCGTGTCATCGCCCCAACTGAACGCCTGGTCGATGACGACGCACTTGGGAATCTCGGCGCAACTGTCTTGCTCGTCCGGGACGAGGTCCGCATCCGGATGTCCGACGGCATGGCCAAACAGAGTGTCACTCGATCCGATGCTCCCGGCGATGGCCCTGGCATAGGGATCCAACAGGAGTTTCGCCGGGTTGAACCGATGCCCCTCCCGCAGGTCGTAGGGGCCGTAGGCGCGATAGCCGTAAAGCTGCCCCGGTCGAACCTGCGGCAAGTAGGCGTGCCATACCTGGTCCGTATGTTCCTCGAGCCGAATTCTGGCGACTTCGCGGTCCAGGCTGGCCACATCAAACAGGCACAAGTCCACAGCGGACGCGTTCTCCGAGAACAGAGCGAAGTTGACGCCCGCCCCATCCCACGTCGCACCAAGCGGATAGGGTTTTCCCGGCCAGACGTTCATGTCGTCACCTTGCATACTGGGCCAACCAAGCGAGCCGGCTCGTCCCCGAGCCGGTCCTCCTGCTGGGATTCCCACCCTTTGCTTCGCAAAGGATGGGGCACACATTAAAAATGTGAATCGTCACACCAGAAGCGAAGACGCTCCAGGAAATCTCGCCGCCGCAGAAAAAAACAGCCCCCCGCCGACGAGACGAGGGGCTGGTGGGCAAACGAGGCTGACGAGACTCGAACTCGCAACCTCCGGCGTGACAGGCCGGCGCTCTGAACCAATTGAGCTACAGCCCCGATATCACAACAATCGCCGCGGCTATCGGGCCGTTCGCACCGAACCCCGAAATGTATATAGAATCCCGGAACATGTCAAGCCACCGAGACCCTCGATTTTGTCGCGAGGCCAAAACATATCCGGCAGCCAGCTCCGACAGCCAACTACGATAGCCGGCATCCTAATTAGCCGCGGAGCGGCGACGGAATAAAGCCCAGGGCGAAGCGCAGCGAGCCCTGGGACAGCTTGCACCGCAATCACGAGCCCCCGAAGGGGGCGACGGAAGACCTTCACGCTGCACTGTTAGATGCGTTCTGCGTTAGATGCGTTCTGCCTGGTGATTTCGGCTCAAGCAATCCACGAACCGCCAATGTCTGATAGCAAGACGCGGCCCGCGTCACCCCCAAACAATCAGCCCTGTGTCATAGCGATGACTCAGGTCAGCATGATGCGGCATGACGCGGACGGCATAGCCGTGTTGTCCGCTACGGACGCAGGGAATCTCCCCGCCGAACCAATACATGCCTTCGCCGAGGTCCTCGCGGCACTCCATGGCTTGCGTGTTCGTCTCGATCAGTTGACCGCGAGCATCGATACGGCCGTAGTACAGTTCCACGGACACGTCCGAGGGCTTGGTCTTCCCGAGCCGAACCTTGGCCCGAATACCGATCCGCGAGCCGACCGGCTGCTCCGCGGAACCATCGGCATCGACCTGTTCCACCGCCACACCACCCCAATGCCTGCCCACGGAACGCTTCCACTGTGACAACGCCTTGGCAGCGGCGAAACCGTCCTTCGAAAGGTGCCGCCAGCGCTCTGCCGCGGGCACGTACAGGCTGTCGGAATACTCCTGCAACATCCGATGCGTGTTGAACATCGGACAAAGCGTCCGCATCGAGGCTTTCATGCGCGCGACCCAATCGCGCGGCACGTCGTCCGCCCCGCGGTCATAGAAAGTCGGCACGATTTCCTTCTCGAGCAGTTCGTAGATCGCCTCGCTCTCCAGGTGGTCCCGGTAGCTGTCATCCTCATGGATGTGCCCGTCGGCGATGGCCCAGCCGTTGTCGCCGTCAAAGGCCTCCGGCCACCAGCCGTCCAGTACGGAAAAGTTCAGCCCGCCGTTGGGAGCGACCTTCATGCCGCTCGTGCCCGATGCCTCACGGGGCTTGATCGGGTTGTTGAGCCACACGTCCACGCCCTGCACCAGCATCCGCGCGACACTGATGTTGTAGTTTTCGATGAACATGATGCGCCGGCGAAACTCCGGCTTTTTCGCGTACAGCGTAATCTGGCGGATGATATCCTTGCCGACGTCGTCGCGAGGATGGGCCTTGCCGGCAAAAATCAACTGCACCGGACGATCATGGTCGGTCAGCATCTTCAGTAGCCGCTCGACATCCCGGAAGATCAATCCACCGCGCTTGTACGGGGCGAATCGCCGAGCAAAGCCGATCGTCAAGGCCTCCGGATCCAGTATCTCGTCGGCGGACTTGACTTCCGCGGCAGGCGCCCCGCGCCGACGAAGCTGCTCCTTGATTTGCCGACGCGCGAACGAAACCAACGCGACCCGGCGTCGTTCATGCGTGCGCCACAACTCGAGATCTGGGATTTCGTCCACTCGCCGCCAAATATCCTGATCCACCGGATTGTCCGACCAATGCGGCGCGAGGTAGCGGTCGAGCAAGTCCGACATCTCCGGCGAAATCCACGTGTTGATGTGGATCCCGTTGGTGATGGACATGATCGGCACCTCGTCGCGCGGGGCGCCCGGCCAAACCGTGTGCCACAGCTCACGCGAGATATGCCCGTGCAGCGCGCTGACCCCGTTGGCGGCGCCGGCGATACGCAAGGCCAAAACCGCCATGCAGAACAACTCGTCCGGATCCGACGCGTCCACCTTGCCCAGTGCAACGAAGTCATCCAGGCTCAGCCCGATCGACGGCAGATACGGCCCGATGTATTCCTCCAACAACTCGGTCTCGAAATGATCGATGCCGGCCGGGACCGGCGTGTGCGTCGTGAAAACGTGACTCGGCGCGACCGCCTCCCGGGCCTCGCCGAAGTCCAGCCCGTCCTCCTCCATCCGTCGGCGGATTCGCTCGATCGTAAGAAACGCGGCATGTCCCTCGTTCATATGGCAGACGTCCGGCGGCAAGCCGAGCCCATTCAGCACGCGCATGCCGCCGATGCCCAACAGCGTCTCCTGGCGAATCCGCAACTTCTCGTCGCCCCCGTAAAGCCGCAGCGTGATGGCCTGATCTTCCGCGTGGTTCTGCGGCAGATCCGTGTCGAGCAGGTATAGCGGAACGCGACCAACCCGTACCTTCCAAACGCGAACGTCGACCTGCCGATGCCCCATGGTCAGATTAACCGTCACAGGCTGGCCTTCGTCGTCCTTGACCAACATGCAAGGCGCCTGATAGAAGTCAATGACGGGATATTCCTCCAATTGCCAGCCGTCCGTCGTCAACCGTTGCTCGAAGTAGCCCTGTCGATACATCAAACCGACGCCGATCAGCGGCAGACCCAGGTCGCTGGCGCTCTTGAGATGATCGCCCGAGAGAATCCCGAGCCCACCCGAGTACACCGGCAACGACTCGTGAATGCCGAACTCCATGGAGAAATAGGCGATCCGGGCATCGCCAAACTCCGGATGCTGCTTCGCGAACCACGTCTCGCGCGTCATGTAGTTGTCGAAGTCCTCGAGGACGCTGTCCATGTGCGCGATGTAGGCCTTGTCCGACACCGCCTGATCCAGCCGTCTCTGCGCGATGTGGGCGAGGAACTGAACCGGGTTCTGAATGACATCGCCCCATAAATCCGGATCGAGACGACGAAACAGCTCCATCGCGTCGCGATTCCAGCTCCACCAGAAGTTGTACGCCAGCTCGTGCAGACGGGACAACGGCTCGGGCAGCGCCGGCACCACCGTGTACGTACGCACGTTGTACATGCTCGCCTGCGCCTGAACCGAGCCGGCCCCCGTCTGGTGCGCGGGCCTGTGGTGTCGATCTGCATCTGTGGGACGCACAACGGTTTTCATCTGATGATTCCCACGCCTTCTATGCAAGGAGGTTCCGGCGATACCAATCGATCGCTCGCCGAAGCCCATCGGCAAAGCCCACGACGGGCTTGAATCCGATAAGCTTCTCGGCCAACGTGATATCGGCCCATGAATGCTTGATGTCGCCAGGCCGCTCCGCGACGTACGTGGGCCGGACATCCTTGCCCAGCAGGGCATTGATTTCCTTGATGATCGCGTTGACGGTCACATGCTCACCGCACGCCACGTTGACGACTTCACCGTGCGTCTCCAGCGCTTTCGCCGCCAACAGGTTTGCCTCGATCACGTTTTCAATGTACGTGAAATCACGAGTCTGCTCGCCGTCGCCGTAGATCGTCGGCGGCTGATCCTGAAGGATCGCCGCGACGAACGCCGGGATCGCCGCGGCATACTGGCTCGCCGGATCCTGCCGCGGACCGAACACATTGAAATATCTGATCGACAATGTCTGAAGGCCGAAGCACTTCGCGAAAACACTGCAATAGTACTCGCCCGTGAGCTTCTGCACGGCGTAGGGGCTCAGCGGCTCGGTCCCCATCGTTTCTATCTTCGGTAGCGTCGGCGATTCACCATACGCCGAACTGCTGGCCGCATAGACAAACCGGTTCACGCCCTGGTCGCGGGCCGCGACGAGCAGGTTGAAAGTCCCATCGATGTTCACCCGATGGCTCGAAACAGGATCCTCAATAGACTTGGGCACAGACGGCAACGCCGCTTCGTGCAGCACCACGCCCACGCCTTCACATGCCCGAGTACACACGGCAGGATCGGTAATCCCGCCTTCGATCAACTCGATCTTGTCAAGCCATGGCGCGATGTTTGCGCGCTTGCCCGTGCTGAAATCATCCACAACCCGGACCGATGACCCGAGCGTGACGAGCCGTTCGACGAGATGAGAGCCGATAAAGCCGGCTCCGCCTGTGACGAGGTAATCCATCCGATCATTGCTCCGTTCGAGCTTCGGCGGCGGCGCGCACAACAGGCCGGGCCGCCCGGTTCACAGTATTAGGTCGGCAAACCAACGGGGCCACATGGGCGGTTTCCCATCGGACCTGATATGACCGCCGATAACAAACCCAGGCAGACCATCCGGAAGGCCAAGCCCGCCACCCACCGTTCTACTGTAGTGTCTCAGAAATGCAGCGATTTATGCAGACCTCACAACATGGCTTGCCGTTTGGCGGCCCTTCAAAACCAATGGCCGGTTTTGGTTTTCATAAGACGCAATCTGGGGGAACAATACACCACGTGCCTCAGAAAAGGCCGGCGGGACCGTCGGATCGGGTCGAATCGGGAAACTCGACCTACGATCCTCAGCATCGCGCACCTTCCGCGGTGAATCAAACCTGAGACGATTCCAATACTGGCATCACCCATCTTCCCGGCATACGACCGAGATTCCATGCTTGTTCGCCAGTTCGACCAGACGAGAACGGTCAATCACCAACGTCTTGGCGGCCTCAACGACCAGGGCCCCCGCCTTCGCCTCAGCTAGCCGTTCGATCGTCTCCGGACCGATCGTCGGCACGTCGAATCGCATGTCCTGATCGGGCTTCGCGACCTTGACCAACACCCACCCCCCACGCCGACAGAGCGCGCCCGCCCGCTTGATCATCGCATCCGTGCCCTCCATGGCCTCGACCGCGATGACGTCCTTGTCCTTGACGGCAACCGCCTGCCCGACATCCAGCCTGCCCATCTCGCGGGCGATCTTCCAGCCAAGGTCGGCGTCAACCGCCTGCGTGGCCGACAGCCCCGCGCGCGTCAAAACGCCCTCGTCCGCCATCGCCTCCCGACAATACTGTGTGGAGTCCACCAACTCGATCCCTTTCCGGCCCATCTCGTCCGCGACCGCACAAAGCAGCGTGTCATTCCGCCGGTCCGGCGTCCTGAAATACCAGACCTTGATGCTCGACCAGTCCGGCAAATACGCCAGCCATTGCCGCCACCGGGACTGTGCGAGCATCCGAGTCTTTCTGACCTTGCCCGCCATGATCGCCCGTGCCGCGCGCTCCCGTCGGAAGATCCGAATCCATCGGCCGAGCCTGGCGATGCCGGCCTCGTAAAAGGCATCTGCCTGTTCGGGCAGAGACGCATCATAGCAACCCCGAAGCCCCACGACGACGACACGAAGGCCCGCCCGACGGGCGCCGCGCAAGACCAGTTCAGGAAACTCGCCCGCGCCGGCGATCAGCCCGAGCGTCTCCGCTGATTTCGATGCCGTCACTCGGTTCAAACCTCCACCCATGCCGCGCCACGCACTGTGGCACCGGCGTCTCGCCGGTGAGACCAACTGTGGCATCAGCGTCTCGCCGGTGAGACCACAGGGGGAGGCACCTGTGTCCCCACCGACAGGTGTGGCACGGACAAGGATCGCCCATGAGGAGGCTACGATTCGGCCGAACAGGCTTCAAGGGCGATCCTTGTCCGTGTTCCGTTGCCGTTGGCTACATGAAACGCCTACGAAATCACCGCCATCCGGCACGGGATGCTACCACCAAATCCACCACCATTCCACGTCCGTCGACGCTCACTGCGGCTAACATCTTGGCCCCGGAGGGGCCGCGGCGAGTAGCATCTTGGCCCCGGAGGGGCCGCGGCGAGGAGCATCTTGGCCCCGGAGGGGCCGCGGCGAGTAGCCACGGGTGGAGCGAAGCGGAACCCGTGGTTCAGGTTGGCCCCACCCGATCCCGCCCCGGTAGGGGCGGACGAAGAGCAGTGGTCGACGCTACACCGAGCCCGCGTCACTGCCGCATTTCCCGCGGCGAACACGACGTAGCGAAGCCAGTTCCTTCCCGGACATCTGATGATCCCATCCCTCCGCCCGTTGGCGTCCCAGACGCACCAACTCACAGTACGTCACGTCAGTCTCGAGCCGCGTCGCCATCTTCTTCCGAAAACGCTCCTCGCAATGGGTCACACGGCCGAGTGAACAGCCCAGGGCGGCGGCCAACCGGCGAACGGAAGTCCGCTCGTCGGGCTCCGGTATGCTCCATCGTTCCCGGCTGCAGCGATCCACCAGTTCACGAAGTGACGGCGTGCATCGAGGGGATCGCTTCATCTGCGAGACGACGGCACCCGCCACACGATCGTAGCATTCGCGAACCATGTCCCCGATGGTGACGCCGGCCGGCCGTGTCGCCAAGCGCTCGCTGTACAGCCGACGGGCAACGCCCCGGCTGGGCATGTTACGTTCGTCATGCGTTCGGACCACGCGAGGCAGCATGTCGGGATGGTGCCGATCGCCCGCCGATGCAAGACGCTGCCGCTGCTTCTTCCTTCGCCGCTGTGTGATAAACGGTATGCGAATGAGACTGCCGTATTCATGCGCGTAGCGGCTCATTGCATAGTGAATCCGAGCCATGGCGAACGAGGCAAAATGCCCGTGGCGCGTCGGATCATGCAGACGCACCGCCTCCGTCAAGGCAAGACACCCCTCCTGCAACAGCTCACACGCCTCCTGACCACCGCCGTATCCGCTCGTCAGACTGTAATGTCGCCGAAGCGTAAGGTGGACCAACGGCAAGTGACTTTCCACCAGCCTGCGTTGACGCGTGCTGATGGCCTGGAGCGAGACGCGTTGCTGTTCGACGTACGCCATGGCACATGTCTCCCGTGGATCTTCGGAGGTAGCCCGGACGGATCGACCGCCGTCCATACCTAACATATACCAAACACGTAGAGAAGTCAAGCCGATTTCCCAATCCGAAGGCGCGCCCCCAAGCGAGCCGGCTCGTCTCGAGCCGGTCCCCCGCCCGAGCTCTCCGACGATGGGGGCTCAGCCGCTACAGGCGCACAACGCAATGTCTTGTGTCGCCTGGCTGGCCACTGGCTTGCCGTTTGGCGGATCAACCGTCTGCATTATTCCTGAGCGATTTCTTCCGATTACAGCAAGCAGGTCTCGATACGCCGAACGACCTCAGCAATCGGAATCAACGCGGCTTCGACAACCGATGGTGCCGCCGTATTGATATCGACGGCGTCTTCAATCCGAAACGGCCCCACGGCAACCCTCCTCAGCGTCTCGCAGCAAGCGCCGCACGCCAGCCGCTCACCAAGGTCCCGGGCGATAGCGCGAATGTAGGTGCCGCGACCACAATGCACCTCGAGCCCCAACACGGGCCACGCATAGTCGAGGATTCGCAGGCTCGCGATGTGCACCCGTTTTGCCTTCCGCACCGAAGCCTCCCCGCGCTGCGCGAGGCGGTAACTGGGGACACCCTTGATCTTGACAGCGCTGAATGCCGGCGGAACCTGCTCGATCTCACCGAGAAAGCCCCGAAGGACATCCTCGATCAGCCCCCGTGATAAAGGTTTGGCGCCAGGAACAGGCTCGAAAGGCTGTTCCGTATCGTACGTCTGATTGGTGACGCCCAGCCGAATTGTCGTCCGATAATGTTTCGGCAATGACATCAACCGCTCAACCAACTTCGTTGCCTTGCCAACGCAACCCAGCAACACCCCGTCGGCGAACGGGTCCAACGTGCCCGCATGACCAACTTTGCGAATGCCGAAGATCGGGCGCAGTCGATAAACGTACTTGGCGGAACTGGCGCCGACGGGCTTGCACAGGTTGACGAGGCCGGCAGGTGGTTGGCGGTGAGTATCGTTCATCGTTTGCGTTTACGAACAAGCGGACCGATGCGCACAAATGAAGGCATCGCCCAACGCGGCGACAGGACATATAATAGGGCATCGCGCAGGAAAAACAGGGCCGATTATGCCGCCCTCGGAGCCGGGTTCTGTGAACCCGGTGAATTGGCTGGCTTACCGGCTTGCCGTTTGGCGGATCGACCATTTACGTTATTCCCCACGACGCCTAACGCCAAGGACCAAGATGCAGGACCATGTCATTATCGCAGGCTTCGGGGTCGGCGGGCGATTCATCGCCGAGTACCTCAAAAAGCAGGGCATCCCGTTCGTCATCGTCGAGATGAACGCCGCCACGTGCGACACGCAACAGCGTCTCGGCGAGCGGATCGTACAAGGCGATATCTCGGACGAGGATGTGCTGCGCGATGCCGGCGTCGAGACCGCCGCGATCCTGGCGCTGGCGATCCCCAACGAACAAGCCGCGCTCAGGGCAACCGAGGTTGCCAACGACATTCGATCGGAGATTCACATCATCGCCGCCACGCGATACACCTCCACAGGCCTGCGAGCACTTCAAAAAGGCGCCGACGAAGTCATCGTCGCCGAGCAGGCCGTCGCCCAGGAGTTCTACCGCCGCATCGCCGCATTCGTATCGGCACAGGATGCCAGCCCGGCACAGAATGCAACCCCGGCCCCCTGACAGCCACATAGGTCGGGTCCACAGACCGGTGCCGTGAACATCTCGGCCCGGAGGGACGACCAAGTCGAGCAAACACCTCGGCCCCGGAGGGGCCAACGCGAGTAGCCACGGGTGGAGCGCAGCGGAACCCGTGGTCCCGGTTGACCCGCATCCCATTCCGCCCCGGAGGGGCGGGCGAAACCAGCCGGCCCCCTACCGCCTCTTGAACACAATGACCGCTTTGTGGGGCCTACTGTCTGCACCGAGAGACACCGTAAAATGACAGAGTATTCTGTCATGGCTGTCTATCGCCACAAGATGCCATGCCTCGACCCAACCTGAGATATCGGCCAATTCTCTTGCCAATGAACGATCCCGGATACCCGCCGAAAGGAGCTCATCCGTCGTTCTATAAGGGGCGCAAAAAACAACTTGGTCCCAGCCCTCAATCTTGAGTAGTTGTGATTCCAGAAGCTCCGCTGAAAAAGGACGATCATCCAACTTCAACGTCATGAGCACAGATTCAAACGCGGTCTCATCGATTGCTGGTTTTGACCACCATGTTGAACGCAGCAGACTCCAAGCAGCCACGACAAGTAACAAACACGCGAGTATCAGTAACCGCCGATGGGAAGTCCTTATCATCATTGCTGCAGTTGTCTCATAGCTTTGCGCGACAAAGCGACAGCCGAGTGTGAAGTGAAGTGTTCGTGGGTTGACGAGTTTGCAAACCCGTCCTACTCAACCCCCGGCCCCCTTGGTCCCTCGGTCCCTTGATCCCTTGATCCCTCAGGACGTCAGTCCCAAACCCCGCCCGGCGTCAGTGATGCCGTCGCCCGATCCGGCGCCACATCCAGATAGGCCAACGTGTGCGACAGGATCTCCCGTACCACCGGCGCCGCCACAGCCCCACCCCCGTAGGCGATAGACGGATCCGGTCGCCGGATCGCCACCAGCACGACGACTTGCGGATCGTCGGCCGGCGCCGCCCCGATGAACGACGCCATATAGGCCCGTTCCTTCTTGTAGCCGCCTCCGCCGGCCGCCGCGATCTGCGCCGTACCCGTCTTCCCGAAGACTTGATACCGGGCCAATTGGGCCTTCTTCCCCGTCCCACGGTTCACCACCGCGCAGAGCAGCTTGTCTTTCATCGTCTTTGCGATCTTCGCCGGCACGGCCCGACTCCGCGGCGTGGGATCCGAGAAATCACGAACCACGCGCCCATCCGCCGCCAGGACGGCCCGGATCATAAACGGCTGCAACATCTCCCCACCGTTCGCCAGCGCACAAAACGCCCGCGTCAATTGCAGCGGCGTCACCGATATCTCGTGCCCCATCGGCACACTCGTCGTCGTATAGGTGCTCCATCGCGACAAAGACTGGACCATGCCCGGGTCCTCGCCGCTTAGGTCCACGCCCGTCTTGTCGCCGAATCCAAACGCCTTCAACGCACGATGCAGCCGCTCAGGGCCGAGCCGTTTTCCAATCTTGGCCATCCCGATGTTGCTGGACTTCACCACGACATCTTCAAACGTCAACAAGCCGTACGGATGATGGTCGTGCAGCACCCGTCGGCCGTCCTTCCAGACGCCGTCCTCACAATCGAATACCTCGCCGAGCTTCACCACGCCTTCGGACAACGCAGCAGCCGCCACAAACGGCTTGAACGTACTGCCCGGCTCGTACGGGTCCGTGATCGCCCTATTCCGGTACAGCGACGCTCCATAGTCGCCGTAGTCGTTCGGGTCGAAGCCGGGAACGTTCGCCATCGCCAGAATCGCCCCGGTCTTCGGGTGCATCACGATTCCGACGCCCCCCTCCGCCGCGAAACGCTCCACCCCGGCCAACAACTCCCGCTCGACCGTCGCCTGTATCTCCGCATCGATCGTCAACACCACATGAAACCCGTCGCGAGCGGGCCGATATCCTTCCTCCGCCAGCCAAAACGCCTTTCGACGGGCATCCCGGATGATCGTCTTCACACCGTTCTCGCCACGGAGCCACGCATCGCACTGGTACTCCAACCCGTTGACCCCATGACCGTCCGCCGCAACGAATCCCACCAAGGCGCCAGCCAAACCATCCATCGGATAGACGCGGTACGGCTCGTCGAAAACGCCGAGTCCGTATATGCCCGCTTGCTTGATGTGCTCCTCCTGTTCTGCCGTAATCCCGCGACGGAGCACCAGAAACCGGCGGTCGCCGGCCGCCAGAAATCCCTGACTCAACTCGCCGGGCTCCAGTCCGAGGATTCGCGCTGCCGTCCCCGCAGCCGCCTCCACGGCATCCTCCTTTTCAGGAAGCACCGTCGGGTCCATAAACGCGCTCTTACGAAGCAGCGTCCCACTCAGAATCCGGCCCCGGCAATCAACGATCATGCCCCGGCGATGGTGCAGCGGAACCTCCGACCGCTGTTGACGCTTCGCCCGCGCCAACAACTGAGGCCCGTCGTGGGCGTTGATATACACCAACCGGCCCACCAGCCCCAAAAACGCCGCCACAACAACTGCGATGATTGCCTGACCTGCAAGATATGATCGACGCGACCGCAAGGCATCCATTCCTTAAGCAAGTCGTCCAACACACGCAGTGAGCCGGCTCGTCTCGAGCCGGTCTTCAACGATCCCAACCCCCGCGCCCGATTGTGCTGCTTGGCTGGCCTGCTGGCTTGCCGTTTGGCGGATCAACCGTTCACGTTATTCCTGCGCAACTCCTAGTGCGCCTCCGTAGCCGGCGGCACCACATCCAAATCCAGTTCACTCGCGCGACGCCGAATCTCGTCCAGTCCTCGGAGCTGCGCCAGTTCGATATCCTGCTCCCAAAGCCGCTGCTCCAACGAAACCTTCTCGTGGTGTAGCCCCTGAACTCGGCAGGCAACCCTCGCCGACTCGGTGCGAAGCCAAACAATCGCGATCCCGATGGCGACCATCATGGCCAAAACCAACAACGCCCGAGCAACCGTCATGCCGCTCCCCTGACAGCCCGTGGCAAAACTGTGGCACCGGCGTCTCGCCGGTGGTCTTCTCCGGCGCTACGGCTCCAATCCGCCGCCGTCGAGCCCGCCTGCCGACGCAATCGTCCGACGTTCCGCCGCCGAACTGCTCATTGCCGGAATCCGAATCTTCATGCCGGGCTTGATCATATCCTTGTTCGGGAGAACATCTCGGTTCAACCGGTAAATCTCCAAATACAGCTTCTCATTGCCCAGTTCGCGCTTGGCGATACGGCTCAGCGTGTCGCTCTTTCGAACCTCGTACCAAGTGAACGCCGCCGGTGAAGCACCACGCCTCGCAGCCTCACTCGGCGCTGCGGCACCCGAACCACTCGACCTCGCCCTCCGACCGTCACCTTCACCCGACGTCACGGGCACAGGTATCCTGGGTGGCCCCTCCGACGACGCGGTACGTCGCGTCGCGATATCAGCGGCCACGAAACCCGGCGCAGGCTCGAACAACGAAACCTCCCCTTCAAGCGATGGAATCTTCAGCCTGTCGTCAACTTTCACCAACTCCACCCGCTTCAGCACATCGCGATTGCAATCAAAAATCGCCCGAATGCGCTCCGGCGTCGATCGGCCATAATATCTGGCAGCGATTTTGCCCAGGCTTTCGCCGGACTCGACGATGTGCGTAGCCTTGATCGTAACCGGGCGAGTCGGTCCCGGCCTGTCGCCGCTGTCGGTGTTCGCCGGCGCCGCGCGACCTGACTGGCCGCCGGACCGGCTTGCCGCCTCCGTCGCCGAACGATTCCCGCCGCGCGTCGCGCTCGCGTCCGCCAGACGAGTCGCCCTCGCCTGCCCAAGATCATCGTCATCCGCTTCCGAAACCGCGGGCGTCTCTTCACCCAACGCGCCGGCAAGCGCCTCCTCCAAACTCACATCGCCGTCGTCATCCTCGCCCGAATCAGCAAGCGCATCCGCCTCGTCGTCTTCCGCCGATTGGTTCAGAAACTCCACCAGCGACTCCGGCAACGGCTCCACGTCCGCGTTGCTCCGTGGGATGTCCTGACCGAGCGGAGCACGTGGATTCACGGCAACCGCCGCCCCAGAATCCGACCGGGCCTCACCCCCGCCAAGCGATGAAAGCCCCGAGTCAACAGACAAACTGCCCGCCCCATCCAACGGCCGCGCCCGCTCGGCCGATCGATCGCCGCTCGCATCGGCATCCGCAAAACTCAAGGCCGACGGCGCGGACGTCCCACGCGTCGCCCCCTTCTCCGACAGGATAATTGCGAATAGGATGATAAAGGCCAGACCGACCAGAAGACCGATCTTCGTCTCTTTGGTCATACGAGCACCTCCGTGTGCTTCCAATTGGAACAGTGTACCAGGATGTCCCCGGCGATCAAGGACCCAACAGTAATTCCGCAACCCGCAGTTTGGCTGAACGGCTCCGCGGATTCTCAGACTTCTCCTCCGCTCCCGCGACGATCGGCTTCTTCGTCAACAGCCGATACTCGCCGGCGCGCGATCGCGTTCGGAAGTCCTCCTTGACCATCCGATCTTCCACACTATGGAAGCTCACGATGCCGACGCGCCCGCCCGTGCTCAGCCGCCGAGGAGCCTGCTCCAGCAAACGCCCCAACGCCGCCGTTTCCCCGTTCACTGCCATCCGCAAAGCCATGAAGGTCCGCGTCGCCGGATGAATCCGCCCCCGCCGCGATGCAGGGTCCTGACCCACCGCCGACGCCACCAACCGCGCCAGCATGACAGTGCTATTAAGCCGCCCCTGCCGCCGGACCTGGCAAATGCGCCTAGCAATTCTTCGGCTCTGACGCTCCTGACTCTGTACGTAAAGTAAATCCGCCAACGCCCCCTCCGCCAGCCCGTTCACAAGGTCCGCCGCCGTCCTGCCCCCCCGCCGATCCAACCGCATATCCAGCGGACCATCCACCTCGAAGCTCAGCCCACGCTCCGAATCGGCCAATTGACTGCTGCTGACACCAAGATCCGCCAACACCCCCCCCACCTGCGACACCCCGACACCCACCAGCGCCTCGTCCAAGTCGGCAAAATTCGCACGCACCAACCGCACCCGCTCCCCATACCCCGCCAGCCGCTCACCGGCGGTCGCCAGATTATCCTCATCCACATCCAGCCCAATCACCCGCATCGCTGGATTGTGCTCCAGCAGCAGCGCCGCATGACCGCCCAGCCCCACCGTGCAGTCCACGATCACTTGGTCGTTCAGCCCCCCAAAATGCGTCACGACCTCATCAGCCAAGACAGGAACATGAATCGGAACATCACTCAACGATACTCACTCCCACCGCCGGCTTGCCGTTTGGCGGCCCAACAACATTGAATCGACCTCACCACAAGGCTTGCCGTTTGGCGGACCTCACCACAAGGCTTGCCGTTTGGCGGCCCAAGCTGCCATCACGCACCATCATACGACCAAAACGGCAATCCCTCCTGCAAAGCCCTCAACTTCGCCTCCGGGTACAGCCCCAGAAACCACTCCCGGGACCCCGCGATTCGCGCATGCTCCAATCGCCCCTCCGCGGTTTCCAGGTCCGCTTGCGCACCAGCCGTCAACTCGGGCAGCGCCGCCAACAACGCCTCGTTCATGTGACGTATCCGCTCAAACGCCAGCCGCCTCGCCGCACGATCACCAGGCGCCTCCCGCCGGAGACGCCCCGATTCCACGACCGCCAGCCGCCGTTCCTCGATCAACGACGCTACCTCCGGCGAGACCGAGTCCCCCACTTGCCGCTGAGGATTGTATCGAACATCCCGAACCCGGCGCCTGGCAACGTCGGCATCCGTCTCCGCAGTATCGCTCGCCCCCAACGGAAGACACAACGTCGCCGAAATACAAACATACTTCGGCGGCTCGACACCGAAAAACCGTCGGATGATCTCGTCCGTGATTTGATCGTACTTCGCCCCACCGATCCCATGGATAAACAGGTCGCACGCGAACATCCGCGCGTACATCATCAGCGTCAGTGCCCGGGGACGAATCTCCCAATCACCCAACGCCGCGGCCAACAGGGCCGCCGCATCCCGGCTCAACGCCCCACGTGCCAGCGTGCAAACCGCCTCCGAGCCCGACCACAAACGAATCGCATCAGGCCCCGTCGCGGACACCTCCAATCGCTCCCGGGGCTCCCGATCGTGCAACAGCCAGAACGGAAGCTCAATCCGATCGCCCTCAATCACCAAGTCCGGAATCGGATGCTGTCGACCACGCACACCTCGCCCGGACCGATACGCCGCCAACGCCCCGTTATACGCCGCGGCAAACGCCTCGGCGTTCAGGAGAATATGTGCGATGAACGACAGCGCACCGCAGTGCGCCGCGGCGGAACAACAAGAAAACAACTCGCTCACGCGCACGGTCGCTGGCGGCTGCACACCCAGAAACCGATCGATCGCCACCCAACCATGCGTCCATCGCTCTACATAGTCGGATGCGGCCGATCCGTCCGTCCCACGGCCGAGGAACCCCTCCTCAAACCGCCACATAACCGTACCGTCCATCGCCCGAATCGCCGCCGAACACCGTGCGAAAAACCGCCGCCATTCACGGGGCTCGAGTGCCGGCAACTGCTCGAACGAGCGGTCCGGCGTACCGTATGGCGCGGCACTGCACATTCGACAACAGCCGTCCACCTCCTCAGGCCAGCGCAGCGCGAATCCATGTGCCGCGTCACTGTCCACGATCAAGAACTCGGAATCCCCCCCGACCCGTCGGGCCAGCCCCGATGCCGCGGCGCCCTTGACCCACACCCCCGGATGGAAGAAAACCGGCTGGTGCCCCGCCATCACGACAGGCCCCTCGGCCACTGCCGGCTCGACCAAGGCACTCACCGGCCTCCCGAGCACCTCGAATGCGTACGAATCCCGCAGCCGCCGATTTGCTTCCACAATGCCGGGCCACGTGTCGGCAGCAGGCCAAACCAACACCGCCCCATCCTCGGAAGGAGCAGCAAGCTTGTCGATCTCGCTTCGCACCCAGTCACGACCCCATATGGCCCCCGTCCCACGGCTCGCCGTTTGGCGGACCTCACCACACGGCTTGCCGTTTGGCGGACCACACCCCATGGCTTGCCGTTTGGCGGACCACACGACACGGCAACCGAGCCAATTCGCCATTCAGAACCTCGAGATAGTGCATCAGCCGAGACGCGGGATCATCCAACTCCCCACCGAAATGCCGCGCAGGATCGTTGTAGATCAACCGGACCGGCAGCTCGCAAACCCGAAGGCCGTGATAAACCGCCTGGACCCAAAACTGAAGTGGAAACGCGTAGCCCGCCACTGAAAGCGACAGCCGCCCCAATGCCGCAACCCGGTACGCCTTGAACCCGCAAAACGCATCCGTCAATGAAAGCCCCAACGCGTGATTCAACATGCCGGTGATCGCCGAATTGATCCGCCGGCGGTCGGCCGGCGCCGCCGCGTTCCCGGCCATCCGCAACAGATACCGCGACCCCGACACCACGTCCAGGTCGTCGCGTTCGGCCCGCTCGACAAACGCGGGAATCCGCGCCGGCTCGTGCTGATCGTCACAATCCAACGTGATGATCCAGTCATATCCCCGCCGTTGGGCAAACTCCAGCGCCGTCATCAAGCTTTGCCCGTACCCGCGGTTCGTGGAATGTCGGATCACGTTAACGCGCGGAAACGTCGCCAGAATCCCGTCCGTCCCGTCGGTCGATCCGTCATCGACAACGAGCACATCATCCAGAAACCGCAGGACGCGCGACAGCACGCCACTCACGTATCGCCGTTCGTTATAGACAGGGATCGCAGCCAACACCCGCATCATCTGCCCCACCAACCTACGCAGTTTCTTCGCACCCGGCCCACACACTCACCATGCCGTGAGGGATCATATCCACGCCCCCGCCAAAGTCAAATTCCCGAGACGCAACCTAAGCTGTACCGGGACCTTACGCGTCGCACCCCTATCTTGCCGATATACGTTAACGCACTGACCTAGGCAAACGCCGCCCCACGGCTTGCCGTTTGGCGGCACTCAGAAACCCCCAGTCGGCCACGACCCCCATCACCTGTCACCCAAGTGGAGCGTCCACTTTGATTGAAACAGATCAACGCTGCGACCTGAGAAAACGCCGCCACATGGCTTGCCGTTTGGCGGACCTCACGACTTGGCTTGCCGTTTGGCGGATCACACCTCATGGCTTGCCGTTTGGCGGATCACACCACACGCCTTGCCGTTTGGTGACCCTCTCGTTCATCCTGGCCGCCATCCTGACTGCGGGATGCCAAAAAGCACCTGCCCGACACTCCGATCAAATGCAAAGCCCGCTCGCCGACCACAGTGTCAAACGAGGCGATCGCACGTCGGCCGAGAACGACCCCGCCACCGCACCCGACACACCTGCCAACGCCATCGCGCGGGGTAAGGCACTCGAACAACAGGCCCTCGACGCCGTGAACCGAGAACCACTCCTGCGGGCCGCCATCCGCGCGTACGCCCACGCCCAATGGCTGGACCCGAAAAACGGTCAGGCCACACTGAACATAGCGCGATGCCACGGGTGCCTCGGTGAATTGCAGCGCGCCGCCGATATCCTCATTGAACTCGGTCGTACACACCCGAGCCCCACCATCCATCGTCGACTCGCCGCCGTCTACCTCGCCGGCGGACGCCACCAGGCCGCCCTTGTTGAATACCGGCATCTCCTCAAGCTCAATCCCGAAGACCTCCTCGCGCACAACGCCTGCGGAGACATCCATTTGGCCCTCAGCGGCCAGCCGGGACCACACCAGATCCTCGCCCGCGAAGCCGCCCTCGCCCATTTCCGCAAGTCGCTCCAAATAGACCCCGACCAGCCCCACGTCCGCACCACAGTGCGCCGAATGGATTTGCCCAAGTCGCCCATCGCCTCAAACACGAACGACGACCTCGAATAACAACCTGCCCACTTTGATTGAAACAGATCAACGCGCCGACTTGAGCAAACGCCGCCACCCGGCTTGCCGTTTGGCGGACAAAGCCCAGCGCGAAGCCCTGGAACACCGCTTGCCGTTTTTCCCCTCTCCCCTCCCCCAGGGCAATCGCAAGAATGGCGGATGTAGCGGCCGACCCCCGTGTCGGCCGTAGAACACCAACGGTTTCCGACGGCCGACACGGGGGTTGGCCGCTACACGAGCGCGCAAACCGCTGCAATGACCACCGCCCGGCCATTCTTGCGATTGCCCTGCCCCCTCCCCCCTCTCCCCTCTATTCGCAATTCCCCCACCACCGCCCCCCAAATCCACAACGCCAGCATCAGCGATCGGTAAGGCCACAACACCTCCACTCCCGGCATCGCCAGAAACACAACAAGCGACCAGACGATGATCCCGCGAGAACAAGGCCTCCCAAATTGCCCGCGGATCAACTCGAACGTCGGCACCAGCAGCAGGATGTACGAATAATCCTTCATTCGCGGCGCAACCAGCGCATAAGTCAACAGCCCCACGAAGATCGCACTACGAAGATCGCGCCCCCGCCGCCACCACACGACGAACGCGCCCAGCACCCCCAGTACACATAACGCATACGGCACGCAGGCCACAGCCTTATACGATGCCGTTTCGTAAGCGATGGGGAGCATCGGCGTCCCGCCGGTCAACGGGTCCAACACAGACAAATGCCGCATCGCCTGCCGCGTCATCTCCTGAATCAGTGACAGTGCGCACGGGTTCACGTCGCTCCCCGGCTCCGTGGACCCCACCGCCACCGCCGGCTCCGCGGACCCCACCGCCGCCACCGCCTGCCGAAACAGCGCCACCGCCTCCGGATTCGACAGATACACCCCGCCCGCCGCCAGACAGAACAAGGCCAATCCCCCAAATAGATAATGCCACCGGCGTCGCGACCCCGTCAGAAGTACCAACCCCAACAGGCAGATCGGC
>JAUVGW010000146.1 GCA_030593565.1 Phycisphaerae bacterium | reverse complement strand
AGCTGCGACACCGAATGCAGCGTCGGCCCCCCGTGGCCGACGGGAAGAACTGAGGGGCTCCTCCACGCATACGTCGGCCACAGGGGGCCGACGCTACTTCTCGCGGCACGGTGGCGCCCCACCAAACATGCGTCCCATATCTGAATCGTCTGACCAGAACTGAAACAACGGCACGATCATTCCAAATCGAAATAGCCGTTGTCGTCCGGCTCACCGAACCAGCCGACATTCTCGAGTTCCGGGTCTCCCTGATAGAGCCCGCTCGTCCAACTGAAGGTCATCACCCGGCCGTCCACGTGCCCGTCGCACCACGCAACGTTGGCCTTCCTGCCGTTGTGGCGAAAATGGATCGACGGATCGGGCCGCCCCCCGTACGTCGGAAAGAACCGTGGCTCGGCGAAGCTGTATTCGATCAGAGCGCTACCGACAAACGCGGTATCCGCGAACATCAGCGTCGTCGACGGGCTACGGATGCGGTCGTTCTTCGCGCCGACGAGATCGGATTCCACGGCGTAAAAGCCGAAGCCGATCATGCTAAGTTGGCGTCCGACGAAGGCGAGGTTGTAACCGTAACCGCCGCAATTCTTCTCGAAGCGGCGGGGGTCATCCTCCGGCAGGTCGATACGCATCGCCGGGCACGCGCGAATCTCCACATCGCCGCCGAGATACCGCACGAGCGGTCCCCGCCGACCGTCAAACGGCCCGCTCGCATGATCGCGCATCCCGTGCCAACGACGCAGATTCGTCGCCATGAAGTCGGCCGCTCCCGGGCAGTAATACTGATCGTTGTCGTTGGCATAGTAGCCGTTCGCAAGACCGATCTGTCTCAGATTCGACGCGCAGGCCGCCGCCCTCGCCTCGTTGCGGGCTTGCACCAGACTTGGCAGCAGGATGCTGATCAGCGTCGCCAGGATCGAAACGACGATCAGCAACTCGAGCAATGTGAATGCGCGCCGACGGTTCATTCCTGATCACCTGTAAGCTTGGCCACGAACGGGCCGACATCCGACGCGCCGACCTCGCCGTCGCGATCGATGTCGGCGTTTAGCCAACGACAGCCCCCATGCGCCTGCTCGTACGCGGCGGCGTCAAGGATCGCCATCACAAACGGCCCGATATCTCGGCCATCGAGCAGGCCGTCGCAGTTCATATCCCCCTCGCCCGGCAAGACGTCGGCAACGCCACCGATTTCGGGCGAGCTTTCGTTGAATATCGCCGCGATGAAGTCCACGCCGTTGGTGATGCGAATGAAATCGAACCCATCCATTCCGGAGGCTTGGCCGGTCTCCGGATCGATGGCCCACGCGATATCGAGGGCGTCTCCGCCGCCGGAGCCGGGCGTCATCCCCACCTCGAACGGATCATCCGGAACCACATAGAACTGCGCGGGGGTGATGTCCGGGTCATCCACGATGTTGTCCGCGTCCAGATCGCCGAGGATCAGCGTCGGCGTCAGATCGGCATAGCCGAAGACGCCCTCCTCCTCGGCGTCCAGGCCGTTAGGATTCTCGAGTACCAACACATCGAACACCGCCGGCGGAAGACGGTAGCCTTCCGTCGTCCAAACGCCGCTTCGTCCCGGTGGGACCCAGGCTGGATGCGTGGGCGGATAGGTTGGATCGCCCACATCATCGTCCCACGTCCGCGCCTCCCACTGGCCGGGCGGATCGGCAATGTGCGACCCTGGGATCAGGTACCACGGATCATCCGCCTGACCGTTGCCATTCACATCCCGGCTGATCTCGATCGCGCCGCATTCGGCCCACCGGCGATTCGGGTTGCCGCCCACCCAGTGCGCATTGCCGAAGACGATCGCATCGAGCCCCGAGGGATTGGTCGCGTCGTCCATCACCGTGTGATCGAATGCCAACGTGATCGATCCGCCGAACCCGCCGAGACTGACGAGGGACGTATTGTCGGGATTGTAGAGCCCGCCTCCAACGGGCGGCCCCAACGCCCGGCTCGGATCGTCGTACTCAGGCACATTCACAAACTGCCCCGGCGCCGGCGAGAAATCGACGACCTCCGCCGCAAACGGGGATTGCCCCCACACCGACGGCACGACCGTCCACAGAACTACAATCGTCGCAACTGATATGATCATGTTTGTTCGCATCACACCACCCTGCTGCCGAGTCTTGTACGGCGCGTGACAATCATCAGCCCGGCGGCCAACAACACAAACGAAGCCGGCTCCGGAACCGCGTAAGACCAGACCGTCGCGCCATCGCGAAGATACAGCTCGCCGGTCACCGCGTTGCAATTCACATCGTAGAAGTTGCCGGAACTGGACACATCCGGGTCGAACCGCCGCACCTCGGCGAGGTCATTCGGGTCGGCCGGTCCGCCGCCGCCCAGCGCACCGACAACCACGGAACCGCGAACGAGCGCCGCGTTGTCCTGCTCCGAGCCACCGAGAAAATCGCCCCCGCCAACGTGCAGATTCCCGTCCGTGTCAAAGCCCAACGAACCCGCCGACAGCAGATCCGCGACCAGCACGCCGCCCGCCTCGAAATCCACCGCCGCCCCGCCCGACAACGCAGGCATCCAGGAATCCGAGGAAAACGCCTTGATCCACCCCGTCTCGCTTGGCCCACCACCAGCGTAGCCGTTGCCCGTGTACAGATTGCCGTTCGCGTCGAAGGTGACGCCCGCCGATGAGCCGTTGACGTTCTCGATCAGCGTGGGATTCGCCGGGCTGCCGGGGTTACTCGTGGTGTCAAGAGCCGTCACGACGCTGGGCTGTCCCCACACACCGGCGGACATGGCCAGATGGGTGTCGTCGATCCATTCGGCATCGTAGTGGTTCACGCCGAACCAATCCCCGGCCAGACCCGCCAGGCTAAAAACGCCCACTTGAAAATTGGCGAACGACGCACCGCCGCCGTTCCCGACGGCAAGTCGCGTCCCATCGGGGGAGACGCGAAGGAAGGCCGCGCTCCACGAGTCAGGCATGTCGGCGCCCTGCAACTCACCCAGCGAGGTAAACGTTCGCGCCCCGATGCAATCCTCGACGAGAACCTCCGCGGCGGTAAGCGCAACCAAGCGACCATCATTCAACACATCGAACAGCGGATAGCTGCCGGGCAGGTCAAACGAACCCACCAGTCCATAATCGCTGAACGCATCGGCCCGGGCACTTTCGGCTGTGACACAGCCCAGGGCAATCAAACAAACAAATCCAATAGACGCCCCCCTTACATGACATTCGCGTGGCATCGCACGCCTCCTCTCCGTGGCAATCTCTCGTTGCCACACAAGTAAAAACCTTCGCACCCGAATGAAGGATGCGAAGGTTAGGAAGCTCATGCCTGCAATGACGCGACAGAATGAAAATGCCGATCACGCGTGCGCGGCCGCCGTCCATCCACCCAGATCCGGGGCGACTTGACGGAAACTCGACACAGGCAGGTTTTCTGGCTTACGGATCGTCCTACTTGCCACGCCTTCTCCTCGCCGTGACACATCGTCACCTGAGCGAGAATGGCATCTTCGCGGCGTTCGTCCCCGTTTACAGCGGCGGGACCGCGGTGGATTTGCACCACCTTCCCTTTCAATCTCCCCACAGGGGAGACCTGCGCCGAGACACGATTCACTTGTCAACCGCCAAGGGCGCCACCGCGCCACAGGCGAATGCGCTACGCTATCGCGGCGGCCATGTCCTGTCAACCACCCAACCCGCGAACGCCTCGCTATCCCCGCGCTCCCCTGTGGGTCGCGGCTAAACGGTGGAATCGGTTGATTTTCTGCCTCGCCTGTACACGTCGGGCGGACATCGTGTACAATCCTTATAATCGGCGACAACAAGTTCCGCGGCCGGACTCGATCGCTGTTGCCGGCGGGATGTGGCCGCACCGGTGCTCTAGGGTGAAAGCGCGATGAGCGATACGCAGACACAAACCCAGCCCGAGGTCTTTATCAGCTACAGCCACAAGGATGAGGTCTGGAAAGATCGGCTGATGCCGCATCTGGAAATGCTGAAGTTGGCCGACAAGCTGGACGTATGGAACGATCGCAGAATCGGCACGGGTGAGGACTGGTTCCCCGAGATTACTGAGGCCATGAACCGTGCCAAAGTGGCGGTGTTGCTGATCTCGGCGAACTTCCTTTCATCCAAATTCTGTGTGAAGGAGGAAGTCCCGCACTTGTTGAATCGGCGGAGGAATGAAGGCCTTGTGGTCATTCCCGTCTTGCTCAAACCGTGCGCTTTCGAGGAGATCGACTGGCTAAAGGGGATACAGATGCGGCCGCGCGACGGCAAGTCTGTATCGCTGAACTATGCCAGCAAGTACGACGATGTCTTCGCCGATGTTGCCCGTGACGTGCTCAAGGCCGTCAAGCAAACCGACGACGAAAGGAAGACGGAGGTGGCGGCCGTCAAGCCTCCCGCCTCCGAATGGCCCGCCCTGCCATGCGAAGCCATCGACATCACCCGCCTGCCGGTGACGGGCAAGGACCTGTTCGGCCGGCGCGAGCGGATGAAGGAACTGGACGAGGCGTGGAAGGTGAACGAGCTGAACGTCTTGAGCCTCGTGGCGTGGGGCGGCGTCGGCAAGTCCACGCTGGTCAACAAGTGGCTCGACCGCATGGCCGCGGACAACTACCGCGGCGCGCGGCGCGTCTTCGGCTGGTCGTTCTACAGCCAAGGCACGAACGAGCGCGTGACGTCGGCCGACCGGTTCATCGCGACCGCCCTCGAATGGTTCGGCGACGCGGACCCGACGGCGGGCTCGCCCTGGTCCAAGGGCGAGCGCCTCGCCAAGCTGATCGCAAAGGAGCGGGCGCTGGTCATCCTCGACGGCATGGAACCGCTCCAATCGTCGCTGAAAGCCGAGAAGGGGCACATCAAGGACCCCGCCCTGTTTATGATGCTCCGCGGGCTGGCCAAGGAGAACCCCGGCCTGTGCGTCGTCACGACGCGCGAGCCCGTGACCGACCTCGCGAGCTACAAGACCGGCGTGTTGGAAACGAATCTCGAACACATCACGCCCGAGGCGGGGCGGGCAGTCCTTCGCGTGCGCCACGTCGGCGGCCCGGACGCCGACCTTGAAGCGGCGACGGAGGCCTTTGGCTGCCACGCGCTGGCCGTGAACCTGCTGGCGAGCTACCTGCACGATATCCCCGACCACCCGATCGCATCGGCGCAGGCCATTCCCGATCTCGACATCCCGGAGGAAAAGGGCCGCCACGCCCGGCGGGTGATTGCCGCGTTCGAGGCGCGCTTCGGTGCCAGCGCCGAAGTGGAGATGCTGCGCGTGCTGGGGCTGTTCGACCGGCCCGCCAGCGGCGGCGAGATCAGGGCCGTCCTGGCGGCCCCGCCGATTGACGGCCTGACGACCGAACTGGACAAGCTGGACGAGGTCGGACGGCTCGCCGTGGTGGAGAAGCTGCGCGGCAATGGCCTGCTGGCGTCGAGGAGCACACGCGCGCCGGACGAGATCGACGCCCACCCGCTGGTGCGCGAGCACTTCGGTGAGCAGTTGGAAGAAGACCATCCCGAGGCGTGGAAGGCGGGACACAACCGGCTGTACGAATACCTGATCGGCGACGGGTGTGAGAAGGACCTGCCCGACACGGCGGAGGAGATGGCCCCGCTGTTCGCGGCGGTCCTCCACGGCTGCGCCGCGGGCCGGCATCAGGAGGCGTTCGACGAGGTGTATTGGCGGCGGATTCAGAGGGAGAATGGAGCCTACAGCACCCACAAACTCGGGGCATACGGCACCGGTTTGGGCGCGCTGGCGGGACTATTCGAGGAGCCCTGGCGGCGGCCGGCAGCGCCCTTGAGCGAGGCAGCGCAAGGCTTCATCCTCAACGCCGCGGGCTTTTACCTGCGGGCGCTCGGTCGTCTGACGGAGGCGGTGGAACCGATGCTGGCCGGGCTGGAGGCATACAAGGTCTTCGACTGGCGGAATGCGGCGGCGATTTCGGCCGAGAACATCAGCGAGCTTTATCTGACGCTAGGCCGGACCGCAGAGGCAATTGACTACGCGGAGCGGGGCGTTGTTTACGCCGACGATAGCAAAGAAGCGGTTGAGATGAAGGACAACCGAACGACGCTGGCCGACGCACTCCATCAAGCCGGGCGGGTGCCGGAAGCCCAGGTCCTGTTTCAGGAGGCCGAGCGGATGCAGAAGGAGACGCAGCCGCAGTATCCGTTACTCTATGGGCCACCGGGCTATCAATACTGTAACTTGCTGCTGGGCCGGGGCGATCATCTGGGGGTGATCGAGCGGGCTAAGAAGATGTTCGAGTGGCGACTCCCAGGCGATTCGCTCCTCGACATCGCCCTCGACCACCTCTCGCTCGGCCGGGCGCTGCTGCTCGCGGCCCAGGCGGAAGGAACGGACGCCTACAAGAAGGCGCGGGGACGCATTGACCGGGCGGTGGACGGCCTGCGGGAGGCGGGAACGGCGGATCATCTCCCCCGCGGCCTGCTCGCCCGGGCGGAGTTGTACCTGTTCACCGGCGACGATGACGACGCGCGGGCGGATCTCGACGAGGCGATGGAGATAGCCACGCGCGACCCGGCGGGGCATATGAGGCTGTTCGTCACCGACTGCCACCTCGGCTATGCCCGGCTCACGCTGAAGCAGGGCGACCGAGACGAGGCCCGCACCCACCTCGACGCGGCAAAGGCCCTCATCAAGGAGACGGGCTATCTCCGCCGGCAGCCGGAGTTGGAGGAACTCGAGGCAGGACTTTAACGCCGCCTGCGAATGAGTGTGGCGGTGGGGCACACAGGAGGATCGGAGCCGCGACCGTGAGGGAGCGGTTTTCGCCCATATCAAAGGGCTCCTACGCTGGGCGCTGACCCCTCCCTGACGGTCGGGGCTCTGATCGTCAGTCCTGTAGGGCGGGCTTCGCCCGCCTTCCTCCTTGGACACAACCCCCACAGACGAGCGGCGGGCAGAGCCCGCCCTACCTGCTACCTGCTGATCCTGTTGGCCCCAAGATCGAATCGAGACCCCAGGTTGAAACAACCTGGGCCACCCATCCGCACTGCTCAAGAGCAGTGGCACACCGCATCCGTCGCGCTCCGGTGTGGGTCGCGGCTAAACAAAGTGGTGGCCGTCGAATCCGTCACGGACCGGGATTCAGGAGGCGGTCTATGAAGGGCTCGATGTCCGCGTCATCGAGCAGCCCGTCTTCGTTCATGTCGGCCAGCACGCGCTGGAGGATGCCGGCTCCGGTGGGGTTCGTGATGACGTCGATGAATCCCTGAATGTCGCGCCCGTCGACCGTGCCGTCGACATTCATGTCGCCACGGGCCGGTGGGATCGGCGGCGGCGCTACCCCGTTTCCGATGCAGTCGCGATAGAAGGCCAGCCAGGTTTGATAGTCGACCAGTGAGACGACGCCGTCGTCGTCGTAATCCGCCTGGGCATTGTATCTGGGATCACCCGAGGCGGCGGTGAAGGCCGCCAGGAAGATGGCATAGTCGCTGCCGTCCACATCGAGGTCGTGATCCAGATCGGCGCCAAGGCAAAGCGGAGCGTCGCCCGTGACGACGAGGGCATATCCTTGAATGCCCTGATTGACGTCGGTACCGAGGACGTCGATCTGCCACGTGCCGGGCACAGGTGCGGAGCGATGGACCTGCTCGGCGTTGTTGAGCGGATCGGCCGTGCCGCCGGTCTGCGACTGGGTGTCGTCGAAGACGTTGCCCAGGTACACGATGCCGTCGGGGTCGGTGACGCTGAGATCGATGTTGTTCACGGGCGCGTACGCTGTTCCGATCGTGGCGGGGACATCAGTCCACACGAGGGTGATCTTGAGGGGCTCGTCCGCGCTTGTGACGGCGATAAAGTAGGTGTCCATCTCACCCGTGTTCAGGCCGTCGTCGTTGCGAACATCCTCGATGACGAGCTTGCGGGCGTCGTCGGCGAAGTACAGGGCGTCGTCCATAAGGATGCGCCCCCAGCCCTCGAAGGTTCCGAAGTAGCCGGGGAATCCTTCCATGTTGACGGCGGAGTTGATCAGGATTGCCTTGAGCAGCGCGCCCGACGGGGCGAGCGAGTCTTCCGGCACGGAGGCGCCGCTGGGATAGAATCCATCGGTAAAGTACTGCCGCGCGAGGATCGCCATGCCGGAAGCGGAAGGTGCGGCGTAGGAGGTGGCGCAGCCCCTGGTGGACGAATTGCACGGCGTGTTAACCGTTGCGGAGGTGGTACCACAACCGGGCGTCCAGACTTCGGGTTTCTGTCGCCCGTCGGTCGTGGGGCCCTGCCCTCCGCTACCGTGGTAACCTTGGATCGGTGTATCGCCGCAGGACCCGACTGCCAGGCAGTTCTTGGCGTTCTCGGGGTTGAGGATGCTGCCGACCGGACTTGTTGCTCCTCCGTTTATGATGGCAAAGACGACCAGGTCTTCCTCGTTGTTTCTGCTGAACAGATCGATGTCTCGCGCCCAGGCGTTGTAGCTGTTGTCGTCGTTGCTGCCCCAACTGTTGCTGTGAATGCGAGCGCCGTCGTCGTGGGCGATGACAAGGCGAGCCTCGAGGTTCGACGAGGTGATGACGGCGGGATAATGCTGGAAGACGATGCGGCTCTCGTACGCCATGCCCTTAAGATCGGGATTGGTGTCGGCGAGTTCGTCGCCGGCGAGGATGCCGCCGACATGGGTACCGTGGCTGTTGGGGCTCGAGCTAGCAAAGCCATGGTAGGCGCGGAGCTTGCGGTGATCTGGACCGATGGGAATCGTGTCGTCGAATGCGCAGTGGTCGGCGTCGAGGCCCCAGTCGATGATGCCGACGATCTGGTCCTCGCCGTGCAGGCCGGCATTCCACAACGGCACAACGCCGTCGACATTACTTTGCAGAATCCACGTCGTGGTGGAGTTTCGCGGGCCGGCCTCGGACGCTTCCTCGATGAACATGACATCGGGATCGGTGCGGAGCGATTCGAGGCGTCCGTGCGGGAGGTCGACCTCGATGAGACGGCGACCTTCCCCCATTGTCGCGGTCCTGGTCGAGCCGCCCACCTGTTCGATGCGGCGTTTGGCTGACGCAAGGCGTGCGTCGGTAAACAAGGAGACGACCAGTCGTTTCTTGCCGGCAGCCTCGAGACGCCGTCGGTCGCTCGTGGTAAAAGACATCCTGACGCCAATGTTCGGACAGATCTTCCACGCGTCTTCGTATGGGCCGATCCAGGCGACGAAACCCAGGTCGAGCAGGGATTGTGCGTCCACGCCGCCCAGCGTCGCGACATAGGCGTACATGGGTAGATAGTCTCCCAACTCCACGCCGCGAGCGTTCAGCAAGGCCCGTTTGGTCGGCGTGATGGGCCCGTTCAATTGAATGACATAATGACGGCCCGCATCGAAGACGATACCGGACTTCAGCAGCGAAGGTTTCGATCTCAGGTCAACAATGCCGCTCCGGAGGTACAGCGACCCGGCATCGGAACCAAGCCCGCTGTCGACCGCTAGCCCCTCGACGGGCTTGACTGGCCGCGCTTCCGGGACCGGGCCGTTCGCTATCACGGTGGAGTCGACCCAGCAGAACAGAATCAGGCCGGCCAGCAGCCCGTGGCAAAATGGAAAACAGCGGCTCGGGAACGCCGGTGCCGACCGGGAATACCGGCGAGACGCCGATGCTCCCCGAGAAAACCACCGGCGAGACACCGGTGCCACAGTTTTGCCACGGGCCGCTGAGCGCCAGGTTGGCGCGCGGTGTTGTGTTGGCATCTTCTCACCACTCCCATGTTGTCCATGCTCGCCTGTGCGATTCGGCTCGACCGTCTCGACGCCGTTGTTCTCGAACTCGGCCCATTGGGTTGGTCGGCGCGCCGCGGGCGCACCTTCAATCTCGCTTGCGTCCGCAGACACGATCGTGGACACCGCCGGCAGGTCCGACAATCGTGGGGCCGAGAGCGTGATTTCTCAATGACGCTCCATCCTAATGATAGCGATTTGCCGGCGCGAGGGGGAAGGAGAACTGGAGACGAACCAAGCGCAGGGCCTACGACAGCTCAGGCGGCTCATGGGGATCAACGCCACGGCGTCCCCCACAGCCGAAATCGATCGATTCCGTCGTTTAGCCGCGACCCAGTGAGGACGACCAAGGAGGGAGTCCGAACGAGCGTTTGGAAGGCGCGCTCCCCTGCGGGTCGCGGCTAAACAGAACGCTGGCCGCCTAAATTGTCATGGCCCCCCAACGCACAGGATCGTGGTCAGGCTGTCAGGACTTGACGGCTGGTTTTCGGACCTGCCCGCACCCTGTGTCGTGCCCTGACAATGGAGCACATTACGTGTTACCTGGGCGCGTAGCTGCTGTGCGGCTTGCTCGAATCTACGGTGAATCGTGAATCGTCGCCCCTTGTGCGGCTTCCGCGATTGACCAAGAACCTCGCAACGTCAGAAGCTGATTCTCGTTCGGATGCCGAGGACGGCGGAGTCGTCAAGCGTCGAGTCGATGCCGGGGCTGGAGATGTACTGGATGTCAGGCGAGACGACCAGCCACTTCGTCACGTAGAAGGCATAGAAACACTCGAAGACCGTTTCCGCCTCGGCGAGGCGGTTGATCTTGTCATTGAACTGCCGCGACGGGATAGATTGGAGCACGGCCATACCGAACAGGTCGTTGTCGCGCGAAGGAACCAGGCCTTGATAGACCAGGCCGGTGGACCAGAAGTTCTGGACGCGCTGGATGTCGCCGTGGCGGTAGGCGTAGCGGAAGAACCAGCCGAGGCCCTGCTGATCGACGGCGTTTTCTCGATAGAGCTTCTGGTCGAAGTTGATGTAGAAACCGACATCGTCGCCGCGCGTTTGTTGCCATGCGGCGGGAAGGCGGGCGTCCCGGTAGATGTTCCGGCTTCGCGGGTCGTACAACATGCCGAATCGATAGTTGCCATCGAGCGTGCCCTCGCCGAACGGATTGGGAAGTTGCAGGTGAATGGCGGGTTCGAGGAACCAGACGAAACGGGCGGAGTCGTGGAAGGCGGTGGAGAAGCCACCCTTTCTCGGCGTACCGGCCGCATCACCGGCGGCGGTTGCGATGCTGAACCACTTGCAGGGCTGGTACCTCATCGCAATGCCGAGGCCGATGTTCAACGGGAGTACGGGGTTGTTGTCGAAACCCTGGTTGAAAAAGTGCTTGTCCTCGCTGTTGGAGAACTTGTTGCGATCGAAGATGGTCTGAAAGTCGAGGAAACCGAATTTGAACCACAACTGGTCCTTGACGAGTTCCTGCTCATACCACAGTTGGTCGATGTAGATCGTGCGGTCGCCATCCTGGTCGTCCTGGACCTGCCAGATGGAGCCGACGAACGGGTTGATGCCGGTGCCCCACTCGCGCTTGACATGGATGAGGCCTCGGCCGCCGGGGATGAGGCCCATCTTGTCGAAGTCGGCATAGCCGAGGTAGTCGATGGTGCCGCCGTTGTGGCTGCCGGTGTCTCGGCCGCCCTTGACGTTCCATTGGGTGGTGTTGGTATAGAAAAGCTGCGACTTGAGGCCGAAGTCCTCGAGTGCGGTGCGCGCGCCGCCCCAATCGCCGGTCATGTACGGTGAGTCGATGGCGAGGGGCGCGTACTTCGACTCGGGCCAAGCGGCTTCTTCGACGGTCGTGGTTTCTTCCGTTTGTTCGGTTTGAATCTGGGTTTCATCGACAGGCTGCTCGTCGGCAGGCTTTATCGCATCCTGGGCAAATGCGAGGGTGCTCCATACAAGACACAAGACGAGGAACATGGCAAACAATCTGGCGGGCATGTGCACTCCGTTAGTTTATACTGAATCAGGTTGGTGAATCACGTCACGTTCGTTGGGCGTCAGGCTGACCGCGCAGTCGCCTGCCGCACACACATCTTGCACAAGAATCGGATTCCTGCAAGGGGTTAATATGCCAGCGCTGGATGGGCGTTGGCTGCACCCATGAGCCCCCGAGCTTGTATGTGTTTTTGCCGGGGTGGCATGGGTAACGAGTGGGCCACCCATCAGGGTGGCCCACTCGTTACCCGTGTGAACACATCGAGGTTCCCTTTCCCACGGGTAAGCTCCGCCGCTTAACGCGGCTCCGCTAACCCATGCCACCCCACCGTGGGGGGTCGCCGTGATGTACGAATGGCGGCATGATCGTTGGACCGGCAACGGGTCCATGACATCAGCCATCGGTCTTGCTCGCAGGAGTCGGACGATCGGCACGATGGCACAGATACCGCCCCAGCGATCGAATCGCCTGATCGGAGGAGCGAAAGACGGGCACGCCTTTCTCCCGAATCTCCAAAGCCAGCGCCTCGTAGGTCGGGCCGGCATCGATGACGACGATGAGCGGCTTCGGCGACTCGTGGAAGAGCGCCGCCAGCCTGTGGGCGATCGAGTCCTTGTCGTGGAGTTCGTCCGGCGTGGTCGCCATCTCGGGTGTCAACGGGACGAACGACGCGACGACCGCGTCGATGTCATCGTTTTGCATGAAGACGCGGACGCAGTCTTCGTAGGCCTGATCGCCGGCCATCGGCGTGACGTCGAGCGGGTTTCGGGCGTTGACCAACCCATCCAGCTTGTGCCGGCCCAGTGTTTCCGCCAGTTTGGCGGTGGCGTCCTTCGACAAGTCGGGGATGTCGACTTCGTGACGCGGTCCGAGGACGGCGTCGGCCATGCCGACGGTTTCGTAGCCGGCGTTGCTCAGGGCGCCGATTCGCCGCCCACCGACCTTCTTGTCGTGCAGCACGCTCGTCAGTTCCATGAGTTGCTCGAACTCTTTGAAGGTCTCGGTCACGATCGCGCCCGCGGCCTCGGCGGCCGATTGACAAATGTCGTAGTCGCCGGCAATGGAGGCGGTGTGCCCGGCGGTTGCTGATCGGCCGACCTCGGTTCGACCCGCCTTGTAGAACACGACGATTTTGCCGGCCTTTGTGACTTCATCCACGGCGCGGACGAAGGCGATGCCGTCGAGGTCCTTGAAGCCCTCGACATAGACGCCGATGGCGTCGATGTCGTCACGGCTTCCGGCGGCGCGGAGCATG
>JAUVGW010000068.1 GCA_030593565.1 Phycisphaerae bacterium | reverse complement strand
TCGATGAGACATGGCGCTAGGATACCGGTTGGGTCCGGATACGGGCCCGATTCCCATCGGGGCTCCGAAAAAAAGGGGGTCTGTGGAGGTAAGGCGTTGACAAGAGGGGTGGTACCGACCGTATAATAGAGTGAACATGAGCGGCTGGCGGCAGGAAGTCGTTGGCGAGACGATGTCGGCAGAGTGAAGGATCCTAACAACCGTTATCATCGTAAGAGTTTGATTGTCATACCCGCACGGGGGGTTTTCAGTAGCGGATCGGATCCTTCCCTTTAGGCACGCCTTTTTGTTTAGCCCACGCCTGTTTGTACATGTTGCCGTCCCCCCCCCGCTCATGCCGGCAGCAACGTGACCCACCGAAGCGTGTGTGGCTTGCACAGTGATGATGGGTTGAGGGAAACCGCCAAGGTGGAGTCGAGAACAGACCGACACATGGACGAGGCGCCATCGGTAACGGTGGTGATGCGCGTCGCGTGAGTTGGGGTTGTTCGAGCGGAGCGACGAGAATCCCGAAGCGATGGCGGGACGAGCACGAATGAAGTCCCGCCTGCAATAAGTGTGTGTGAAGGCCTGAGCCCTCGGCGAAGTTGTCGAGGATTTCTCGGGCGCGTTTGCGATGCCGTTCGGCCACAGGCAACGGGTCGAATGGGGTGATCAACGAGATTTGCACTGCCGAGGAAGTATCGGAAAGGTGGTGTGATAGGAACGCCGGTTCCCCTCCGAAGACAGGTTTCATCCATAGTTGTTTCGGCAGCGTTCTCGGCGGGCAGAAGGAATTGATCACGTAAGAACATCTGTTGCCATATTGGAGGTAGTATCGTGAGGAAACGAAAAGCGTTTACCCTGATTGAGTTGCTGGTGGTGGTCGCGATCATCGCGTTGTTGATCTCGATTCTGCTACCCAGCCTGTCTCGAGCCCGTGAACTGTCCAAACGGACGGTCTGCGCGGCGAACATTCGTGGCGTCGGGCAGGCGATGTACATCTACGCCCAGGACGATCCGCAGGTATTTCCTGCCTGGGCTCAGACGTACACCACCGACACGAACAACCTGCGCCTGTACTATCCCCAGGATCGCACAACGCTTCCGACAACCACGGGAATTCCGTCACCGACGGTCGACATGTGGTTAGTGGTCAAGGCCAACAACACGACGCCAAAGCAGTACATCTGCCCCAGCACGACGGATGTTCCGGATCCGGCACAGGACACGACGGCCTACCACGATTTCTTCATGCAACCGGGAGGTGGCAGCGGAAGAAGTCAGTACCTCAGCTATTCGTATCAGTACCAGCATAGCCCGAGGCGACGTGTGATCGGCACAAGTTCCGAGCCGACGTTCCCGTTTATGGCCGACTCCAATCCCTACATCAAGGGCAACGTATTGGCGAACCCGTTGACGCCCACGATCGAGGACGATCGGAAGTCTCCCTTTCGGGGCAACAGCACAAACCACACAAGTCGCGAAGGACAGAACGTGCTGTTCCAGGATTCCCACGTGACGTTCGAGAAGGGCCCCGACTGCGGTTTGTCGGGCTTGTCGAGTTCCACCATTTTGTCCATCACACGTGGTCGCGATCACATTTACACCGTCCATAGTACATCCGCGACAGCTACGGTTGACTTTGGTTTTCTGCCCCCGACGTGTGACACCGGTGGCGAAGGGAGCCTCAAGCTGGGCAGCAAATCCGATGCGTGCCTCACCCCATAACGCGACAATTAGCATCGGATAACCGATACCCTTTGGCGGCGATTCACTGACGCGTGGATCGCCGCCTGTTTGTTGTCCCCGGCCCCAACACCGACACAGGCGGGAATGCCCGCCCCACACGAGTGGCTCAGAGGCATGTCTGCCCATCGCTCCGGGACCTTGCACGACCGTTGACCCGGTTGTTATTGGAATGCCTGACACCTGCCGGCGGTGGGTGATGGACTGGGGCTCACCGGTTGCGCTGGTTCCTCGCCGCATGGTTGCCTCGAGTGTCGCGGATTGCTCTCAGGGAAGAGTCGATTACACTGTGAGCGACTCCATATTCGCGCTGTGGGCGCAGGCATCATGGGGTCCGATACCGCGGAGATAAGATGATCGATGGTTCTGGTATACGCGCTTCGATCCAGCGGCACCTCTCGTCGCTAGAGACCATTATTGACAGAGCCGGCACGATTGATCAGATCGCCAAAGCGATCCATGGAGCACTCATTGCCGCCGGCAAGATCATGACCTGCGGCAATGGAGGATCGGCGGCCGAATCGCTGCATCTGGCGGAGGAGATGATCGGTCGTTTTTCTCGAGATCGCGCCCCCATGGCCGCGCTGTCTCTGTGCGCCGATCCAGCCGCCATGACCTGCATCGTGAATGACTACGGCTACGAGGAGCTTTTTGCGCGACAGGTGGAGGGGCTCGGGCGGGCGGGAGACGTACTCGTCGTTCTTTCCACCAGTGGTCGAAGCACCAACATCGTCAAAGCGCTCCAGCGGGCAAGAGCCGCCGGCATTACGACGATCGGCCTGCTTGGTCGGCCCGGCAGCCCGGCCGAGGCGCTTTGCGACATTTCATTGACGTTGCCCATCTCCGAATCATCGCACGTGCAGGAAGTGCATATCGTGGCAATTCACCTGATCCTCGAGTATCTGGACGCCCGTGCCTGAAGGATGACCGCGCGTTCCGGGAAGAAGGGAACAGCCGACGGTGGGATTTGAACCCACGACCTCAGCTTTACGAAAGCCGTGCTCTACCACTGAGCTACGTCGGCGGGCTTGCCTGTCTGAGATATGATTCCATGTCCAGGGTGATTCGTCAAGTGCCGTACCGTTGGTTTTGAGTTCCCCTGCGAATATATGATCCGGCGGATCGCCGGCGCCAGACTCCTTTGTTCGTTGCGATCCCGTGCCGGCGAAGGCCGGTGTGAGATCGCGCCTCGCCGCCGTTCGCATGTTGCGAATCAGCGAGGGGGGGGGCGTGGGCACTCGGCGTCAGGCTGCCGCAAAAACCGCCTCGTTGATCAGCTTGAGAAATCGCAGCGCGAGCTTGTCGGGGATGGCGGGGCTATTCCATGTAAGCGAAAGATTGAGCCGTCCCTTGAAGCTGCTGAAGACGGGATTCATTCCCGGCGGCGTCGGCTGGGGGCCGCCGCCGTAGACGTTTACGACTTTCGCGCCGGCAATCGAAACGACCGGGTGAGCGATTTCGCCATAGTAGGAGAAGCCGGAGGACAGGTTCTCGAAGCCGAGCGGGAGTCTGTAGAGCAACTGATGCACGGACACACGCATCAGGGATGCCGTCCAGAGCATCGCCCACTGCATGATGTCGACATGATTGTGGTGATAGTCTCCGAGCTGTTGAAAGATGTCTTCGCCGATCGCGTGCATGTCGTCCGCGCGCTGGCGCAACACGCAGAGCGTCGGTGAGACGAGGTAGTTGCCGATGATGGGCCGGCGCAGGACCGGGTGGCCTCGCTCGTCCTCCATGGTGACGCGGACGGGCAGCGTGAGGAGATAGGCGTCCGTCTTGATTTCGAGTTCCGTGTAGAGGAGGTGAATCGCGCGGATAACGCAGCCGCCGAGGAATCTGGCATAGAGAGCTCGCCCGGGCGGCGCCAGTTTCTTGGCGTTGGCCTTGATCTGGCTGAGTTGTTCGGGGCTGAAGTGCTGATGGGCGGCACGGTAGTCGGAGAAGGGCGGCTCGGGCCGGCCCCCGGCTTCCTCCTCGCCGATGATCGGCCGGATGTTCAGACCCTTGTGGGCCTTCTGATAGGCGAGGCCGCGGCGGAACAGCCTGTACCGTTCCACGATCGATCGGCCGACAAGCACGTTGACGACATGGTGATCGGGCGGGAGGTCGATGGGGCGGTCGTCGGCGGTAAGGAGTCTGCGGTCCGGCCGGGAGTGGGCGCCGACCTCGGCAAGAAACCACTGGGCGCCCTCGGCATCCATGAGGCAATGAGGCCATCGAAGGCAGAAGCGGGTGAGGTTGTTCGGGAGGGTGTAGTGCTCGAACCGGATCTGTGGTCCGTTCGCAAGGTCCCAATCGGCGGCGTAGTTCGCGTGACAGAGTTCCGTGAGACGGCGTTTGACGTCGTCGGCCTGTTGCAGGTCTTCGTGGACGTATGCCCGCTCGATAGCGCTTTCCACACCTTCTTGAAGCGCGAGCGGGACCTGCCAGTAGGGTCTGCCACTGAGCGCCGAAAAAGCCAGGCCGGCGGTCGTGACCGGATGGGAGCGCATGGCGCCGGCGACCGCATCACGGACGATTGGCGGAGGCGCGTGCCCCACAGCGTCGACCATCATGTAGGCGATGTTCCCGCCTTGCCCCTTGCGCAGGAGAGCCCGGTGTTTACCATAGATGAGGTAATCACATGGATTGAGGTGGATCCGTCTCGGTATTTCTTCCATTGTCTCTGCTCGCCCTCGTCGCCTCAATATCAATCCCTGGCTTCCGCCAGGGGCTATTGTCCATTTTCGGGTGGGTCATGCATCGGCATTGGTCAGGCGCCCTCGAAGATTTCCTCCTCGATGAGATCGGCGTATCGGCGGGCAAGCGGGTAATCCACCGCCGGGTGTGCCCATGATAGGGTGAAGTTGAGCTTGTCGCCAATCCTGTTGAAGACCGGATTCCAGCCGGGCGGCATGGTCATGGCGGTTGTGGCCCAGGCGTTGGTGATGGTGGCCCCGGCGATGGTGGTTCCTGCGATGTCAACCCCCGGCTTCCGCCGGGGGCTATCTACCGGCGAGACGCCGATGCCACAGTTTTGCCGCGGGGGGCTATCTACCGGCGAGACGCCGATGCTCCCCTGAATGGGCTGTTCGCTTGGAACGGGGCGGAAATAGGAGAACCCTGACGCGAGTGATTCGAAGCCGAGCGGCAACCGCAAGACCAGTTGATACATGGAAGATCGCATCAGTGAGGCGAGCCAGAGGAAGGCCCATTGGGCGATGTTCTCGCGGCGGTCAACGAAGGTCTGAATCTGTTGAAGGATGGCCTGGGCAACAGCGCGTCGGTCTTCGGCGGCGTCGCGTCGGATGCAGAGGGTCGGAGACACGAGGTAGTTGCCGGTCAAGGGCAGCGGCGGCGACGTCTTGTTCAGGCCGACGGGATTTGTGACGTTGGTTGGGAATGGCAGGAGGTAGGCGTCGGTCTCGACGCCGCGTTCGGTGTAGAGACGATGGAGGGCTCGCACGACGCACAGGGCCAGGAAGCGGGCGTGTTGTGCCGGGCCGGCCGCTGTCCAGCGTTGTGCGTTGGTGCGAAGTTGGATCAGTTTGTCGGTTTGCCAGAACTTGTGGAGGAAACACATTGACTTGGTTTTCGGATAGGGCGGTGGGAGGAGCGGGGTGATGCGGAGTTTTTTGCGACTGGGGATTGAGCGGAATACCCGCCGGGCGAGCTTGATTCTCCGGTGGATGGGGATGCCGGCCAAGATGTCGAAGGGGCGATCGTCCTGTGCGAGAGCTTGGGGGCGGTTTGACTTAATCGCGGGCGCACCGTTGATCGTTGATCGTTGTTGGAGGCGGCACATTTCGGCCATGAACGACATGCCGCCGACCGCCCCCATCAGAACGTGAGAGAAACAGAGATACAGACGTGTTCGGTTCTGAGGCAGATCGTAGTGTTCCAGACGGATCTGCGGTGATTCAGAGAGGGTCCATGCTGAGGCGTCGTGGACGCCGTGAAGGTGTTCGAGTCGGCTGCGCCAATCGTCGACGTTTCGAAGGTCGTCGTATGAGTAGGCCCGTTCGGCCGCGAGGTCGGCGGCTTGTCGACGTTGTGTGGGGACTTGCCAATAGGGCCGACCCGTGAGTCGGAACGTGCGTAATGTGGCAAGCGTGACGGGATTCGCGTTCATCGCGGCCGCGAATGCCTGTCGGAGGCGTTCTGGGTCGGCGCGGCCGTCGGCTTCGAAGACGAAGAAACTATCGGTGCCACCTTGCGCACGGCTTTCGAGGAGGCGGTGGTGAGCGAGGTATAAGGAATCGCACGGGTTGAGCGGGATTCGGTTTGGGATGATCGTCATGGCCGTACTTCGTGTGCGTCGGGGTCGTGCGGGGCCACAGCGGGGGTCGTTTCCGTTGTGGTCTGACCGATGACCGGCAGTATTTCCCCGTTGATTGGTTTTAGCAAGCATTGTTACTTTACCCGGGCGGTAACGAATGTGTACACTGACGAAGAAGTCGTGGCACTGGGATGGTGTCGGCCCTTGGAGGCGGTGTCTTGGCGATCTTGTTTTGGGTCTTGTTCGCCCTATACGCCCTGATCGTGTTGCTGTGGATATTCGGCACGGCCTGGGTGCGGAGCCTGCGTGCGGACGAGGAGATGTGCTTGGACCCGTTGCCGGCGGCCAAGTTCGATGCGTCGTCGCCGTCGCTGGCGATCTACATTGCGGCGTACAATGAACAGGAGCGGATCGGACCGTGCCTGGATCGGCTGTGTCGGCAGAACTACCGCAACATCCGAATTACGATCGCGAACGACCGTAGCGACGACACGACCAGCGAAGCCGTGCGCGGCGTGATGGCGACCGATCCGCGCGTGGAGTTGGTGGAGATCAACCATCTGCCGGCGGGGTGGATCGGCAAGACCCACGCCTTGGCCGTGGCCGCGGCGAATCCGGAGGCGGACTACCTGTTGTTCATGGATTGTGACTGCCGGCTGGAACCCGGTGCGCTCGCGGCGGTGATGCGGAAGGTGACCTCGGATGGGCTGGAATTCGTGTCGTTGTGGCCGCGGCTGGAGCTGCTGAGCCCATGGGAACGGTTGTTGACGCCGGCTGCGAGTTGGCTTCTGGGGCTTTGGGCCTTCTTGACGCGGAAGCACGACGCGGCAAACACGGAGGTGAAACTGGGGAACGGCCAGTTCATGCTGTTCTCCCGTGAGGCGTATCAGAAGGTCGGCGGCCATGCGTCTGTGCAGGCGGAACTGGCGGAGGACCTGATCATCGCGAGCAAGGCGGCGTCGCTTGGATTGAAACGATGGGCCGGGCTGGGCAAGGGCCTGTACGTCACGTCGCGCGACAATAGTTTCAACACGACGGTGAACGCACTGACACGCGTGCTGATTGGAAGCCTGGTCGATCCCTGGCGCATCCTGGTGAGCACGCAATTGCTGCTGGGCGGTGTCGTGTTGCCGCTGTGGTTGATGCCCCTGTCACTGTATGCAGCCATCGGGTGGGATTCGGTGGTCGGCTGGGCATTCGTGGCGGCGTGCGCCATCCACTGTGTAGCGATGCTGCACCTTGTGCGACGTCTGTTCGCGATGACGCTCGAGGATTATCCCTCGGTGTTCTCGTTTGTGCTGGGGAGCATCCTGACAGCGGGCGTACTGGTCTGGGCGTGGCTCGTGATTACGGGTCGGGGACACGTCCGATGGGGCAAGACGGCATATCGGGTTCGTGGTTCGCGGATTGTCGATGTCCTGCCGGAGCCAGGCCGATCGGCGGCGTGAAGGAGGGCCGACGCACCATCTGATGTCGCAGCCCGACGAATCTGTCATGGATTCATCGGGGCAATTGTAGGCCGTCCATCCTGGGCGGATCATCAGGATTTGCCTATGATTCCTCAGTGGTGACGGCAGCACCTTCGCGCCGCGATGGCCCACCAGGAACGCACATAACGCTGTCTCGGCCGTGCTTCGTGTAGGGCGGGGCGGCGCCGGGCAATGAGTGAGGAAAGTGTTGAAGGTCTATCAGGGCACAGATTCCATCGATGCCGACATGCGTGGGGCGGTGCTGGCCGTCGGGAATTTCGACGGCGTTCATCTGGGGCATCAGCGGATCATGCGAACGGCCCACGCCATTGCGCAGGTGTCCAGCGCCGCGGTGGTGGTGATGACGTTCGAGCCGCACCCGCTGGCGATCTTGCGGCGGGAACTGGCACCACTGCGGCTGACGCCCTGGGTCGAGAAGATTCGGCACCTCGAGCTCGCGGGTGTCGATGCGGTCGTGCGATTGGAAGCCGAACCACAGGTGCTTTCACTGTCCGCCGAGGATTTCGTTCGGGAAATCCTCGTCAAGCGAATCCACCCATCGTACATCGTCGAGGGCCCGAATTTCGGATTTGGTCGGGATCGGAGCGGCAACTGCGACACGCTTGCCGCGATGTCGGCCAAGGGCGGCTTCCAGGTGCGCGTCGTGGAGCCGTATCGAATCGTCCTTTCGAATGGCGAGCATGCGGAGGTATCGAGCACGCTCGTCCGCCGGTGCGTCGAGGCCGGGCACGTCGAGGACGCGGCGGCCGGCCTGGGGCGACCGTACAGCCTCATCGGGTCGGTGGTCCATGGCGCGGGCGCCGGCACGCACCTCGGGTTCCCGACGATCAACCTGGATATCGGGGGCCAACTCCTACCGGCCGAGGGCGTCTACGCCGGCACGGCCGAGGTGGTCGGCCGGCGCAAGGCCGCGGCGATCAGCATCGGACATCGACCCACGCTTGGCGGCGGGGATACGGTGGTCGAGGCGTTTGTCCTTGACGATGCCGGTGATTGGTATGACACGCAAGCCAGGCTGGACACATGGACGCGCCTGCGAGACCAAGTGAAATTCGACAGCCGTCAGGCACTGACCGAACAAATCGCCAGGGATGTCGAGGCGGTGCGGTCCATTGTGTCGACGGAATGAAAGGACGCGATGGATAAGCCGATCCTGCTCGACGAGGCGGCCGCGATTGAACGGCTTCGCGCCTCCCCGAGAATCGTCCTGACGACGCACGCCCGCGCCGATGGCGACGCAGTCGGCAGTATGGCCGCGCTCCTGCGCATCCTCCGTCAGTGCGGCAAGTCGGCCACGGCATATCTGCACGAAACGATTCTCGATCGATACGCCTTTCTCGCGGAGGCCGAGCCCCTGCCGGTCTGGGACACGACCGCCGCATCGGACATTCTGGCGGACGCCGACCTGATCGTGATCGTCGACACCTGCTCCGCGCAGCAACTCCGCAATTTGGCAGAACCGATCCGCACGACACAGATACCGACATTGGCCATCGACCATCATGTGACGCGAGATGACGTCGTCGACGCCGTCCTCGTCGATAGTCGCGTAGGCGCTTGTGCCCAGATCATAACGCGGTTGTGTGACCGCGCCGGCTGGCCGATCGACGCGACGGTCGCGCAGATGCTGTACACGGGCCTCGCCACTGACACCGGTTGGTTCCGATTCTCCAATGCCGACAGCGGCGCGTTCAAGACCGCCGCAAGGCTGATCGACGCGGGAGCCAGGCCAAGCGAGCTGTATGAGCGGCTTTTCCTGAGTAATTGCGAGGCGCGCGTACGCCTGATCGGCCTAGTGCTGTCGTCGTTCGAGCTTCACGTCGATGGCCGGCTCGCCGTCATTCGCCTGACGCGCGAAATGATCGAAGGATGCGGCGCGACGCGACGCATGACCGAGGAGTTGATCAACGAACCGCAGCGCATCGGTTCGGTGGTCGCGTGCGTGTTGTTCATCGAGCCGGAAGCCGACGGCCAACCAGTCCGCGTCAGCTTTCGGAGCAAACGCGGCGTGGATGTCGCCGAGCTGGCCGCGAGGTTTGGCGGCGGCGGGCACGAGCGCGCGGCCGGCGCCCGGATTGACGGCACCATCGACAGCGTTGCCGCTCAGGTCATCCCCGTTCTTGTCGAGGCGCTGCAAGCAACATAACAAAGAGGCGGAATACAGGCGCCGAGTGAGCAAGAAAACGGCACATGATTGCGCGATGTGCAATCATGTGCCGCCTTGAGCTCAAGGAAAAAGGGGCGCCGAGATCGTTCTAGACGCCGCCACCACCGCCGCCGGAGAGGCCGCTTTGGTCTTCGGACGGCTGATCCGAGCCGCTGCCTCCCGGGAAACCTTCCGGAACGTTCTGGTAAACGTCAGAATCTGCGCATCCGAGTGGAATCGTGCATGACGGATCCGAGGCAAAATCGGGGGTCTCGAGCATTGGGAATAGCAGGTTAAGTTGATCCGCGGGCGTACACCACGGAAACACCGTCCCGCACAAGTTGACGGAAGCAAGCGTGTTGATGCACCCGTTGCTCAGGACAGTGCCGCCCGCACACAACAGACTCGCACCCAACAAAACCTTCATGGCAAACCTGTGTCTTCGCATGGCAATTACCTTCCAGGCCTATAGGCCCTCGAACCGTGTTACATGCCGCGAGGAAACCCAAACCGTGCGGCATCGTGCCGCATTACTGGTCAAACGTATCCAACTCGCTGTCGCGCCGGCAAGGCCGTAGCGTCTTATCATCACCCGTCGCCTGTGGTGATCAGCGTCACCGGACAGTCGGTGATCAGGTCGTCCTCCGAGTTGATCACTTCGCCCGGAACGCCGCTCGCGTCAAGGTAGCGAACGTTGGGCTGCCCGCACGGAGCGAACACGCCTAACAGCAGTCCGTCCTCATCGAGCAGCGTACCGGCATCATAGGCCGCGACCGAGGTGTTCAACAACATCGAGAAGCAGGAGCCGAGCTGCATCATGAACGCGCCGGCAAACACAAATGCTGCAAGGAGAGTAACACGCCTACGACTGCTGAAAATCCTCATTGTTGATCTTCCTCCAATATCCCCAGGTGGGCTCATCAGGCGGGGTCTGCGGTTGGGCGGGTGGCCGCAACCTTCCCGCCGACACCATATGGTACCCGGCAACCACTTGTCTTTCAAGTGCCTTCCGACCGCCATTTTCCTCGCTTGTCGACGTCCGGAAAGGTGACACGTCAACCCGATTCCGGCACGATTCTCGAACTGATCCCCCACTTGGATAAATGCGAGGCGTTTTCTCGTTCGGCCAGAGGGACGATCTTCCGCGACAGAATCCGATCAATTCGGCCGTTTAGTCGCCGAAATTATCACGAACCCCCGCTAGCCGATCGAACACCTGATGGTCCGTTTGCGTGCGCTGGTTGCCGTCCTCCCCCGCGAGTAGACTGATCGCCGTGGCTGAAACAGATATGGACATTCTGATCGTCGGGGCCGGCCTTGCCGGGGCGTCCACCGCGTACCACCTCGCCCGACTCTCCAGCCGTCGTGTGACGATCGTCGATAAGGAGGCGACGCCCGGTGAGCATTCGTCCGGACGAAACGCCGCCTTCATCCGGGAGTACGCCCAGGATCAGGCAACGCAATCCATCACCACCGAGGGCGCCGCCTTTCTCCGCCTCGGCACGCTCGCCGAATACCATAGGTGTGGATCGGTGCTTCTGGGACTCGGCGACGATGACGTTGCCGACCATTTCCCCCCTGCGCGAGGCCACGGCCGGTGGTGCCCCGACGACGGCACGCTGGACGTCGCGGCCCTCCTCCAGGCCTACCTCGCCGGCCAGGACGTCCGGCTTGATACCGAGGTGCTCCAGCGGCGACGACAAGGCGACAAGTTCCACGTCCGTACGAATCGCGAGACCTTCACCTGTAACACGCTGGTCAACGCGACCGGTGCATGGGCGGGGACGTTCGGCAATCTGCCGTTGACACCAATGACGAGACACCTGTTCATCACGCGGCCGATGAATGACATCGATCCTGATTGGCCGTTCGTATGGGACATCGAGAACGGTCTGTACTTCCGGCCTGAGTCCGGCGGTCTGCTTCTCGGACCGTGTGATGAAACGCCCGCCGAGCCCGGGGACTACACCGAAGATCCAGCCATGCTCGAAAACCTTGGACAGAAGCTCCTCGATCTCCAACCGAAACTCAGCGACGTGTCCATCATGTCAGGCTGGGCAGGTCAACGCACCTTTGCGCCAGATCGCCGCTTCGTTATCGGCTTCGATCAACGAGAACAAAGCCTGTTCCACGTCGCCGCACTGGGTGGACACGGCGTGACCGCCTCCTTTGCCGTCGGCAAGATGGCGGCGAAACTGCTCCTCGGCGGTCCACACGAGTCGTCGAGCTTGTTCACGCCAGATAGGTTCGGTTGACACCCGCCAGCGAAGGAAACTGTGGCACCGGCGTCTCTGTGGCACCGGGGTCTCGCCGGTGGGGACACAGGCGTTCGGGTGGCACGGTCTGGCGCAGCCAGGCCGTGCTGGACACCAACCACGGCCAAGCTTCGCTTGACCGTGCCACCCTCGGCGGGTTGACAGTAGGTTAGCGCGTGGGGCCCGCCCCCAGATCATCCTCGGAGAGGAGACGGCATTTGCGCGATCGGAGCACCTGGACTGCCATTTCGTGATTATCGGTATGGATCGCCAGCGCTGCGCGGCCTGCCGGTGTGCCTAGCAGCGGGTACGCGTAGGAGATGTTCACCTCGCCGGTCAGCAGCGCTGAACAGATCGACATCAGGCCGTGGCCGTGCGGTAGCTCGACGACGAGCAATTCGGACTCGATGAAGGGAAAGCCCCGCGCTTTGAGGAGGTCTATCGCTGTGTCGGTGTCGTCGCAAATCAGGCGGAGGATGGAGCAGTCATTGGCGTGGGTCACCGACATGCCCACGACGCGAACGGAGGAGCCTTCGAAGATCCGGAATAGGCGCAACAACACCCCGACCCGATCTTCCAGGAAGATCGAAAGCTGACGGACCGATGGGGTCTCGAATGTCTCCGCCGTCTCGAATTGACCGCTGCCCATGATCTTTATTCTATCGGTCGGGCGACGCGACGCAAACAATTGTCTCTGCGGGATTTGGCACAAAACGTGCCCCCGCATATCATTCAAGGGTTTCAGCGAGCCGGGCCGTCCTCGGCCCGGTCTGATGATGCGGTGGTTGAAGTGGATTATGCGGGATTCTGGCTTGGACATCTCGGCTTGGCCTGACGCGTCGGGTCGTTTTGGGGCTTATGGGGGTCAATTCGTCCCCGAGACCTTGATGGCGGCGGTGCGCCAGCTTGATGAGGCCTACGCACGGGCGAAGGTGGATCCGGATTATTGGTCCGAGTTGGACGGCTACCTGACGCATTATGTCGGCCGTCCGAGCCCGCTGTACTTGGCGGTGGGGCTGACGGAGCATCTCGGCGGGGCGCGGGTCTACCTGAAGCGCGAGGATCTGAACCACACGGGCGCCCACAAGATCAACAACACGCTCGGGCAGGTCATGCTGGCCCGGCGGATGGGCAAACCGCGCGTGATCGCCGAGACCGGTGCGGGCCAACACGGTGTGGCAACGGCCACCGCCGCCGCGGTTTTCGGGATGAAATGTGTCGTCTATATGGGCGCCGAGGATATCCGGCGGCAGCGGCTGAATGTTTATCGGATGGAACTGCTGGGAGCGAAGGTAGTCTCCGTCGAAGCGGGCCAGCGGACGCTCAAGGATGCGATCAATGAGGCGATGCGCGACTGGATCGCTACGGTGGATACGACGCACTACGTGATCGGCTCGGTGATGGGGCCGCACCCGTTTCCGATGATCGTGCGCGACCTCCAGTCGGTCATCGGCCGCGAGACGCGGCAGCAGATGCTCAAGGAGGCCGGGCGGCTGCCGGATGTTATCGTGGCCTGTGTCGGCGGGGGAAGCAACGCGGCGGGGATGTTCTATCCGTTCCTGAAGGATAAAGACGTCCGTCTTGTCGGCGTCGAGGCCGCCGGCGAGGGACTGGACAAGCGGCACAGTGCGACGATTTCGCGCGGCCGATCGGGCGTCTTGCACGGGATGCAGACGGTCGTGCTCCAGGACGACGACGGCCAGACGCTGCCGGTGCATTCGGTGTCGGCCGGCCTGGATTATCCGGGCGTCGGGCCCGAGCATGCGCACTGGGCAAAGACGGGTCGGGCCGAGTACGTCGCCGCAACGGACGACGAGGCGATGGACGCGTTTGAGCTGCTGAGCCGAACTGACGGGATCATTCCGGCGCTCGAGTCAGCGCATGCCGTGGCACACGTCGTGACGCTCGCGCCGAAGCTGGATCGAGACAAGATCATCGTCATCAATCTGTCGGGCCGCGGCGACAAGGACTGCGTCGAGGTCGCCCGACTGCGGGGGCGGGATATTGGCAGCTAATCAGGGCGAGAACCGAATCGACAGGGTACTCGCGGACGAGCCGCCGGGTCTGTGGCCGTTCCTGGCGGCGGGCTATCCAAACCTGGACGCGACGGCGTCGATGTTGCGGGCGTTCGGCAAGCTGCCCATCCGGGGTGTTGAATTGGGATTTCCATTCTCGGATCCGATCGCGGATGGGCCGGTCATCCAACATGCCTTCAGCGAGGCATTGTCAGGCGGCATTCGGGTTCAGAGCATCTTCGACATGGCGGCCTCAGTTCGGGATTCAGTGGATTATCCCCTGTTGGCGATGGTGTCGGCGTCGATCGTGTATCGCATCGGGATGCAGACGTTCGTGACGCTCGCACGGGCGGCGGGCTTCGACGGGTTGATCGTGCCGGACATTTCGCTGGAGGAGGCGCCGACCATGGCGGACTGTGTCGGCGAGGCGGGCCTGCGGCTGTCCATGCTGATCGCGCCGACGACCCCGCCCCAGCGGGAGCAACGCATCGCGGAGGTGGCCGGCGGATTTCTGTACTATGTATCCGTGCAGGGCACGACCGGCGAACGCGGGGCGCTGCCGAGCGATTTGCAGGCGCACGTCGCGGAACTGCGATCCGGGACCGGCCTACCCGTGATCGTGGGCTTCGGCATCAGCACCAGGCAGCACGTGCGAGATGTGTGTGATTTTGCGAACGGCGCGATCGTCGGCAGCGCGATCGTGCGAACGATAACGGAGGTATTGAAGGCGGGGCGATCGGCCGACCAGATTGCCGGGGTCGTCGGCGCACTCGTCGGAGAACTGGCGGCTGACTAAGGCATCGCGCGGGAATAACATGACCAATTGTACCGGTTGGCCGGCCTGCGGCTTGCCGTTTGGCGGATCAAGCGTTCACGTTATTCCTGCGCGACTCCTAACGGTACTATGGGTGTTGAGCCGACGATGGGGAGGCTTGCGATGGCCAAGGCGATACCACTTGTGGACGGTTATCTCGAGCGCATCAGTGCAAAGGCATTCCAGAAGTACTATCACGAGATCGCCGAGTTGGTGCGCACGCAACATGGTGTGTATGCGTTATACAAGAATGATCGCCTGTACTACGTAGGCCTTGCAAGCAACCTGCGTCGCCGGATCAAGCAACATTTGCGGAGCCCTCTCGCCAGCCGATGGAACCGATTCAGCCTGTACCTTGTGCGCAAAGTTGATCACATCAAGGAGATTGAGTCTTTGCTGTTGAGGATCGCCGATCCCGCGGGGAATCGGCAATGTGGACGGCTTCGTAAGGCTACCAATCTCCGAGGAGAACTTCGGCACAAGATGGAGGAACGTCAGCGGACGGAATTGGATGAGATCATGGGCCGGGCGACAGAATCTCGCCGTAAGGAGCGCCGGAAGACTCGTCGCGCGGGCGGGCGGAATGGGGCGCGTCCGGGAGGACGCGCCGTTGGATCGCTGAAGGGCATTCTGGGCGGCGGAAAACGTCTGTATGCAACGTTCAGGGGGAAGAAGTACAAGGCGGTTGTCCGTGGAAGCGGCTTCATCAAGTTCGACGGCAAGCTGTTTGGCAGTCCATCTTCAGCGGCCAGGGCGATTACAAACAAAGCTTCAAACGGCTGGAGGTTCTGGCACTTCCGCGAAGGCGGCGAGCTGAAGCGGCTGAGTGAATTAAGGCGATGAGCCCATCTGCCTTAGGCTAAGCATAGTGAATGGGGGGAAGGGAAGGCAAGACCAGCCTAAGGAAATGGCGATAGCGAGAGATCGGCGCTACCATTCAAACATGCAGAGCAAAGCGAAAACGGTCAAGCAATACCTTGCCGACCTGCCGGATGATCGGCGCGAGGCGATCCAGGCGGTCCGCACCGTCATCCTGAAGAACATGCCGAAGGGCTACGAGAAAGGCATGCAATACGGCGCAATCGCCTACTTCGTGCCGCACAGCGTCTACCCGCCCGGATATCACTGCCATCCCACGAAGCCGCTGCCTTTCGCCGGGCTGGCCTCGCAGAAGAACTACATGTCGCTCTCCCTGATGTGCGTTTATGGCGACGAGGAGCACGAGGCCTGGCTCCGCTCGGCGTGGACGAAAACCGGCAAGAAGCTGGACATGGGCAAGTCATGCGTGCGGTTCAGGAAGATCGACGACGTGCCGTTGAACGAGGCGACATCACGCGCGAGCAGGCCGACGCGAAGTACGTAGAGATCGTCGGGACAAAGGGGGATGTTTTGACCTCGTGTATCCTGTAACTTTTATCATGCCTGGCGGTTCAACCATCACCGTGAACAGCGATGATGAAGAAGTCTACGCTGAGCTAAAGGCCTGGCATGAAGATAATCCAAACGTAGAAGATCGCCCTGACTTGCAGTATCCAGTAGATATCTCCTATGAAGACGGCACGACTGTAACCATTAATACTGATGAAGAGATGCGTCGCGCCCATGAGCGTTGCGGCGACGGATCGCCGCTGCCGTTGAGTCCGGTGAGATCACCGACGAACAAGCCAGGGCCAGGCTCGAGGCCTGCAAGAAGAGCATCGGCCGCTGATGACGGCGGCGACGATCGGCTTAATCCTGTGGCCGGAAGCAATCGTCCCCCCAGGTCCACAGGACCTGGGCCACCCGCCCGACGGCTGACCCGGCCTCGCTGACACGGGCCGCCGTCTCATGCCTCCTCAGCCGACATTATCCAAATGGCGTCTACTCAGCAACGTCACAACGTCACAGAGCGTCCTCATCGTTGTCGCATCCATTTCCAGCAGCCGCAGGCAAGATCGATCGTCGATGGGCCTGCTCAGTCCTCCTCTCCGGCAGGCTCCTTTGGCTTCTTCTTGGTGATCACCGGTCGGCGGAAGTCGTCGGCCAGGTGCTTCTCCTGGGGCGAGTACTCCTCGATCAGGGGTGCCGCGGCTTCACGCAGCAGGGCGGTCGCGTCCTCGAGACGTAGTCGCTCGCCGCCCTTGTCCAGGGCGGCTTTGACCTTCTCCTTCGAGAACGGTTTGATCTTGGCTTTGTCAGCCAATGCCCGCTCCGATTTGATCTTCTTCGCATCTACTCGTTCCGGTAGATCGGGCGTGCCGAACCAAATCGGTTGCTTGGTTAGGTCCACCTCGCCCGGGACGATGGCGATGACGTGGCCCGACTTGTGGCCGTGGTTCAGCCGTTCCGCCGTCTGGTCGCCGACGTAGAGAACAGGCATCGCGATCGCCCTCGGGTAGACCAAGGCCTTGTCGACCTTCAAGACGAGCAAGGTGCCGGTCGTGACGTTCTGCCTCTCTTTGCTCCAGAAGAACTTGTAGCCCTTCGCCAGCGTGAATGGCCGGGCGTAGACTAATTCGGCCACGGTCGCGGGCGTCGCCGGGATCTCCGGCGGCTTCTCCGTTTCGACGGTTTTCTCTTTCGCAGGCGGAGCCTTCGGCTCATCCGCCATCACGAGGGGCGCTGCCGCGAGCGATGCGGCTGTCAGGATACATGCTGCAAACGATATGGCCTTCATGGCGTCGATCCTTTCCATTGCTTTTTGTTCATTCGTCCATCGAGCATCCGCTTCCGGGAACCGATGCACGGTTCCTGGATGGTGTTAGTCGCACTGCACCTCGAAGATCTCGAAGGCGTCGATCGCGCCCTCGTCCTTCGAGTTGTTCGGGTTGTCCATCGCGCTGAACCGGACCTTCATCTGGCTCGTCAGCGGTGTCACGTAATTCGTGATATAGACGGACCGTTCGACCCAGCCCGGCGGGATGTTCATCACCGTCTCCACGGGATGCCATGTCCCGCCGTCATCGTTCGAGATCTCGACCTCCATTGGATCGTCGTCTTGGTCATCATTGACCCACCATCGGGCGTAGCGAAGGACGGGATTCGTCCAGCCGTCCAGGTCGATCATCGGGGAGGTCAGGATCGTCGGACCGCCGTCGACGTCGACGTGGTATACATTAGCCGTCACATAGCAATACCCCGATCCGTCATAGTCCGCCGTGGGCTCACCGTACGACCCGTCGGTCGAAGGCACGGCGCGCTCCCAAGCGCCGGAGGCGAGGTCGATGTTCTCGACGGTCCATCCCAGGTCGCTATTGAAGTCGTCCTGTATGATGCTGATGAAGTTACCCACGAAGGAGACGTAGGGCGTTGATGCGCCGCCGCCGGGGGCATAGACGACGCCGGTCACGGCGCCGATCGCGCTGAAGTAGTACTCGGGCTCGTCGTCGCAGCCTGCCGCGGGTAGCGTGCCGCTCCACAGTTCACCGGCGATCTGCTCCAACTCGACGCTCTGCCAGGTTGCGCCGTCGTAGCGGTAGTGCAGCAGGGCCGAGTCTGCCAGGAGCGTATCGTTGCCTTCGATGATTTCCACGTCAATGGTGGTCGGCACGCCCGGCGCGATGAACTCGGGCGGCTCGACGGGTAGGCTGATGGTCATGGGGACGAAGTACGGTGCATAGTCGTTGGTCAGCATCAGTTCGTCCACGACAATGCGGCCTTCATTGGATCCCCAGGAGGGGCCGAAGTCAAAGCGAACCGCCACGATGTCCGTCAGGTCCAGGCCGGAGCCGTTGGTGAGGAAGTCCGACGGACGAATGCGGATCACCTCCATCTCGTTGTG
>JAUVGW010000208.1 GCA_030593565.1 Phycisphaerae bacterium | reverse complement strand
TGGTGTGCGTCCAAGCATCCAGGAGCTCCCGAGCGGAAGACCGGCTTGATACAAGCCGGCTCCGTGGCTCGGGGTGCCCGCACGTCGAAGAGCTACCCCCCGACCAAGGTCGGGGGCTCCGGGGGCGTCCGGCACGGGCGGGGGCTCCTTTCCTGACGATTGTGGAACATCCAGTACTGGTCCACAGGAGCACGAATCATGTCACGAATCGCGTACTTCGCGGCGGCGGTTGTCTTATTTACCGGATTTGAGGCGTCGGGGGCGAGGATCGCCCCGGATGCCATGGCGGCGGAAGCCGAGGCTGACATCAATCGGGCTTTGCGAGGCCGGGCGTACCAGCGTGCCGTTGAACTGATCGATGCGGCGCTGCCGGATGCGAAGCCGGCATCCCGCGAAGGCCTGCTGTTTCGGCGCGGGCTGGCCTTGCTGTATGACGATCAGGCGACCGAGGCCGTTGCACAATTCACGCGACAGATCGAGCAATTCCCCGACGGACCGTGGGCGAACAAGGCGCGCTTTCGGATGGCGGACGCGCATGTCCTGCTGAAGCAGTACGACACGGCCGAGCAGATCTATGCGGCCCGTGTGCGTGTGTTGGTTGGTGACGAGCGGAAGGCTCGCATCGCGCATGTGTACCTGGACTTCGCAAAGGAGTTTTTCGAGCCGCGTGATTCGCTGGTGAAGCCTGACTATGCCAAGGCGCGGACGTTTTATGAGCGCGCGTTGGAGCTGGAGCCGGGCGAGGTCTTGCGGGACGACATCCTGTTCCGCCGGGCACTGTGCAACCAGAAGCTGACGCAGTGGAGCGATGCGATCACGCAGTATGAGCATTACTTGTTGACGTTTGACGAGGCGTTTCGCTCGCTACGCAAGATGCGCTACGTCGGCGCGGCCCTGCCGCCGGCCGCCAGCCAACCGGGCAAACATGTCATCGAGGCGAGGCTCGCGTTGGCCGAATCGCGGCTGGCGAGCGGACATCATGCGGATGCCCGGCGTGACCTGCACGATCTGCTAGCGCTGCTCGGCAAGATGGACCCCGCCGGCAACTCGGACCGCGCGACGTGGATCAAGGCGACGTACCTGGTTTCCAAGACGTATCTGCTGCCCACGCCTCCGGACGGAGAATCGCTGACGCTCGGCGCTGGGGCGTTGGAGCGGGTGCTGGAGACGTTTCCGGAGGCCAAGGAGGCAATTCAGGCCGCGCACGACATCGGTGCGTCGTACTCGCATCTCGGTCGGCATGACGAGGCGATCCGGGCGTTTCGAGCATTGATTGACCGTGATGTGATCCGCCCTGTTGATGACGAGGCTCGGAAGCTGGCCGAGACGTTGTCGCAAGATGCTCTGTTTCAGATTGGGCGACTGTACTTCGCGCAGAAGAAGTACGAAGACGCCATCGGTGTGTGGAACCAATACGCCGCGAAGTATCCGACCGGCCCGAATTGGTCGGCGGCGCAGCGGGCGATCGTGGATACCGAGTACCAGATCGGGGAGGATGCCGTCGCCGAGGATCGCTATGACGATGCCCGCGAGGCGTGGACGGCGTTCTTGCAGCGGTATCCGCTTGACGATCGGGCCGCGAGGATCCTGTACCGGTTTGGCGAATTGTCTTACATGGAGCAGAAGAAGCGCGAGAAGGCGAGCGAGGAACCGAACTGGTCTAAACCGATCGCGCATTGGAAGAAGCTGGTCAACAAGTTCCCGAATACCGAAGAATCAGGCCACGGCCAGTACATGATCGGCTACATCCTCGAACACAAGATCAAGGACCTCGAAGCGGCGATTGAGGCGTATCAGAAGCTGACGTGGTCGAACTGGTCGAGCGAAGCCCACGACCGGTTGGCGGAGATGCGGGCGACCAAGCTGCGGCTGCTGACGGAGCGGGTTTATCGCACGGACGAGCGCGCGACCGTGCGCGTGGATCTGCGCAACATCGACAAGCTGACGGTCAAGCTGTACCGCGTCGACATGGAGGACTACTTCCGAAAAAGCCACAGTCTTCGCGGCGTCGAGTCGCTGGATCTGCTGTTGATCGATCCGGACAAGACCATCGAGGTGCCGGTTGAGGGATTCGAGAAGTACAAGCCTGTCATGCAGCAGATCGAGATACCTGTAACGGAGGCGGGGGTCTGGGCGGTTAATGTCAGCAACGAGAATGCGACCGACCCGAAAGGCGGCCGGGTCGAGCATCGCAAGATCGAGGCCACGACGTTGCTGATCCGTTCCGACATCGACGTGATCGTCAAGAGCTCGCGCCGACAAGTATTCGTCTTTGCGGAGGACATGCGGAAGAAAACGCCGGCGGCCGGCGTGCGGGTGCTCGTCTCGGACGGCAAGAAGATCGTCATGGAAGGCAAGACCGGCGACGACGGTGTCTGGCACGAGCCATCCGATGACCTGAAGAACATGGAAAATGTGTCCGTCTTCGCCGAGTACGAGGGGCACATTGCAGGGGACGCGGTCTCGCTCGGCGGGCTGGGATTTTCGACGGGCCTGCAGCCGCGCGGCTATATCTACACGGACCGGCCGACCTATCAACCGGGCCAGGCCGTCAACATCCGCGGCATTCTGCGCGAGATCAAGGATGGTCAATACGTGCCGCCGACGCAGCCGGAAGACGAGCGATTGCGGTGGAAGCTCGACGTCGTCGATGCGAAGGGGCGGGTCCTGAAGACGGAGGGGCTGTCGTTTACAGACTACGGGTCGTTTGCGTCGCAGTTTCGCATTGCGGCTGACGCGCCGGTCGGTGAATACCGGCTGATCGCGCGGCGGGTAGAAGGCCCGACGTTCAGCGGGTCGTTTGACGTGCGGACGTATCAGCTTCCGAAGGCGTATTTGTCGTTCGACTTCACGGATCGTGTGCTGATGCGCGGGACGAAGATCAGCGGGTCGGTCGTGGCGAAGTATCACTATGGTGAGCCGGTAGTTGGCAAGACCATCGAATATCAGATGAATCTGCCGACGGGGGACTCGCTCCGGCGTAGCGGCGTGACCGACCAGGAAGGCAGGGTACTGTTCGAGTTCGATTCGACAATCCTGCCTGAAGAAGGAACGGTGTGGTTCTCGGCGCGGCAGGCGGATCTGGACATCGGCACCAGCAGTCAGGTGTTTGTGGCGGTGCGGGCATTTCGTGCGACGGCCAAGGCGATCCGGCCGCTGTATCTGTCGGAGGAGCCGGTCGAGGTCGAGATCGAGACGAAAGACCTGACCGACAAGCCCATCGCCAAGGAGATGACGCTGACCGCGCTGCTGCGGACGGAGAGCGACGGCGAATGGGCGGAAACGAAGGTCGAAACCATCGAGGTGAAGACCGACGCGGAGACGGGCACCGGTCGGGCATCGCTGAAACTGGTCAAGGGTGGCACGTACATCCTGCGGGCCGAGGGCAAGGATCGATTCGACCATGTCGTCTCGGCGGAGGCGACGGTGCAGGTGTCGGACGACAAAGACAAGACGCGGCTGCGGTTGTTCACCGATCGACAGCGGTACAAGGTGGGCGAGACGATCGGACTCGATCTGCACTCGCGGATTGATGATGCGCCAAGGATGCGAGAAAGGATTCTCGCACCAGCGGGACCGCCAAACGGCAAGCCGGGTGGGGAGGGTTCCGGTGAAGGAAGCGGTATCGGACCGGCCGACGATGCGGAGGACACGTTTCTCGTCTTGATTACGTGCGAGGGCGAGGAGGTGATCTCGTATCGCACGATGCGGTTTTCCCGGGGGCACAACGCGTTTGAGTTGCCGGTAGACCACGAGCATTTTCCAAATTTCGCGGTGGGCGTGGCGGTGATGGCGGATAACAGGTTCTATACCGCGTCGCGCGATTTCATCGTCGAGCGGAAGTTGAACGTCACGTTGACGCCTGACAAGACGACCTACCGCCCGCGCGATGAGATGACGGTAGAGATTGCCGTGACCGATCAGCAGGGCAAGCCGGTGCAGGCGGAGATCGGCCTGTCGATGATCGACAACGCCCTGTTGACGCGATTCCCCGACCGGACGGAGAACATCGTGGCGTTCTTCAAGGCCGGCGCCCACCGTAATGCCGAGACGCGAACGCGGACGAGTTGCACGTTCCGCTATCAAGCCCAGACGCGGGTGATGGCGACGGAAATTCTGGCCGAGGCGCGGCGATTGGAGGAGGCGGAGGACCTGATGACGATCCCCACATTCAGCGGGCGCAACATTCTGCTCGGGGATCTCGGCATGCGACGGCGCGGCAGGAGCGCAGGCGAGGGGGGAACTCGTCGGGGCGGTCGGTTCTTGCGCGGACAGTCTGCGGAGGCTCCTGCGCCGGCGGACGCACGGCAGAAGCTTTACGCCGGCGCCGAGATCCAGACGTATGAAAGCGATGACTTCGATGCGGGTGGATACAGGGCCTCCGTTGAAGTGGCGTTTACCATGGACCGGTTAATCGCGCCGTCGGATCGGATCGTCATCGGCCGGCAGCTTCAGCAGCAGGTCGATGAGTTGAACAAGGTGGCGATGCTCCGCCCCGTGTCACAGCTCGATATCGGCCCGACGACGCAGACGATCGCCGAGTTGGTTCGCGGCGCACCGCCGCGGACGTACTATCCGGAGGTCGCCTACTGGAATCCGCACGTTGAAACGGACGCCGACGGCAAGGCGACGGTCAAGATCGTGCTGCCGGATTCGAGCACGAAGTGGAAGCTGATCGCGCGGGGGGTGACGGTCGAAACGTTGCCGGGCCGCGGCGAGGCGGAGGTGACGTGCAAGCATGATTTCGTCACCGAAGTCCTAAACCCACCGATTGTCGTCGAGGGCGACACATTTCAGCCGTTGGCGCAGGTTCACTGCATGACGCCCTACACCGGGAAGATCGACGTGACGCTGTCGATCACGCCGGCGAGCGACACCGGGTCGGACGCCGCGGAACGGCACGATGCCACGGACACGCAAACGCGGACGATCGAGGTCGCGGGCAGCGGCGTGTATGACGTCGCGTTCGACGAGATTGCCGTGCCGGATTGTGACAAGCTGCTGGTCGAGGTCGAGGCGAAGACGCACGAGGTCGTCCCGGATGCCGGGCGGAAGCTGACCGATGCCGTCGCGCGGTTCGTCCCGGTCCGGCCGTGGGGAATGCGGATCGAGGAACACGTCGCGGGCACGGCGAAAGATACCGAGTTTGTCGAGGTATTGCTGCCCGAGGGTGGGGAACACCACGACCTGTGGTTAACGGTCGCGGTCGGGTCGAGCATGCAGCGTTGGTTGATCGAGGAGGCGTTGGAGCGCGGGCCGCGGTGGGCGTTCATTGAGAAAAGCCTAAACAGCCGTCGGTTGGTCCCGCCGCGTACGCACGCCGATACGGCGTCGTCGCTGCTGGCCTGTCTGTATGCGTCGGATTATTTGCGGGCTCAGCAGGCTGACGGAGCGGGCGACGGCGGGGCGGATACGAGACTGCTGAACGAGCGGATCGCGGGGTTGATCGCGCAGCTACTGTCGGCACAGAAGGACGACGGCGGTTGGCCGTGGTGCGGCAAGGATGCGGCGCCCGACGTGTGGACGACGGCACAGGCGGCGTGGGCAATAGGCAAAGCCCGACACGACGGCCATGCGGTCGCGGACGAGGCCGCGGGGAAGCTGCTCGGCTATCTGAAGCAGGAATTCGCGGGCGCGCGGACGGGCCAGACGGAGTTGAAGGCGGTCGCGCTGCACGGGATTTCGTGGCTTGAGGAGGCGGACTACGGCCATGCGAATCGCCTGTATCGAAACCGCCAATCGCTGTCCACCGCGGCGCTGGGGCATTTGGCGCTGGTGTACGTGCGGTTGGATCGCAAGACGATTGCGTCGGAGTTGTTGTCGGTGTTGGCCGAGCGGACGAAGGAAATCAGCTTCGGCGATAACATATGTCGTGAAGTTTCGAGCAGGGGCAATTCGGCATGGATGAACAGCGAATTGGAGGTCACGGCGTTGGCCTTGCTCGCGCAGCTTTCGGTTGATGCGCGGGCGGCCGGTGTGCAGCCGATGGTCGGTTATCTGGTGGCCTCGGCTCGGGCGGACGGGTGGCATCCACACAAGGCCAAGGGCGCGATTCTGGCAGCGTTGGCGACCTATTATGCCCGCGGCGAGCAGGAGCGTGCGAACTACAAGTTGGCCATCAGTGTGAACGGCGAGAATGTCCGCGATCTGACGTCCGACGACGCCAGCTCGGTGCGGATCGACCTTGGTGAGGAGAAGCTGGCCGATGGCAAGCAGCGCGTCGATTTCGCGTTCAGCGGTCGGGGCGAGTTCGCCTATGCCGTCACGCTGTCGGGGTTCTCGCGGAGCTTCCCGACGCCGGACGCGACGAAGAACAAGTTCATGCGCATCGGGGATCGGCGCGTCTCGCCGCCGCCGATCGAGTACAAAGGCCGCGTCGTGAAGACCGGCTTCTCGATCGTCGAGGACTTCAAGAGGTTTCACAATGAGGTTCGACATCTGCCGGTTGGGGCAGTGGCGGACGCCTTTGTCTGGTTGCAACGTTACGACAAGTCGGAGAACAGCGCGGGCGACCGGGACTACATCATCGTACAGGAGACGATTCCGACGGGATTCCGATTGCTGACGGACACGATCGCCGGCCAGCATCTGGCATACGACTACTCGAACGGTCTGTTGACGCTGTACTACGGCAGTCGCAAGCGTCCGGGGAACCTGCGGTACAAGATGGTCGCCACGATCCCCGGGGCGTATCGAATGCCGCCGACCGTGATCCGCAGCCTATTTCGACCGGACGTCATACACGTCAACAAGGCCGATCGGGTTGTGACGGTGCTGCCGCGCGACGGCGAGAGCCCCGACAAGTACCGCATGACGCCGGACGAGTTGTACGCGCTGGGTCGGCTGCACTTCGAGGACGAGGCCTACGTCGAGGCCGCCGGCTTCTTGAAGGACCTGTTGGCGGGGAAATGGGTGGTGAAGGACGAGCCCTATCGCGAGTCGATTCGGATGCTGTTGGATGCCGCGCTGGCCCGTGACGATGCGGACGACATTGTCGACAACTTCGAAATACTGAAGGAGAAGTATCCCGGCTTGGTCATCCCGTTCGAGAAGATCATTCGCGTGGCCGACGCCTATGCGCGGACGGACCAGCACGAACGGGCCTATCTGATCTACCGCGCGACGGCGGACGCGTCGTTTGTTCGGGATGCGAATGTCGGAGCCGTGTTGCAGGAGGAGGGTCGATTCCTCGAGAGCATCGACTTCCTTGAGAATTTGTGGCGCGACTATCCGGACACGCCGCAGGTGGAGAGCATCTACTACGCGCTGTCACAGACGCTGTACGAGAAGGCCGAGAATCCGCAGTCGATCCAGGCGCGGCGCGGACCGAAGGGCGCAGTGGGCCGCGTGACGAAGGCGGCGATAATCGCAGAGACGATCCGCTTGTTGGAGGGCTTCCTGGCGTTGTACCCTGAAAGCCCGGTGGCGGACGAGGCGTCCTATTCGCTGGCGAACGCTTACCTGGATCTGGACGACTTCGAGACCGTGATCACCCGGACGACGCGGATGGCCGAGCTGTTCCCCAATAGCAAATGGTTCGACCGGTTCCGCTACTTGCAGGCGCTGGCGCAATTCAATCTCGGGAACTTCGACGATGCGCTCGGGCTCGCGCGGCAGGTGACGGAGTCCACCTATCGCGACGAACAGGGTGTCGTGCGGCCCAGCCCGAACAAGTGGCTGGCCCTGTACATCATCGGGCAGATCTACCACGCGCAGCAGGAGACGGAAAAGGCCATCGAATACTATAAGAAGGTCAAGTCGCGGTTCTCCGATGCGGAGGAGGTCGTCAGCTACTTCGAGCATAAGTTTGTCGAGATGCCGGAGGTGGCGATCTTCCACCCGGATCAAGACGGTTTTCGCGAGGCGATCGAGTGGCGAGGTCATCTTCGCGGCGGGGCGAACAACGGAGTTGCCGGCGGGAGCAGGGCCGGCAGACCGGGCGGAGGACCGCCCGGCTCGCTGGGTGGGGCGGGATCTGAACGAGCAGGGCGACCCAACATCGCTACGCATTCCGCCGCCAAGCCCGCCCCGCGATTGTATGACAAGCCGTTCGTCGAGATTGCCTATCGCAACGTCAAGACGGCGGTCTTGCAGGTGTACCGCGTGGACCTGATGAAGCTCGCGCTTGTCGAGAAAAACCTGACACAGATCACGTCGGTCAACCTGGCGGGTATCAAGCCGATCATGGAACAGACCGTCTCGCTCGGCGACGGGCACGACTATGTGGAAAAATCTACGCGCGTCGAGTTGGACTTGTCCGCCATGCTGACTAAGCCCGGCGAGGCGGCCGGCGGCAACGGTAGCGGTGGTAACGCCGGTGACGGCGAGGGCGAGGGCGCGGATGCCAATGGCCATGACGGTACGGGGGCGTATCTCGTCATCTGCCGCGGCGACGACCTGTTCGCAAGCGGCCTGGTGCTGGTGACGCCGCTGGCGGTCGAAGTGCAGGAAGACACGGCGTCACAACGCGCTCGCGTGAACGTCGTGGATGCCATCAACCGCGGCGGCTTGAAGAACGTTCACGTCAAGGTCATCGGAAGCGAAATGAGCCGGTTCATCGATGGCGACACTGATCTCCGCGGCGTGTTCGTCGCCGATTCGGTGGCCGGCTACCCGACGGCCATCGCCCGCGACGAGGGCGGACGGTTTGCGTTCTATCGCAGCCCATCGGCCGTGTTGGCCATGGCGCAGCCCGAGCCCCGACAGGAGGACAAGAAGGTAGGCAAGGGCGTACAGGCAAAACGCGGAAGCAAGGCCGACTACCGGTCCAATCTGCGGGATGACAACCGGGCGATTCAGGCCAGCAACGAGATGATCCTGAACGAAATCATCAATCGCCAACAGCGCGGCGTACAGGTGCAGGAGGCACAGCAGGAACTCGTGCCGCAACAGCGCAAGAAGTAGGCCGCGATTGGGAATCATACCAGACGCACAAAGTTACTGCGCTCGCGCATCAGGAGCCCTGCAAACCGATTGGATCGTTTCCGCGTTGCAGGCTGAACGCTTCCATGCGGTTTCGGCGGCCGCCGAGAACATCGAACAGAGCCGTGTTCTGTGAACACGGTGTACCGCCTTCACAGAAGGCGGCTCCGATAACTATGAACGATATCGAACAAATTACGCG
>JAUVGW010000056.1 GCA_030593565.1 Phycisphaerae bacterium | reverse complement strand
AAGAACCGGGGCGTGTCGAGCCGGACCGGGCCGACACGCCCCGGCTCGGTTTGAACGCTGAACTCCACCGGCTTTGACGCCGGTGCGACAGTTTTCTTCGCGCGCCGCGAAGATTCTCCGCATCAGTGATACCGAAGACCGGCACGGACTCCGCCTATCCTTTCGCGAGCCGCTTGCGGGTGTATGCCAGTAGGCCACCGGCCTCGCGGATGGCCAGGATTTCCGGCGGGAGCGTGGGGAATGAAAACGCCTTGCCGCCGATGATGATCCGGGCGTTGTCTACGTCAAGCTCAACCGTGTCGCCGTCTTTGTATGCCGCGACGGCATCGGGGCATTCGATCAGCAGCAGACCCTGGTTGATCGCCGCCCTGTAGAAGATGCGAGCAAACCCAACCGCCACGACCGCCGCCACGCCGACCGACCGCAAGCCCAGCGCGGGCTGTTCCCGTGAACTGCCGCAGCCAAAATTCTTGCCGGCGAGGATGACGTCGCCCGATTGCACGCCGTCCGCAAAGGTCGGGTCGAGGTCTTCCAGTAGGTGTGGGCGGATTTCATCCGGCGTCGAGCAGGTGTAGGTGTACTTGCCGGGGAATAGCATGTCGGTGTTGATGTCGTTGCCGTAGTGCCAGATGTTCATAGGGTTTTTACTCCGCGACTTCATCGCTAATTGTGAGCATCTTTGGCTGCGACCGAAGGCCGCTTCGGGATTCAGGGTTCAGGGTTCAGGGTCTAGGGTGCGGACTGGGAACCCTGAACCCTAACCCCTGGACCCTTTGGCTTATCCTGGCGAGAACCGGTCAGTTCGAGTCAGCTTCTGTCTCTCGGATCGGTGATCTTTCCATGCAGGGCCGAGGCGGCCACCGTGGCCGGGCTGCCCAGGTAAATCTCCGCTTCCTTGCAGCCCATGCGGCCCTTGAAGTTGCGATTCGCCGTTGACAGGCACGCCTCGCCCGGCGCGAGCACGCCCTGGTGTGCACCGAGACACGGCCCGCAGCCCGGCGGCAAGATCGTCGCGCCCGCCTTCGACAACGCGAGCAGCGTGCCGTCGGCCGTCGCCGCTTCGTACACCGCCCTCGAAGCGGGCAACACGAGCAGCCGCACCTTCGGCGAGATGCGCTTGCCTTTCAGGATGGCCGTCGCCTCGTGCAGGTCGTTCAATCGGCCGTTCGTGCAGGTGCCGAGCAGGCACTGGTTGATCTCCGTGCCGACCACCTCGCCGACGGGGCAGACGTTGTCCACCGTGTGTGGCTTGGCGATGACAGGCTCCAACGCATCCAGATCGTATTCCAGTTCCCGTACATACTCCGCGTCGCCATCCGCCCAAACGGGCTCGTAGCCGTCCCGCGAGACGCCGGCCTGTTCGAGATAGGCTTCGGCCTTCGCGTCGACGGGAAACGCTGCGATCTTCGCGCCCATCTCGATGCCCATGTTGGCGATGGTGAACCGCTCGGCAACGGACAGGTTGCCGATATCGCCATGAAACTCGACCGCCTGGTAGCCCGCGCCGTCGGCGCTGATGTCGCCAATGATGCGGAGGATCAAATCCTTCGCTCCGACGCCGGGCCGGAACCGGCCGCGCAACGTCACACGGATCGTCGGCGGCACCTTCAGCCATGTCTCGCCCGTCAGCATCAGCGACGCGGCCTCGGTGCGGTCGATCCCGGTCGAGAAGACACCCACCGCACCGTACGAGCACGTATGTGAATCGCTGCCGACGATGATCATGCCGGGCCGCGCAAGGCCGCGTTCCACGACGACCTGATGGCAGATGCCTTCGCCGATGTCGTAGAAATGCTCGATCTTGTGTTTGGCGACGAACTCGCGGATATTCTTGTGGCCGGTCGCCGTCTTCTCGTTTGCCGCTGGGGTGACGTGATCCAGCACGATGATCGACAAGTCGGGGCGAATGACGCCGTAGGTGTCGAGTTCATCACCGATCTTCCCGATGATCGCGGCCGTGTTGTCGTGCGTCAGCAGATGTGCCGGCTTGACGGTCACGATCTGCCCAACAGCAACCGAATCATGGCCGCCGGCCTTGGCGAGTATCTTCTGTGCGAATGTCTGTCCCATGTTCAATTGCCTCCACCACCCAATAGCCCGCCGCGCTGGTAGATCGTCAACTGCGCATCGGAAAACGGCGTGCCTGCGATCGCGTCGCCGTTCGTTCGTCGGATGACGCCGGTGGCGAAGTCGACCTCGACCTCCTCGCCGTCCTGGATGCCGCCGCCGCCGACCGGGCCATACATGATCGGCATGCCCGCGTTGATCGCGTTGCGCTCGTAGATCGCGCCGAACGACTCCGCCACGAGCACCGTCACGCCGAGCGTCTTGAAGCAATCGACGGCCTGTTGTCGCGAGCTGCCGCAGCCGAAGTTTTTGCCCGTGATGATGATGTCACCGGGCTGGCACTTCGTGGAAAAATCTTCCCAGCCTTCCAGATTGTCGAACGCGTACTGCCCCATCTCGGCCGGATCGGTGATCGCAAGGTAGCGATTATGGTAGATCATGTCCGTGTCGATGTTGTCCTGCGGGATGACCCACGCACGGCCGCTGACCTTCGTGGGTCGCGCCTCGGCTTTCGAGGTGCTGCCGACCGACGAGCCGCGGGCTTCAGCCCGCGCGGCCTTCCGTCCCGCACAAGGCCCGGCACATTCAACCGTCGCCGACCCGTCGGGAATCGTATCCGCCGTCGCGATCACTCCGGCGACGGCACTCGCCGCGGCCGTCTCGGGCGATGCCAGATAGACGGCGCCCTTGCCCTGCTTACCGGGGAAATTCCGGTTGCCCGTGCTGACGGTCGTTTCACCCGGCCCGTTCTGGCCGATCTGTCCCGCGGCGCATCCCGCACATCCGGCATTCCCAAATAGTGCCCCGGCATCCTTGAACACCGTGACGAGCCCATCGTCCAGCAACCGCCGCCAGATCGCGTCCGTTGCCGGCACGACCTTCAACACAACGCCCGGTGCGATCTTGCGGCCTTTCAACACGCCCGCCGCGGCGGCAAAATCCTCATACCGGCCGTTCGTGCAGGAACCGATGAATACCGAGTCCACCTTCGTGCCAGCCACCTCCGCCACGGGCACCACATCGTCCGGGTGGCCCGGCCGGGCCGCCATCGGGCCGAGCCCGTCGATGTTCACGGTGATCGTGTCGGTGTACGTCGCGTCGGCATCGGCATAGACCGGCGTCACCTCGCGCCCGGTCGCCCGGCGGCAATGTTCGATGACCGTCTCGTTCGGGGGGAACAGCATGATGATGCCGCCCATCTCCGTACACATCGAAGTCAGCGTCGCACGACCGGCGATACCAAGCTCGTCGACATACGTGCCGTACACCTCCGCCGCGCTGCCCAGCAGGCCGTTCGCGCCGAAATGCTTGGTCACGGCGAGCGCGACGTCCTTTGGCCTGGCGACGGCGGCGGGCTTGCCTTCCAGAATCACCTTGACTGTCGGCGGCACCTTGAACCAGACCGTCCCGTGCGCAAAGGCGTGCGCGATATCCTGATCGCCCATGCCCTGACCAAACGCCCCTATCGCGCCCAGGATGTTCGCATGCGAGTCGGTCGAGACAAACGTCTCGCCCGGGCCGACGAGCCCCTCGTCGATGGCTAGGTGCGTGCCGATGCCGGCGTCGATGTCGTGGACCTTGATGCCGTGCTCGCGAGCGAACACGCGGCAGATCTGCTGATTCTTCGCATAGTTCTGGTCCGAGCCGCCGGGGTTGCAGTCGAACGTGAAACACGTCCGCGCCGGGTCCGCGATCGGCAGACCGTGGTCGCGGATGTTCTTGACAACATTCGCCCCGCCGAAGTCGCGCGCCACACGCGCATCGATGGCGACATCCACGATGTCGCCGGGGCAAACGTCCCGTCCGGCATGGCTGCCGAGGATTTTTTCTACGATGGTCTTGCCCATTTGAGTTCCCCGTCATTCCACGAGAGCCACGCCGCGCAGATCAATCCGTGACGTCATAATCATCCATAGCTGAGACTTCGGTTTCCACCGGCGGCTTGTTCGCGGCAGCCCTGGCTTCTGAGACGCGCTGCTGCAGCATTCGGTGGAAGGTCTGATCGCCACTCTCACTCGTCCCCACCTCGAAGACGATCAGATCCCCGTCGTCCGTCTCCACCAAGAATTGTCCATAGTCGAGCCATGATTGTCCTTGTGTGAAGTCGATGGCACGAATGTCCGCCAAGGCGCACGACTCGATGTTTCCCCCATCATAGTACGTCAGGAGGCGATCAGCCGTGATGACGACGCCCGTTTCCTCAAGCGAAACGAAACCGTCGGAATACAGCATCTTGATTTCTTCGTTCGGCTGGACCACGCCCATCTGCTCCAGCGTGCTCCGATCAACTGCGGATACCTCTCGCCCTGGGATCGGTACCGCGTCGGGGCTCCTCACCATGACGATCCACAAGATCACGCCGGCGAGCAGCCCCACGGACCCGGTCACAATGCCGGCGATCGCGAGACCTCGTCCCCGTGCCTCGCCCCTGCGATCCTGCCCGATCGCAACGGCCCCAAAAACGATGCCGAGGATGCCTGGCACAAGGGCGCAGAACATGACAAGACTGGCCGCGCCACAAACCAGGGATGCGATGGCGAAGCCGGACGTCTTGATGATGGCCGGCCGGGAAAATCCTGCGCCGGGGGTGGCACCATAATCGGGTGTGTATGGTCCGTCTGACATAGTTCCTCCTCTTCGCCCGCCGCACGCGACGGGGCTAAACGTGGTTGCACGCGATAGGGTCCTGTGGGCCGGGCGGTCCGCCGTTGTGAGCCGGGCGGTCCCCCGCCCGGACTGACCGGCCCGAGGACGGGCCGGCTCACAGAAATGCCGACCACAAATCGACTACTGAATCAACGTCCCCTTCTCCATCATCACCAGCGGATTAAACGTCCCGAAATCCGCCTGGTGGATCAGCACCGTCTCGACACACTGCGGCCTACCGTCGCCTTCCTTGGCGTGGCAGGCGATGGTATTCAACACTTCATCCGGCAGGCCGACCTCGTAGGCGATGGCCGTCCCTGATATGGGGTGCCGCGCACACATGCCGGCCCTGCTTTTGCGGAATCCGCCCGCGCCGTCGCGCTCGAATTCCAGCAGCTTGCCGACATCGTGCAGCAGACCACCGGCCAGCAGCCGATCATAGTCGATCGTGTACGGCATTTCCCGATAGGCCGCCTCCTGCGTCTTGGCCAAATGGTAGGCGCCCTCCGTCACGGAGATCGTGTGCTCGATGAAGTTGATGCCGCGCGTGTTGGTCAGCAACGTGAACGGCATCGCCTTCAAGTCATCAACGCTTTCCCAACCGGCTCGTTGACAGGCAAGCGTCCAGGCCTTGACGACCTTGGAACGTAGGTCGGCATCGGTGATGCGTTTCAGGATGGACCCGAATAGCGTTTGGACATCATTTTCTGTAATCATGCGTGCCTCCGGTTGCGTCGGCCACGGGGGGGGCGACGCTACGGGCCGGCCTTCGGCCGGCGTTACAGCTTCCCGATAATCGCATCCGTCATCTGCTGCGTCGTGGCCGCGCCTTGGCTGATCACCTCCTGCCGGCCCGTCATGCGCTTCATGTCGTAACACCGCACCTTGCCCTCGGCGATGACGGCGGCGACGGCGTCGCGGATGCGCTTGGATTTGTCGGTCTCGCCGAGGTGGTCGAGCATCATGCAGGCCGACAGGATCATGGCGATCGGGTTCACGATCGACGGCGACAGCGTCTCGTACTTCGGGGCGGAACCGTGCGTCGGTTCGAAGACGGCCAGCTCGTCGCCGATGTTTGCGCTGCACGCGAAGCCCAGCCCGCCGACGAGGCCTGCGAAGCCATCGGAAATGATGTCGCCGAACATGTTGCCGGCAATCAGCACGCCGTAGTCTTCGGGGTTCTTCGTCAGCCACATCATCTGGGCGTCGATGTTCGTCTCCCACAGGGCGATCTCGGGGAAGTCCTTGGCGATGGTCTTTGCCTCGGCTCGCATCATCCCCGATGTCTCGCGGATGACGTTCGGCTTCTCGCAGACCGTGACCGACTTGTAGCCGAACTTCTTGGCGTAGTCGAACGCCGCCCGGCAGATGCGCCGGCACGCGCGGCGCGTGAAGATCCGCGTCGAGACGGCCAGGTCCTCGCCCGCGCATTCCTTGAACCGCGCCATTTTCGGGTGCGTCTCGAGTGCCGCACGGACCTCGGCCGGCGGGTCTGTCCACTCGACGCCGCCGTACAGTCCTTCGGTGTTCTGGCGGAAGATCACCGAGTCAACCGGCGGCTCGACGAAGCCGTCGCCGTCGCGGCGAATGAAGTTGAGCGGGTTGCCTGCGAACGCGCGACACGGCCGGATGCAGATGTCGAGGTCGAAGTGCTGGCGGAGGCCGACGATCGGGCTGGAATAGACAAGGCCCTTGTCTCGAAGCGCGGGCGACAACTCCTCGGCGGCCTGGTCCTTCGGCTTCGACGTGATCGCTCCGAACAGGCCGATCTTGTATTCGGCGAGCAGGTCGATCGTTCGCTGCGGCAGGGCGTTGCCCTCGTTGATCCAGAATTCCCAACCGATGTCGGCGTGGACGTATTCGGCGTCGAACCCTACCGCGTCCAGGACGCGAATTGCCTCGGGCAGGACTGTCTTTCCAATGCCGTCACCCGGCATATTGACGATGGTACGTTTGGCCATTGAGCCGCCTCCTGTCTGGTTTCGTTTCGAGGTTATCTGCGGCGGAGCGGAAGACCCGCCGACATTGTGTTTCCTTCATCTCGTGGGGTCGCGGAACCCCGTAATCTAAGCCGCGTCGGCCCCCCGGGCAAGGACCAGCGCAGGAGCCCCCGACCCAGCGAGCCGGCTCGTCTCGAGCCGGTCCGGGGCGGCACTTCCCGGCCACCAGGCCTTCACGATCGGCATGGAAACACGTCGCAAGCCGCCATGGATATGTGGCTGTAGCCCCGTATCGCAATGGCATTTCACGTTTGCCTGTGGCACCGGCGCCAAAGCCGGTGATCCTACCGGCGAGATGCCGGTGCCACATGTGCGTGTGTGGAAGGACGGCCTTCGCGTCAGTCGTCCGGGGATTCCGGCCGGACGGCGATGACCTTGTCGATCGCGAAGACGCGCACCACCTGGAACGATTCGTTCTCGAACACCACCTGCCCCAAGCGCATCGAATGCAACACCTCCGGTAGCTTGCTGCCCATGGACTGGCCGAGTTGTCTAACTAGCAGGCCCCGCGCCGCTCGATCCTCGGGTTTCGGGGTGACGACGTGGTCAAACGGTGCATCGAGGTGGTGCAGATGGTATTGCAGCGGTTCGCAGACGCCCGTTCGAGCCAGGACGGGCAACGTCGGCCCGGGGCGTTCAGCCAGGTAACGCGCGACGGGCGTTAGGTCGGGTACGCCGCTGCGTACGAACGGCCACCGTGCCACGTAAGTTGCCGTCGCGAAGACGGTGATGATGGCGAGGAGCATCAGATACGGGGTCGGAACGGGCCGCCGAATGCCGGGAACCACATTGGTCGATGCGGGCCATCTCCTGAAGAGCGCTGTCGCGCCCATCGCCGCCAATGCCGCGGCGTAGGGCAACAGATACGTCATCGTTCGATCGCACGGAATGCGTCGCAAGATGAACACGAGCGGCAGCGGCACGAGCATCAACGTTAATAGCATGGACGCTGCACGACATCTACGCCGGGTGAGATGAAAGGCGCCGAGTGCAAGCAAACAAAGGAAGGCGGTAACGGGCAAAATGCCATCGGCGAGCATCTTACCATACTGCGACAGTGCGAACGGTAGACTGTCGAGAAGCTCCGCCGGCGTCATCGGAGCGAGGCAGGGGTGGTTCCACAGGGCGCGCGGTCCCATGAACAGCATGATGCGCGCGTGAAGGGCGATGGTGGTGAAAATAGAGACGCTAGTATATATGCCTGCGGTGAGGAATCGCCCGAAGCCGACGCGGCATCGGGCCGGGCGGGCGATGAACAGCCAGAACGCGACCGCGACGACAAGCTGAACATTTGTCGTGACGGTGTACACGGCAAGCCCGGACAAGATACCGGCCGCCACGACGCGCCGCACATCACGCCGGCGGACGGCCTGCCATGCTAGTTGCACGATGACCAAGCCCAGAAACAGGCCCAACGCGTATCCCCGGGCATCGGCCGAGTACTGGATGGCGAAGCCTGACGCACAGAGCATCAGGGCGGCGAGCAGCGCGCCGGACCTGCCGATCATCCGCCGCAGGACGATGTACGCCAATGGGACGGCAAGTACGCCCGGAAGAAAGGCCGGCAGGCGGAGGAGCGGGAAGCCCCAACCCGTCAGCGCGTGGAGCGTCGTGAACATGAGCGAGTGGAGCACATGGTTGTTCGGGCCCATGTAATGCGTGAAGGCGCGCGAAACGGGGTGGTCGCCCGACAGACAATACCTTGTGTAAGTCGCGGCCTCGTCGGGTTGGAGCGGCTGGGTAAAGAAACAGGCACGCGTCGCAACGGAAAGAATCGTCAGAACGAACACCGGCCGCCACAAGGGGCGAATGCCTGCGAGCTTTCGTCTGATCATGTTGAGCGTCATGGACATCGACTTCGATTCTGTGGTTGCGGCTGACGACCGTGTTGTGGCACAGGCGTCCCGCCTGTGAATCACCGGCGAGGCGCCGGTGCCACGGTGGTTTCTGTGCGCGGCGTCCTATCAACGGCGGGCTCGTGGAACGCGGGGATTCCCTGCGCAAACAGTTCCGCGGTTGTCTCGAACAGGCTCCGGACACGTCCCATGTACAGGTCGATTGCGCCGACGCGGTGGTGATGCAGGACACCGGCATCCATGTAGCGCTGATACAGCCGTGGGTAATTGCGCACCGCCCGGGAATCGGGGTGATGCGCCCGGCCCGGCATACGACGCCGGTTGCCCTCCGCGTCTATCACCTCGCAGTCAAACACCTGCGGCCAATACAACGGAACGCCGAGCTGTGATTCCAACTGTTCCTCGAAGTAGTGGCAGTGTGTCACGGCCACGCGCTCCAGCGGCAGGCCGAGGTTCACGTCCCAGGTGTCGAGTTCGTACATTCGATGCCACGGTGAATGCTTGTCGAACGGCGTGTGCGATCTCGCGTGATCGGCCGTGATCTCCGCCGCCCGGCTCCCCCATGCGACGACCGAGTGTGTCGGGTGGAGGCTGCGGACGGTATCGCTCCTGCGACGGAATACTTCGCACAGCAGGCCCGTTCGAGCCGGGGCCGTGCGAACGTTGAATGTCGGTCGGGTTCGCAGGTAGTCCAGGCTCGTGCCGTCGAACGAGAAGGCAGGCATCACGACGGTACCTCCCGGCTCGACGGCCTCGATCATCGCATCGATGGCGTCGGCCGGTGAGCCTTTGAAATGGCACATTCCGGCAAAGGCGCTGTGGACCATGATGGTGTCGCCGTTTCGGATGCCGTGCCGCCGGAACGCGGCGGTCAAGTCGGATGGCGAGACGGTGTAGCGAAGTCGCCGCAGAATCGCCTTGGAAGTAGCGCCGGCGGCCCGGACAAGGCGGCGCGGCTGACGAAGTCGGCTGATGAATGCCATCGGAATAGGAGCCTGCTTGACCCTGTGAACGGCCACTGTTGTGGCCCGTATGGTGATATTCTCGGACATTGGTGTGTCATGGCTTGAACATCGACCGCGGGGTGCCTTGGCCGCCGCCAATGTCGGGGAAAGCCGGGCGGTTCGGGCTTGTGGCTGTCGCCTCGGACGGGCCGATAAACAGGTTGGCGAGACAGCGTAATAGGTCGTCAACCTTGAATCTGTCGGTTGATCGGGGCATGGATATCCATGCTCCGTCCCACAATTGGACGACCTGACCGGGAACGGCCTGGTCGGGGACGATCGGGCCATGGATAACCGGGCCGGGGACGGCCCGGCTCGCCTTTGGTTTGCAGAAGGAAGGCCGACGCCATCGAAGCGAAGCAGCACATGGCCAGTTTTGTATCTATCCCCCGATGCGACTTGGATGATTCTCCCGAACGAACGCGGAGTCTGAGATCGGGGTTTCTTCAATCGTGCGATCGGTTTCCGGGACGGCCGGCGCTGGAAGTCGCGGGGAAAGCCATTGGTTACGCGGAATTGCGAGATCAGGCGGCGGCATTTGCCGGGGCGTTCGGGGCGACAGGCGACGACGAGCCGTCGCTGACGGCGGTTTTTGCCGATCGCTCGGTGACCGCCTATGCGGGAATCCTGGCCGCGTTGTTTCGGGGGCACGGGTACGTGCCCTTGAACACGAAGTATCCGCCCGACCGTACGCGCGGGATGCTGAGCCGATCAGGTTGCCGCTGCATGATTGTGGACGCGGATTCGGAAGCACAACTCGACGATGTGCTGGCCGGCGTCGAGACTCCGTTGACGATTCTGCTGCCGCATCGGGACGATGTGGACGATGCGGCGGCACGTTGGCCCGTGCATCGTTTTCTCGGGGCGCGGGATGTGGCCGGTGCACCGATGCTCGATCCGGCGCCCGTTGCGCCGGACGGGTTGGCATATCTGCTGTTCACATCCGGCAGCACGGGAACGCCGAAAGGCGTCATGGTGATGCATCGCAACGTCCTTGCGTTCGTCGATGTGATGGCGGATCGGTACGGCATCAGCGAGCAGGACCGATTCTCGCAACTGCCCGACCTGTCATTCGATCTGTCAGTGCTGGGTTTGTGGGTTGCCTGGGAGCGCGGCGCGTGCGTTTGTTGCCCAACTGCCAGACAGGTGATCAAGCCCGGACGGTTCATCACCGATTCGCGGTTAACCGTTTGGACATCGGTGCCGTCGGTCGCGGTGTTTATGAAGCGGCTCGGCGGCTTGAAGCCTGACCAGTATCCGGCGCTGCGATGGAGCCTGTTCTGCGGCGAGGCGTTGCCGCTGGATATCACGCAGGACTGGCACTCGGCAGCCCCGAACTCGGTCATCGAGAATCTGTACGGCCCGACCGAATTGACGGTCGCCTGCACCTATTACCGATTCGATGCGGAGACGACGCCTGCGGAGTGTGAGCGGGGCATCGTCCCGATCGGGCAGGCGTTCCCGGGCATGACGATACAGGTCGTTAACGATGATCTGCGGCCGGTCGAGCCCGGGGAGGTCGGCGAGTTGATCGCGACGGGACCGCAGTTGTCGCGCGGATACTTGAACGATCGCGTCAAGACGGAGGCCGCCTTCGTCAAGCCGCTGTTTCGTAACTGTGGCACAGGCGTCTCGCCTGTGGAGCAAGGAAGCGAACGTTCAGTGAATCATCGAATCCACCGGCGAGACGCCGGTGCCACCCAGGACGCCGGTGCCACCCAGGATTCTGAAATGATTTCTAAACCGTCCGGCGACGGCCGGGTGTTCTACCGTACGGGCGATCTCGTGCGCCGGCCGAGCGCGGGCGGGCCGATGACGTATGTCGGCCGGAAGGACGACCAGATTCAGATTCTCGGTTCGCGCGTGGAGATCGGGGAGATCGAGGCCGTCCTGCGAGAACAGGCGGGCGTAGATACGGCCGTGGCCATCGGTTGGCCGAGGACGGCCGGCGGTGCCGCAGGCATCGTGGCGTTTTTGGGAACGGACGTGGCCGAAATGGATAATCTGGGGCGAGGCGTCGAGGCCTGCCTGCCGCCGTGTATGGTGCCTCGCGAGTATCGGCTGATGCCAAACATTCCTCGCAATGCGAACGGCAAGGTCGACCGCAGCGCACTGCTGAGGATTCTGGAGGAATCGAAATGACGACCACTGCGGCAACGGATGTCCGGGCGTTTCTGCTCGAACAGTATGCAGAACCGCTCGCCAGGCACGGTGTCTCGGCCGAGCAGGTGTCGGACGGCTTTGACCTGTTGCGCGAAGGCATCATCGACTCATTGGGCATCCTCGACATGGTCGCGGCGATCGAGGAGCGTTTTGGCATGACCATCGACTTCGAGAACATGGACGCCGAACAGTTGACACGCGTCGGGGCATTGAGTCGATACGTCGAGGCGGCGATCCGATGCAGAACCTAGCAGACATCCACGACGGCTGTTTACGCCTGTCGGGCGTTCCGGAGGCGGAGCGGCCTATCTCCGATGTGCTGCCATGGCTGCACGATGCAGGCAATCCGTTCTATGACTGGTTTTACGGCGGCGCGGACGCGACGCGCGGCGTGCTCGGCGAGATGCTGGGGCGGCGGTCGTCTGAAATGTGGATCGGGCATGTGCGGCTGCTGAGTCTCGATGGCGAGCCCGTCGGGGGGTACATCGCCCACGCCGGCGCGGATCGGTCGCGCTTCGCGGCGTCGGATCTGCTGGCCCTCCTCAGGCAAACGCCGGCCGACCAGCGAGCGACGGTCTCGGCCAGGATCAAGAAGGCGTTGTCGGTATTTCCCGCCGTCTTGGCGGATGATTTCTTTCTGAGCGGCATCGGCGTGTTGCCGGTACACCGTGGGCGCGGCATCGGCAGGCGTCTGATGCAGGAATACCTTGCGGAGGGCCGTGCGGCGGGGATGCGGCAGTACAGGTTGAATGTTCATGCGGACAATCACGCGGCGGTGAGCCTGTATCGAGGTTTCGGTTTCCGCGTGGCCGACGAGATCATGGCTGCGGACGGACGGATGTGTTACTGGTCCATGACGGTGGCGGGGCAAGGCGACGCTCCGTTGTTACCGAATGAGACGCACGGCACGACAGAATGTTGACACCGCTGAAACAACGATACTGGGCGATCCTCGAATCAGCCGACCGTGTCCGACAGGCGGCGGCGATGCGCACATTCGCGCGGGCCCAGACCGCGCGAGCCGAGACGGAGACAGTCGGCACCCCCGCGGAACATGCCCGCGCGGCTGCTGAATGGATCGTCCGCGCGCAAGACGCCACCGGCTGCGGGGGTATCGCCAAATGCTATCGGCCCATACCGGGCCGCTGGGAAAATCCGTATCCGGAGACATCGGGGTACATCATCGAATCGCTTCTCGAATACGGCCGCGCGACGGGCGACGGCGAATACGACGCGCGCGCTCGGCGCGTGGCGGACTGGCTGCTTGCGATCCAGCTTCCGTGTGGCGGCATTCAGGCGGGCACATTCGGTCCGGGCGGCGCGGCGTCGCCGACGATCTTCAACACGGGCCAGGTCGTTCACGGTTGGATCGATTCGTGGAATGCCTGGCACGACGCGACGTACGCCGATGCGGCGGTCCGCGCTTGTCGCTGGCTAGTCGAGCAGCAAGACGATGACGGCTGTTGGCGGCGGGCCGGCTCGCCGAGCGTCATTCGACAATCGGAAAACGTGTACAACGTCCGCGTGGCGTGGGCGATGATCCGGGCGGGGCAGATGCTCGACGAGGCGTCGTTCGTCCGGGCGGGGCACCGGAACCTCGACTGGGCGGCCACGCGCGAGGCGCGGCCCGGCTGGATGGACGATAACGATTTCTCCGATTGCGCGCGGCCTATCATGCACACGATCGCGTATGCCGCCGAAGGTTTCTTCGAGGCGGGCCTACTGCTGGGCGAGGCGCGATTTGTCGACCTTGCCTTGCGGACCTGCCGCGGCGTCGCGGGAACGCAACGAGCCGACGGCCACCTGCCCGGTCGGCTGGATTCTCGGTTTCAGCCGGCGGCATCCTGGTCATGCCTGACCGGCGACGCGCAGATGCTCCTGTTGTGGCGGCGCGTCGCTGAGCAGGCACACAACGACGAATTCAGCGAGACGGCCGCGCGCCTGAGCCTCGCGCTCCGCAGCAAACAGGCCTTGCGACACCAAAATCCCGGCGTGCGGGGCGGCCTACCAGGCTCCCACCCATTGGGCGGGGCGTACATGAAACACACCTATCCGAACTGGGCCGCGAAATTCTTCCTCGACGCGATGTTGACGGAGATGACGACGCGGCCGGACGCCCGTCCGACAGAACTCCTGGACGCCGCGATCACCCCGACCTAGCGAGCCGGCTCGTCTCGAGCCGGTCCGGGGCGACACGCCCCGGCTCTGATGGCGACACTCCCCGGTGCCGCGACGGGTTGCGTCGAATCGGCGAGGGCGATACAACATCGCCTTGCGGACCCCGGCGGCGGCGCATCGGCGCCGAGGAGGAATCCCGGTACGCGTTTCACGCTGGGTGAGATGAACCAAGGACACGATTTTTCTTGTGGAGACACGTTGTGGATACGCTATTAGATCGCTTTTGCCGGTACGTAAAGGTCGAGACCACTGCCGTCGAGGAGACGAAGGACATTCCCAGCTCCAAGGGACAACTCGAACTCGGTAAGCTGCTTGCCGCGGAGATGGAGGCGATCGGGCTTGAGAATGTCGGAGTCGACAAGTACGGTATCGTCATGGGAACCGTGCCGGGCAACGTCAAGGCGCCCACCATCGCCTGGCTTTCGCACATGGATACGTCTCCCGAGGCCAGCGGCAAGGACATCAAGCCGATCATCCACAAGAACTACAACGGCAAGGACATCGTCCTGCCCAAGGACAAGACCAAGATCATCCGCACCGACAGGACCGACGGCATGGCCGAGTTGAAGGGCAAGACGCTGATCTCGGCCGACGGCAAGACACTGCTCGGCGCGGACGACAAGGCGGGCGTCGCGTGCATCATGACGGCCGCTGCCGAGCTGATACGCAACAAGCGAATCAAGCACGGCCCGATCCGCGTGGTCTTCACATGCGACGAGGAGGTCGGCCGCGGCTGTGACAAGGTCGACATCAAGAAGATCAACGCCAAGGTCGCCTACACGCTCGACGGCGAGGGCGAGGCCGGACTGGAAAACGAGACGTTTTCCGCCGACCTGGCGACGGTGAAGATTACAGGTGTCAATATTCACCCCGGCTTCGCCAAGGGTCGGATGACGAACGCCGTCCGACTGGCGGCGGAGTTCATCTCGCGGATGCCGTGGCAGACGCTCGCGCCGGAGACGACCGACGGCAAAGAAGGCTTCATGCACCCCTACATCATCGAGGGCGGCGCGCCGGAGGTCACCATCAAGATCCTGCTGCGGAGCTTCGTGACGGCCGATCTCAAGCAGGAGGCGAAGATGCTCAAGAACGTTGCCGCGACCATCCTGGCCGAGCACCCCGAAGCCGAGATCGACATCACCGTCAAGAAGCAATACCGCAACATGATCGAGCACCTGGCCAAGGAGCCCCGCGCCGAGAAGCTCGCGGAACAGGCCATCAAGAACGCCGGCCTGACGTCGAAATCCGAGTCGATCCGCGGCGGCACCGACGGCTCGCGCCTCAGCGAGATGGGCCTGCCCACGCCGAATCTGTCCGTCGGTATGCACAATTTCCACGGCCCGCTCGAGTTCGCCTGCCTGGAGCAGATGGAATCGGCCGTCAAGGTGCTGATCGAATTGGCGAAGCTATGGGGCAAGCAGAAGCGGTAGCGGAGGTGATCGACGGACCAAAGCCCACGGCGAAATCCTGAGATTCACTACGTCGTTTCCTTGGTCCCGGACATCACGATGACGCCCGCGGCTGCGCCCTTTCCGGATTCTTCCGATCTATCGGATGCCGCTTCGACGGCCTTCATGAGACGCTGGAGCAGTCTTTGTTCCAACTCGCCGATTGCGGGAAACCGTGCGTACTTCGCGGCGAGTTCGGCCGGAATCGGCTGGTCCGCCTTCTTGACCGTATCGATGTCCGCGCAGATCGATGCGATCCTCGCGAGGGCCTGCGGCGAGGCGTCCTCAGTTATGGACGCGGTAAGCTGTTCGGCTTCCGCTTCTCGACCCGCCTTGAACCACTGCCGCAGCAAGCGCGTCCATGCTTCGTAAGGCGTAGCACCCGGCGCGGGCGGCTCGTTCACGTCGAAGCATCGAATCCGCTGCCCGCGAATGGCGCGTTGCGACTCGCCCAGTTCCCGGTCTTCCAGACACAGGTGCAACCGCCTCGCGGCAGAATGCTTCAGGCCTGTGGATACCGCCAAGGTGCGTCGAACCGAACAGGGCAGCGAGATCATGACGCGGTCCAGCAGATCGAGTTCCCCGTGCGAGCCAATCACGAGAAGACGTTCGCCTTGGAGCATGGCTTCCGACACGTGCAGGGCTTGGTCTATCAGTCCGTGTGGTGCTCGTGTGGAGCAACACGGGTAAGCTCCGCCGCTTAGCGCGGCTCCGCTAACCCATGCCACCCCGTCGTGGCACAGGCGTCCTGCCTGTGACCTCACCGGCGAGACGCCGGTGCTCCCCTGCCCAACCGGCGAGACGCCGGTGCTCCCCTGCTCCACCAGCGAGATGCCGGTGCCACAGATTCCATCCGCCGGCAGCATCGACAAGGACAACGGTTCGAGCATTGCGGACGTTTCGATGATCGGCACATCACCGACCGCCTGCGCCAACGCGGCATGTACGCGAACAGGGTTGAACGCGAACTGGTGGTAGTCCTGCTGATCCAAAACGACAATGTGGCTGTGGACACGCTGCCCGCCGCGTCCGGTGTGCTCCATACCGGCATATCGCGAGATCGCCACACAATGCCTGCCACCGCGAAGCGGAAAGGCCAGTAGCGCCGATGCGTCCTGGTCGGTTCCGCACAGGCTTGCATGCGACGGCATCCGGCGCGTCATCTCCGCCTTCTCGTCGCTCCGAATGCCCGGACCGGCGGCGATGATTCGATAACCTTCGCCCATCGGCGAGCGGACGGATGTGAAGATCGCCTGCTCGACGCGAGCGGAATCCGCCGCCGCGCGCGTGGGCTCAGTCATAGTCGGTCGATGATCCATTCGAACGGTTCCAGTACGCCTCGCAGGGCCGTGTGCAGGGGAATCGGCACCACGTATTGTTCATCCTCCGACATGCCATAGCCCAGCGAGCCGGCGACGCTCGTGGGGAAGAACGCCACGTTTTCGAATCGGGCCTCGCACAGATTCCACAGGCGATTCAGATTGGCCCGAGCGAACCCGTGCGGGTCGTCAAAACATTCCGGGCAATGATCGGCCTTGCAGAGTAGAACCGCGATCGGCGTTTGGATGCCTTGCCCGCGTTTGGCTGCCGAGATGCCGTCGATGTAGCTCAGCATCTTCAAGGCGAAGAAGTCCGGCTGCGTCGACCCATTGGCGGCCAAAGCCGCGTCCACGAGCATCATAATCCCTGATGATTTCTTCAACAGGCTGTGGATCACGCGGAAGGTTTGCGGCGTGACGAGTTCCGCGGCGAGGGATTCGCCCGCCATATCCGGCATAATCAGGTCCACGCATGGCGCATCACGCACCCGTCGGCGGACCTGGTAGTACGCCCAATGCCACTGGTTGACCTCCATGGGCGTCTTCGGTGGGAACATCCGGCGCGAAAGGTGGGAGATCACGTTCTGTTGCAGGTCGACGGAGTACGCGCCCTTCGGGACGGCCTCGAAGTCCCCCGCCCGTTGGGTCAACATGTCGAGCAGAAGTCCAAGGTATACGGTCTTGCCGACGTTGCTATCGCCGATGACGCTGATGATCTTCGGTTCTCGATCCTGGACGGCGGCATCGCGGCCGATGGCCGTCGGTGCATAGCATTCCTCGCACAACAGAGCGTCGGGAGGATTCTCGGCGCCGCAGATAAGGCACTGCGTATCGGCCGTTGCGTCGAGTTGTTCGGTAGTCACGTGGACCTCCTCCAGACTGTGCCGCCCCCAGATTGTGGCACCCCGTATTGTGACACCGGCGTCTCGCCGGTGTCCGCCGCAACGTAACATCGGCCCCCCAAGCAACCGACATAAATCACCAAACACCGCCCCCAGACTATACCCCCTCCGATGATGCCTCCTCCGATGGAGGTCCCCCCAGATTGTGGCACCGGCGTCTCGCCGGTGTTTCATCCTTCATCCTTCATCCTTGTTCCCACCTCGTCTTCGAGGCTAATGGCGCATCGGAAGCCGGCGTTGTGCGTCCGGGCCAGGCTGGCGAGGCCGGTCCGGAAGAAACTGGTCGCCTGCGAAGGAAAGTACGTGTCAAACGCTCCGCCGCGGATCGATGACAAGGTCATGTCACCAACGACCATGCCGCGGTCGCCGTGCGAAACCTCGAAGTCGCCGGCGGTCCATTCCCAGACATTGCCCACCAATTGGAGGATATGGTTGGGCGTGGCGCCTTCCGGACACGCCTCCGCGGGAATGGTCCGGCCGTATCCGGACGCCCAGATATTGCAGCGTTTCGTGTCCAGGGCATCTCCCCACGGATACCTGCGCAACACGTTAGCGGCGCTGCGGATGCACCAGGTCGCGGTCATTTGCCATTCCGCCTCCGTCGGGAGGCGATAGCCCGCCCATTTCGCGTACGCCGCCGCTTCGTAATGGCACACGCCGACCACGGGGTGTTTTGCCAGGTGCTTGCTGTGGCGGCCGCCTTGGAAAAATTTCGGCCCGGCCTCCCCGGTCAGATCCTTGAAATCGATCAGGTGCGGCCAGATGTCCATGGGCCACAACTCCATCTGCTCGTAGCCCCCGGCATCGACGAACATCTGGTATTGGGAATTCGTCACGGTATGACGAGCCAGCAGAAACGGCTCCGTCTCAATAGTGACCTCCGGGCAGCCGGGTTCGTCAGTGATTGTCTGCGACAAAGAAGCATACCCCTCCGGGACGATCGCAAACATCTCGTCGATCCGCTGGCGCGTGGAACGACAGACCCGCTCGATTTCCGAGCGGTCCTTCCACATATGACGGTTGGCCAACAGGTGCCCCCATCGCCCAAGTTGAACACACTGGGTCAGCGGATCCGAGGCAAGCTGCAACGGTTCCGCCGGTTGGAATACGTCCTGATCGGCAACGGGCGAACGGGATGGTTTCGATTCCTGCCTTTGCGTCACCGGTTTCCGCGAGAAAATCTGTAACACCATTCACCTCCCCACAGCGAGGTCAACCTTCGGTAAAGCGTCAGTTTCCGATGACCCGCCGCTTGGCATCGCGACAGAGCTTCTGAAATCGTTCCACTGATTTGCGATCTTCATTACTGTCCGGCTTTGGTACGCCTCCGTCCGGAACCCCGCCGGCCTCCAGACCGCCCTCCGCCAAGTCATACGCGGGCAGCAATCCATCTTTCGAATCGGCCGCTTTGGCGAGTTCGCTTCGAAGCTGCGCTTCCAGTTCGGCAAGCTGCGTCTGGGCGAGTTCCAGATCGGCCGTCTTCTTCGCCCAGACGTCCTCCATCGCGGCGAGTTCCGCTTCACCCTCGTCCATCGCCCGTTCCCGGCGTTCCAGTTCGTCGCACCGGGCCTGCACTTCCGACTCGCGTTGCTTGGACTCCTCCACTGCCCGAGTGACCTCGTCACGCCGGGAAGCAAAGGCCGCTCGATCCTTCTCGAACTGCTTTTGCTGTTTTTGGAGATCTGCTTCCACCTCGACGGAGGCTGCCTGCACCTCCTCACGATCGCGTGCCTGTTGCTCGAAAGCTGCGCGCTGCGATTCCAGTTCTTCTGACAATGCATCGAGGTGATCTCGCTCCGCTTCCAATTCCGCCGAACGCTTCTCAACGTCTTTCCGGTCCTCCGAAAGACGCTCCGTCTGTTTGGCAAACGATTCTTCCAGGCCGGCCAATCCTTCTTTTTGACGCTCGAGTTCCGTCGCTCGCGCCGCCAGTTTTTCTTTTTCTTCGGCCAGTTCTTTCGCCCGCTCCTCATTCGTGCCGGACAACTTCCCCAGGTTCTCATCGAGTTCCCGGCACTTCTCCTCGCGGGAGTCCAGCTCCGTCGCTCGCTGCTCCATCCGCCCACAGAGCTCCGTCTCACGTTGCTCGAAGCCCTGGACTTCCTTGACCAACTTGTCATGACGTTCCTCCAAGGCCGCCCGGCAGTTGCCAAGCACCTCGGCTCGAGCGTCGAGCAGTTCGCGCAACGACTGCATCAAGTCGATAACCTCACTCCCCAATGCGCCGATTTCGGCCATGTCGACCGTCGGTTCAGTCGTTGACACGTTGTTGCCGTCGTCCATATCGTGGTTGTTCATCGCGTCACCTTTTTCCACCACGTTGCCTTCTTCTCCGCGACCCGGGGCCGCGCCTC
>JAUVGW010000277.1 GCA_030593565.1 Phycisphaerae bacterium | reverse complement strand
ACCTGACGGGGACGCGCTATGTGGATGCGCGTGTCCGGGTGCTGCCGCGACGGGAGAAGCCGTTGGTGAGTCACCGCCGGGTCCGCGTCTCGATCGGCACCGAGGATGTGTTCGCGATGCCTGTCGTCGTCGGGGGGTCGGAGATCAAACCGGGGGAAAACGCGCTGGTTCAGTTGAGATTCGCGCGGCCTGTCGTGGCGTCGTTCGCACAGCGATTCATTCTTCGCACCGAGTCGGCGCAGGCGACCATCGGCGGAGGGCAGGTGATTCGGCCGGTCTCGCGGCGGTTTCGGCCCCAACATCCCGACGAGATCGCGGCGTTGGAGCGGTCGGCGTCGTCGGATTCGTTCGTCCGATATACAGAGGCCGTTCGGTTGGCGGGATTTGAATCACGAAGAACCGAACGGCTGGCGTGCGAGGCCGGCGTGCAGCCCGCGGAGGTTGCGGCGCTGCAACAACGGTTGGAGGAGGAAGGCAAGCTGGTTTCGATCAAGAGCCGCCAAGTGCATCAGGCAACGATCGAGGCGATCGAGCGACGGGCATTGTCCTATCTGAAGCGTCATCACGCCAACAATCCGGCGGAACCAGGTGTGCAACGAGACCGCTACATCGGCTGGATCAGCCAGCGCAGCGCGTCGGGCTATGGCAAGACGATTCTGGGGCGGCTCGAGAAGGCCGGTCTGGCCGTAGCGAACGGGCCGTATGTTGCGCATCACGAGTTTCGACCGGCATTATCGCCGGAAGACGCGGCGATTCTCGAACGACTGGTGGCGGAGATCGATGCCGCGTCGTTTGACCCGCCGGCGTGGTCTGCATTGAAAACGACTGCGGCGTTGTCGAAGCAACGGTCCAAGATGTTCGACGATTTGGCTAAGTGCGAATCGCGGCTCGTCTTGATCGCCCCGCAGAAGTATATGTCCGCCGGAGCCGTCGCGAAGTTGAAGGAGGCGGTCGCGGGCCTCGGGAACGGTCGCCGGTTCAAGCTCGCGGAGGTCCGAGACGAACTGAACCTGAGCCGACGTGTGGTGCAGACGATGCTGGAATATCTGGATCGAATCCAGTTCACGCGGCGCATCGGGGACGAGCGGATGTTGCAGTAAGAGGGGATCAGGGGACCGAGGGATCGGGGGACTGAGGGATCAGGCGTTCATGCGTCGGATGTCACGGTTGTGGAACCTGGTGACTGATCGGCCGCGGAAGGAGAGTCCATGTCGGAGCCGGCAAAGGCCAACCTGTCGCAGATACCGTCGGTAACGGTCTTGTTGAAGGCGGCGGAGGCGGCGGAGGGTTTGCGGGATCTGCCGAGTACGGTGGTGACGGACGCGCTGCGCGAGGCGGTGGAAGGCTTGCGGTCTGACCTGCTTGGCGGCGGTGCGTCGGTGGCAGACTGCGAGGTCGAGGCGGTGCTATCTCGTGCCGCGTCGATTGCGGCGGCCCGGCGCGTGAAGCGATTGACGCGCGTGATCAACGCGACGGGCGTCGTGTTGCACACGGGGTTGGGGCGCAGCGTGCTGCCGGATGCGGCCGTCGATCGGATTGCCCGTGTGGCGCGGGGCTATTGCAGTCTGGAGATTGACCTGGAATCCGGTCGGCGAGGCAAGCGCGGCCAGTATGCTGAACAGTTGTTGTGTCGGCTGACCGGCGCCGAAGCGGCGCTGATCGTGAACAACAACGCGGCGGCGACGATGCTGGTGTTGAACGGACTGGCCAAGAATCGCGAGGTCGTCGTATCGCGGGGGCAATTGATCGAGATCGGCGGTTCGTTTCGGCTGCCTGAAGTCATGTCGGCCGGCGGGGCGATCCTGCGCGAGGTGGGCACGACGAACAAGACGCACCTCCGCGACTATGAGGCGGCGGTCTGCGAGCAGACCGCCATGCTGATGCACGTGCATACCAGCAACTACCGTGTTGTGGGGTTTTCGGAATCGCCCGGGACGGCGGAGTTGACGGCGTTGGCACACGACCGGGGCCTTGTGATGTTTGATGACCTGGGCAGCGGCGCTCTGCTCGACGACGGCCTGTGGGCCGCGGCGGACGAGCCGACGGTCATCGCCAGCCTGAAAGACGGCGCGGATGTCGTGTCGTTCAGCGGAGACAAGTTGCTGGGCGGGCCGCAGGCGGGGATTCTGCTGGGCAAACGAGCAATCATCGATGGGTTGCGGCGCGACCCAATGGCGCGGGCATTGCGAATCGACAAGCTGACCATTGCCGCGTTGGAGGCGACGTTGGAGCTGTACGAATCGCCGGAGACGGTGAACCGGCACGTGCCGCTATTGGCGAGCCTGTCGACGTCGGCCGAGTCGCTGGAGGAACGGGCGGAGTCGTTGGCGTCACTGTTGCGCGCGGCTTTGCCGAGTGAGGCGTTGGAGGTTTCGCGCGAGGAGACGTTTGCAGGCGGCGGCTCGCTACCGGCATGGCCTATTCCAACGGCAGTCGTGCGCTGGCGGCCGACGGGCGGCGAGTCGTTGGACGACATCACGAAACGGCTGCGAACGAGTAATCCGAGCGTGCTGCCACGGATTCGCGAGGGCGCGATTCTGTTCGACCTGCGGACGATCGATGAGTCGGAGTTTGGTGAGCTTGTGGCGGTGGTGGCGGCGGCGAAGTCGTAGGATGGGCAATTTTGCCCATCTGCTGATCGGTTTAACAGATGGGCAAGATTGCCCATCCTACGCAACTTGGAGCCGCGGGGAGGCGATGCTACGGGAGTGGATCATTGACAGAAGCAATCTGCATCCTGGTTGGGCTGGTCATCGGCGGCGCTGCCGGCTGGTATGCCGGCGTGCTGCGCGGGCGGCGCGACGGGCAGGAGCAGATCTCGCAGAAGCTTGGCGATGTGGCGGCAGCGCAGGCGGCACTCGAGGAGGTGCGGCGACAGGCCGGCCAGAAGGACGAAGAACTGGCAGCGGTTCGCAAGTCGTTGGGGGCCGATCTGGAAGGTGTGCGGGAGGCATTGGAAGCCCAGAAGGTTGACAGCGCGAAGGCAAACGAGCGGCTCGAATCGGCACGGGAGCATTTTGCCGAGCAGCGCCGGCAGATCGAGCAGATGGAGAAGAAGGTCAAGGAGTCGTTCGAGGCCCTATCGGCGGCAGCGCTGAAGAGCAACAACGAGCAGTTCGTGATGTTGGCCGAGGCGAAGATGAAGCCGTTGCGGGAGCAGTTGGAGCGGTATGAGAAACAGATCGCCGGGCTGGAGAAGGCCCGGCAGGAAGCATACGGCGGCCTGAACGAGAAGCTCGAATCCCTCGAAGAGCGCGAGCGGCAACTTGGGAAGGAGACGGGCCAGCTTGTCGCGGCCCTGCGTCACAGCGGGGCGAAGGGTAAATGGGGGGAGGCCACGCTTCAGCGGATCGTCGAGCTTTCCGAGATGACGGAGCACTGCGACTTCGAAACCCAGCAGACGCTTGACAGCGGGCAACGGCCGGACCTGGTGGTGCAGATGCCGGGCGGACGGACGCTGGTTGTCGACTCGAAAGTGAACACGGGCGCATACCTGGACGCCGCCGAAACCACGGACGAGTCGCGGCGAAAGCAGTTTCTGGACAAGTATGTCTCGGATGTTCGCGGCACGGTGCGTGCCTTGGCGGGGAAGGAATATTGGAAGCAATTCACGTCCGCGCCGGAGTTCGTGGTGATGTTCATGCCGGGCGAGGCGTTTTTTGCTGCGGCGGTTTCGCATGATCCCGACCTGCTGATCAACGGTATGGATCAGCGGGTTCTGCTCGCCTCGCCGACGACGCTGATGGCGCTGCTGCTTGCTGTTCGGCACGGCTGGCAGCAACAGCAAGTCGCCGAGAATGCCCGGAAGATCGCGGAGGCGGGACGCGAATTGTATGACCGGTTGTGCACCTTCGTTTCGCATCTCGACGCGGTCCGAGTCGGCATCGAGAAGGCAGGAAAGGCATACGACGACGCGGTCGGGAGTTGGGAGAGGCGGACGCTGCCCAGTGCGAGGAAATTGAAGGAGCTGGGCGCAGCGGACGCGGGTAAGGAACTGCCGCTACTGCGCGAGACCGAGATCAGGATGCGATCGCTGCCGGCGGAGGAGGAAGCCGGTGGAGAGACGGATGTGACGTGAATAGTTCGGAGTCGATATGCGAATGTCGGCTCATTCCGAGCCACAGAGCCGGCTCGTGCCGAGCCGGACCGGGCAGACACGGCCCGGCTCTGTTTCCGTGCGTGGGCACATCAGAGGGCGTCGAGTGAAAGGAAATCCATGAGCAACGACGGGCTGACGTTTTTGCGGGAGTTGGAACGGCCGGCGCTGGTGGCCATGATTCATGTCGGTGCGCTGCCCGGCACGCCGCGATCGCAGGCGGCGGTGGGCGAGTTGGCCCGGGCGGCCGTGGCCGAGGCGAAGGTGCTGGTCGCCGGCGGCGTCGATGCGATCATGCTGGAAAACATGCACGACGTGCCGTACATGAACCGCGTCGTGGGACCGGAGATCGTCGCCTCCATAACGGCGATCTGTTCAACCGTGCGGGCGGTCGTGGACGTGCCGCTCGGGGTTCAGGTTCTGGCGGGGGCGAATCGCGAGGCGCTGGCCGTCGCGCAGGCGGCAGGATGCCAATTCGTCCGGTGCGAGGGTTTCGTATTCTCGCATATCGCGGATGAAGGGCTGATGCCGGATGCCGATGCCGGACCGCTGCTGCGATACCGGAAGATGATAGGCGCGGAACAGGTGGCGATCATTGCCGACGTCAAGAAGAAGCATTCATCGCATGCCGTCACGGCCGACGTTGACCTTGCCGAGACGGCCAAGGCCGCTGCACTGTTCGGTGCGGACGGTATCGTCGTGACCGGCACGGCCACCGGGCAGCCCACCAAGCCGGTAGATGTGGCGGCTGTCGCGGATGCGGTTGACCAGGCGATATTCGTCGGATCGGGCGTGACGCCCGAGAATGTGGTCGATCTGGCGCCGCACGCTGATGCGCTGATCGTCGGCAGCTACCTGAAGCGGGACGGCAACTGGGAGAATGGACCCGATCCCGCCCGCGTCGCGGCGATGGCCAAGGCGGTGCGTGGCGCGTGACGCGCATCGTATCGCGCGACTAGGAGTTGCGTAGGAATAGCGTAAAAAGTTGATCCGCCAAACGGCAAGCCAGCAGGTCAGCCAAGCCATCCGGCAACACCATTTCAAAACTTCTGAAACCTGCGCGCGTCCTTGTGAGCGGAAAAAGCGATTCACTACAATGGACACGAATGCCAGCCGTGGCGATGTCACGATGGCTTGGAAATGCACGCTTGTTCGGATGAACATCCATGACGACGGCAATCGACATCGCGGGTCCCATCGCAACGGCAATCGACCGGGTCATCGAAGTCTTCGACGCCGAGCTTCGGTCCGACCTGCCATTCGTCAACCGGCTCGTCGAGCATATCCGCACATATCGCGGCAAGATGCTTCGTCCGAAGCTCCTGCTGTTGGCGGGCAGGGCCGCGGGCGATCTCAATGAACAACACATCGTCCTCGGCGCGGTCGTCGAGATGGTGCACATGGCCACGCTCGTACATGATGATGTGCTCGACCAGGCGGACCTACGCCGTCGCGGCCCCACCGTGAATCGCGTCCTCGACAACCAGGGCGCCGTTCTTCTCGGCGACTATCTCATTTCGCACGCATATCATTTATGTAGCAGTCTCCAATCCCAAGCGGCCTCGCGGCGGATCGCCGCCGTGACCAACACGGTCTGCGAAGGCGAGTTGATGCAGATCGAGCATCGGGGCGATTTCGAGTTGAGCGAAGCCGCCTACTTCGAGATCATCCGCCGAAAGACCGCCGCCCTGACGAGTGTCTGTTGCGAACTGGGCGCGGCGGCCGCGGAGGCCGACGACGATGTGGTCGAGCGTCTGGCGGCATTCGGGCTGGATCTGGGCATCGCCTTCCAAATCGTGGACGACCTGCTCGATCTGACCGGCACGGAGTCGGAAACCGGCAAGACCGTGGGCCGAGACGCCGATCTCCGAAAGCTGACGCTCCCGCTGATTCGATTCCGCGATCAGGCCTGCAATGACGAACACCGCCGCCTGATGGAGACGTTGACCGGCGACGATGCCAACATCACCGCGCGCGTTCGATCGCTTCTCGCTCGCAGCGACGCGATCGACTACGCCATGGATGTCGCCCGATCGCACGTCCAATCCGCGGTCTCCCACCTCGAATGTGTGCCTGCCGGCGAGGCCAAGGACGCGTTGACGACCGCGGCAGAATACGTCCTGCGACGTAGGCAGTAGGCTTTCATCTGCGGGGGGCGGCGGGGTGGCATGGGTTAACGGAGCCGCCAGTGGCGGCGGAGTTTACCCGTGGGTATCCATTCCGGGTGGTGTTCCCACGGGTAATGAACGCCCCGCCCTTGCAGGGCGTGTCGTTCGTTACCCATGCCACCCCACCTGATCGCTGAACACGAACCCGCTTGACCGTGCCACACCTGTTGGTGGAACCACCGGCGATACGCCGGTGCCACATTTTCACCACGCGGGACGCCGGTGCCACAGTTCTGCACGGGCTGCTATCTCGCGGATGCCAAGACGTCGCCGATCAAGTCCGCCCACTGTTGGGCGGCTCGATCGGCACTGAAGCGCTCATCGAAGACCGCCCGAGCGGCACGTCCCATCGCCGAGACCTTGGATGGATCGGTCTTCAACGCGCGAACGGCGTCGGCGAGCCCCGCGTGATTGCCTTGGTCGATGTGAAGGCCGGCGCCGGCCTGTTCGAGCCATTCGACAATTTCCGATTTGCGGTTGCCAACGAAGATGCACGGGCGGCCGGCTGCGAGGATGGCGTAGATTTTGTACGGCAGGGCCTTGTCGAACATCTCGTCATGCTGCGAGATCAGGCAGATGTCGGCGGTGGCGAGCACTTGGCCATGGCGATCGGCGGGCTGATAGTCGATCAACATTCCGTTGGACGGCAGGTTCGACTGGATGTACGGTCGCTGTGGGCCGTCGCCCAGGAACTGGAACAAGACGCGCGGATCGTCGGCCAACGCGTCGGCGGCCTTCAGAATCGTGTCGAACGGGTGCGACAGGCCCATGTTGCCGGCATACTG
>JAUVGW010000175.1 GCA_030593565.1 Phycisphaerae bacterium | reverse complement strand
GAACCCCCAACGGGGGTGACGGAACCGCATTCATTTATGGGCATTCCGAATGAACTCCAGCGCCCAGTTTCCGTCGCCCCCGTTGGGGGCTCGATCGACTTGGTACGTTATCCCAGGGCTCGCTGCGCTTCGCCCTGGGCTCTATTCCGCCACCCCCTTCGGGGGTTCATGCGTGTCCGTCGAAGGTTTATTCGATTCTTTCGAGGGTTTATTCGATCGCCCATCGCTACGCCGCCTAAACTGTCATGGACCACAAATGCCCCCCCGGCCAACAATGTGGCACCGGCGTCTCGCCGGTGGTCCGCCGCGAAAGTAGCGTCGGCCCCCCGTGGCCGGCGTAAATACGGGATATTCGTCAATTTCGCGGGCATCCCAGACCCGCCGACGCTGTTGTGCCATCCCCTGACACCACGCCCGGCCACGCCGCTTGTGCTTCCTCGACCCGCCCTATACGATTCCCCCTTCATGTTATCAACATTGCACAGCGTCACGCTCGTTGGCATCGAGGCTGTCGCCTGCGAGGTCGAGGTCAACATCGCCTCGCGCGGCTTTGCAACGCCCATCATCGTCGGCCTGCCCGATGCCGCCGTGAAGGAAAGCATCGAACGCATCCGCACCGCCATCCTGAATTGCGGCTACCAGCCCCCGGCGCATCGCACCGTCATCAACCTCGCCCCCGCCGACATCCGCAAGGAAGGACCCGCCCTCGATCTGCCCATTGCGCTCGGCATGTTGTTCGCCGCAGACGGCGCCGTCCCGGATTCGACCGCGCGCTACATGATCGCCGGCGAACTTGCCCTCGACGGCCGCCTGCGCCCGGTCAAGGGCGCGCTCTCCATGGCCATGCTCGCCAGACGCGAGGGCTTCCGGGGCGTCCTCGTCCCACGAGAAAACGCCAACGAAGCCGCCGTCGTCGACGGCCTCGATGTCATCGCCGTCGGATCTCTCACCGACGCCGTCGGCTTTCTCAACGAACAGCTCCCGCTCGAACCCACCGTTATCGACCTGGAAGGCACCTTTGCCGATGCCGCCAAGTACGACCTCGACTTCTCCGATGTCCGCGGCCAGGAGTTCTGCAAGCGCGCCCTGTGCGTCGCTGCCGCCGGTGGGCACAATCTCCTTTTCGTCGGCCCACCGGGTGCAGGCAAGACGCTGATGGCAAAATGCCTCCCCACAATCCTGCCGCCGCTCACCCTCAGCGAATCACTCGAGACCACGCGGATATACTCCTCATCGGGCAAACTCCCCGTAGGCGCGTCGCTGATGGCAAAGCGCCCCGTCCGAATGCCGCACCACTCCGCCAGCGCTCCCGCCCTCGTCGGCGGCGGCTCCATCCCACAGGCCGGCGAGGTCTCGCTCGCCCATCACGGCATCTTGTTCTTAGATGAATTCCCCGAGTTCCAACGGTCCATCCTGGAAACGCTCCGCCAGCCGCTCGAAGACGGCTGCGTCACAATCGCTCGCTCGCACAGCTCCGTTAATTTCCCCGCGGGCTTCATGCTCGTCGCCGCCATGAATCCGTGCCCCTGCGGCTACTATTCCGACCCGCGCCGACCCTGCAAATGCTCCCCGCCGCAAATCGAGCGATACCTCGCCAGGATCAGCGGCCCCCTCATCGACCGCATCGACATCCACACCAATGTTCCCGCCGTCCCGTTCGACGACCTGCGCCGACAGAAGGTCGGCACCGACTCCGCAACGCTCCGCGCGCAGGTCGTCACCGCCCGCGAAACTCAGCACAAGCGATTCGGCCCTGACAATAACACGCTCAACGGTCGAATGGGCCCCCGCCTCGTCAGACAGCACTGCCCGTTAAGCCCCGACTGCGAACGGCTCCTCAAGCAGGCCATGACGGAACTCGGCCTTTCCGCCCGCGCCCACGACAAGGTCCTCCGCCTTGCCCGAACCATCGCCGACCTCGCCGGCGACCTCGACATCGCCCCCGATCACCTCGCCGAGGCCATCCAATATCGCCGCCTCGATCGCCAGGCATAGAAACTGTTTCAGGATCGTGGCACGGGCCTCCGGCCGCAACCAAAATGTGGTATAGGCGCCTGAGCCTGTGTCCCCACAGACAGGTGTGGCACGGACAAGGATCGCCCGCGAGAACGGCTGTAATCTGGCAAAAAGGCTTCAAGGGCGATCCTTGTCCGTGTTCGGTCGCCGTTGGCTGCTTGGAGCATCCACGGACAAGCTCCATTGCTCAAATGGTGGTACTTCCTATCATCAAGACGCTGCTTTCCGAATCAACACTGCCTTGTCTTTCACGCTTGTCCGTGCCACACCTGCCGACATCATTCGTGGCGCCGCTCGCGGTTCACGATGCGCAATAGCCATCGGCGGAAGCCGACGGTTGGGGCGCGGAGGACGCGCTGTACAGTAAAAGATCGTTTTTTTCGCAAGCCGCGCAGGCCTACCGCGTGTCAGATTTGACTCCCGGCTCGTCGATCTCCAATCCCGTATCCCCTGGTCCCTTAATCCCTTGGTCCCTTTGGCTGCGGCCGAAGGCCGCGCCAGGGTTCCGCCGTTGTATCCGCTCGGAGCGTTTGCTACGATTGCCGCTGGAACGATGATACGACGGAACGCGGTGGTCATTCTGGCATTCTCCTTTCCGATCATGGCGGGGTGTGAACCCAATTCCGGGGGCGCGGATGCGTCGCGCCCAGCCGCGAAGCCGTTGCCGATCAATGACTGGCGACGACTTCAGGCGGCGGGTTGGGGCGAGCGGACCGGTGGTCGGCTGGGCCTTTGGGTGTCGGTCGCGCGGCAGGAATTGATCGGTGTCGAGAACGGGCGCGCTCGGTTCCGACATGTCTGTTCAACAGCGGCCTACGGCACGGGCAACACATCCGGTTCGAATAAGACCCCGTTGGGCTGGCACGAGATTCAAGAGCGGTTCGGCGACGGACTGCCGGCGGGAGCGGTCTTCAAGGAACGCAACCATACGGGCAAGGTCTGGACGCCCGACGATCACACAGGTAAGGATCTAATTCTGTCGCGCATCATGTGGCTGGGCGGGTTGGAACGCGGTGTCAACGCCGGGCCGGGCATCGATTCACACGCGCGGTACATCTACATTCACGGCACGCCTGCGGAAGATAAGCTGGGGCAACCGGTGTCGATGGGCTGCATCCGGCTGTCAAACAAGGATGTCATTGCGTTGTATGACCGGACCGGGAGCGGTACCTGCGTTCTGATCACGGAGTGGTGAGGAAACGCCGAAAGCCGAAATCTGGAAAGCCGAAATGCGGAGGACCTACCAGCCCGTGCCAAAACTGTGACACCGGCGTAAACTGTGGCAACGATGTAAACTGTGGCACCGGCGTCTCGCCGGTGGTTTTCACGGTCAGGAACGGCGTTCCCAAGTCGCCATTTTCCCTTTTACCACGGGCTGCTACGGATCGGCGAACGCTCCGGTTGCCTCGGCGGCTCGGCGTTCAATGTCGGCGGCTTGCGTGATGGTGTCGATCAGCACCGTGCGCCCTTGATCCGACGCCCATTTGACGCAAACGACATCGGCGTCGCAAACAGGTTCAAGGCAGGCAACGAGATCGCGAAACGTGTTGAGGCATGCGTCGATGATGCCGGTCTGTGTCTCGTTCGCATGCGTGCTGCGGTCTTCCAGGAAACGGATAGCAGCCTCGCGGGCCGCGACGATGGCACGCGCGGGGCCTGTACACAGGTCGGCGGCGGCATTGGCGCCGGACGGCTTTGACAATTCAGCTTGCAACAGCTCGCGCCATGCCTGGAACGCGGCCGGGCCGGTCACGATGCCGAAGGCCGCGTCGACGCGGTTGTTCAGAATGATCGCGGCGCGGTGCAAGGCATCATCGAGAACCTGCTCGGCGGTCAGGCTTGACTCGTTGTAGCCCTGTACGATGTACACCTGAATGGGCGGTCCCACGAGCGTCACGCCGTCACCGGCGGCCCCCGGCGTACGACCGATGCACCGCCTTGATTCTGCGTCGATGCTTGTGATGACGCCCCATTGCCGGTGATACGGCTCGGGCCAGCCCGCCCAGGCGAGCACCGGCTCGTTGCGTTCGAGCGCGGCGGCGATGAAGGGCTGGTAGCTGTCGTGGAAATGAACCGTGAATTCCGGCGGCGGCGGCGGTGCAGGCACAGCATCCGGCGGATGCAGTTCGCGCAGCAGCAGACCATATGCCCTCGCGGCCGACACCAGAAACGCATCACGACCGTAGGCCGGCCACCATGCTGGGCCCGGCGTTGCGGGCGCGACTGCGGCCATGAAGCTCACGCCGGTTACGGCCGCGAGTTCGTCGTACGCGATGCTCCGTCCATACGAATGCAGGATGTCCTGGAGGGACACGATCAGGGACTCGCGGAACGCACCCGTATGCTCAGTGTGGTTGCCTGCTGAGTGGTTTTTATTGGACGGGTTCATGTCGGGTTGCCGGCCTCACCCCTGGACATCCGTACCTCGCCGCGTGAACGTTCGGACCACGACCATTTGAACCGTTCCGTGCCGGACGGGCAATGCTCGATAGACCGTGAATGGTAGTGAGCTTGACCGTTTGGGCTATCGGATGGTCATGGAAGCATCTCAAACCGTGTTTGACGAGTCTCGAATCAAGGCTGCGGGCGTCGAGGAAGTAACGGGCGCGGGGCCATGACGGATTCGGCGGAGGTTGTTCCGAGCCCCTAGCGCGAGCGCGGGGTCTCCGTGGGTGGACCGTTGGCATTAACAGTACAGCGCAAGGTCGTGCCAGCAGCGTCTCAAGAGCCCCCGACCCAGCGAGCCGGCTCGTCTCGAGCCGGTCTTTCCGTCGGGGGTTGCCTTGTGGCGTGTGGGAGCGTACCCCCCGAGCAAGCTCGGGGGCTCTTGGGCGTAATCGCCGCCTACATTGCGATGTACTGTTAAGACCCACTCGCTTGCGTTCGGGGCTCGGATCGTGTCCTCAGCCTGGGCGGATGCGTCTTTGATCAGGCGCGTGGCCTCGTCGTGCCACATGGACGGGGTGGCCGCGACTCTGTATGTTGAGGGTGGTATCTGGGGCGTCTGATCGAGCCGTTGCGCACGGCTCGCGGTCAGTCGCGCTTGTCCGAGTCCCCATCGTGACCCATAAGACAGGAGGTGGTTTATGCGTCGTGTTGTTCTTTCATCGGTTTGTGTCTTGCTCATCAATGTGTGCGCAGGCGCCCAGTCGGATTTGCCGTGGACGCAGCTTTCGTTATCGACTTGCGGGGTAGACACCTACCGACAGGCGAATCCCGGGATCGACGGCAGCGGTGTCGTCGTCGCGGTGCTGGACACCGGCGTCGATATGGGTATCGCCGGCCTGCGCGAAACGCCGAGCGGCGAGGTGAAGGTCATCGACGTGCAGGATTTCTCGACACAGGGCGACATCGAAATCGCCCGCGCCACGTGGAACGAGGCCCACGACAAGATCATTCATTACGCATCCGACGGCTCGCCGGAGTCGTTTGCGCCGCCTGCCGCTAAGGGCAAGGACGACGGCACAACGGTCTGGTTCGGCCTGTTGAAGGAGAAGGCGTTCAAGAACTCGGCCGTGCCGGATGTGAACGACAACGGACAGCGCGACGACGAGTTCGCCATCTGCGTCATCTCGAAGGATGACGGCACGGATGATGATGCCGTCTGCTATGTCGACCTGGACGGTGATCGCGATTTCTCCGACGAGCAGCCGCTGAAGAACTACAAGCTCCGTTACGACACGTTCACGTTCCCGCGCGAGAAGAAGGAGAAGCAGATCGTCCTGCTGACGTGCGCGCTCAACATTTTTGTCGGGCAGCGCAAGGTCGTGTTGCACTATGACGACGGCGGCCACGGGACGCACGTCGCGGGCATCGCCGCCGGTTATCGCATTCAGGGTCAGGAAGGCTTTGACGGCGTCGCGCCGGGGGCAAAAGTCATCAGCATGAAGATCGGCAACAACTGCCTGGCGGGCGGGGCGACCACGACCGGCTCGATGAAGCGCGCGTTCGAGTATGCGGCCCGCTATTCCCGCGAGCATAATGTGACGGTCGTCTGCAATCTGAGCTTCGGAATCGGTTCGATGCGCGAGGAGTATTCGGGCATCGACACATTTGTCGACAAGCTGTTGCGGAAGAATCCAAATCTGGTCATTTGCACGAGTGCGGGGAACGAAGGCCCGGGATTGTCTTCTGTGGGCACGCCTGCCGCCGCCCCTGCCGCCATCAGTGTCGCCGCCCTGTATGCGGCGGACACGGCCCGCGACGTTGCGGGCGTTCAGATTGCAGATGCTCAGTTGACGTTGTTCAGCTCGCGCGGTGGGGAGTTGGCCAAGCCAGATGTCGCCACGCCGGGCATGATGACATCCACGGTGCCGAAGTGGAATCATCGCGGCGATTTCTGGGGCGGGACCAGCATGGCATCGCCGTACGCCGCGGGACTTTGTGCCCTGCTGGCACAGCACGCGCGGCAGAAGACGGGCAGCCTGCCACGAGCCGACTGGATCAAGGCGGCGCTCAAGACGACGGCAGACCCGGTGCCAGGCTTCAATCGGTTGGACTACGGCGGTGGACAGCCGGACATAACCAAGGCGGCGGCACTGATCGAGACCTTGGCTGCGAAGCGCGCCAACGATCCGCTGTACGCGTTCAAGGTCAGTACGGAAAGCCCGCTCGCCGTGAATGCGTCGAGCCCGGCGGCCTATTGGCGGAGCACGCACTTTCCGACGGACCGGCCGCAGACATTCACGATCAAGCCGATATTCGTGCCGCAGGCGGATGCGGAGGCGATCAACGCGTTTTCCAAGCGGCTGATGCTTCGGTCTGATTCGGATTGGTGCACGTTGTTGCAGGATCAGATTTACTTCCGAGATCGCCAGTCGGCCACGGTCCGGGTCGAATACGATCAGAAGAAACTGCAACGCCCCGGCCTGTATGTGGCGACGATCGAGGGGCTTGACGGCGATGATGTCGCGCTGCGTCTGTTCAACACGGTGGTGGTGCCGCATCGCGTTTCGGCTGAGACGGACTACCGGGTAAAAATCGCCGATCAGACGGTTGACGGATGGAAGGTGAACCGTCACTTCTTTGCTGTGCCGCCCGGGGCTAGTGCGATGTACTTCACGTTGCGCCCGACCGAAGGCAAGGAGAGCACGGCCCGTGCGTATCACATCCATCGACCGGACGGGCGCATCGTTGGGAGGTATCCGTTGCGGCTCGACACGAAGAACGATCGCGTCGAGGCGAGCTACACGATCAGCAAGGAGTTGGAGCCCGGCTTGTGGGAGGTTCCGATCAGCAGCGGGAAGATGGACGAGCAGGCGACATATGAACTGGAAGTGCGCTTTGACAGCGTGCATGTCGAGCCGAAAACGATCGACGAGTTGGACAGCGACCCGGGCAGCGCGCCGTCCGGCTCGTTGAAGCTCGTGAACCTGTTCGAGAAGCCGACGACCGTGACGACGAACGGGCGGATTGAGGGCTATCGCAAGACGGTGACAAAGACGCTGACGCCCGACGATGACGTGGCGTCGATTTCGCTTGCGTTCACGTCGGACATCGAGTCCGTGCGCGTTCGCATCGAGGTGTCCACCAAGGATTATGCGAAGTTCACCGATTGCGCCGTGAACGTGTTCAACGCGTCCGGCAAGGCGATCGCCCAGTCGGGTCTTGATCAGACCACGTTGACGATCACCGCGAAGAATCCCGAGCCCGATGCCGACTCCGCCTCGGCGAAGCTGGAAATTCAGCCCGCCTTCACGGAGCCGAACGTCGAAGACTCGGCCGAATTCAACATCAAGATCGACTACCTGTATGCCGAGCCGATCGGTATCGAAGTCGAGCGCGACGGGAAGTCGCGGATCACTCTGTACCCCGGCATTCCAGCGGAATTGTCCTTCTCGTTGGAACGCACGCCGCCGAAGACGCCAGACGGCATGGCGACGATCGGCTACATCCGCGCGATCGGGCGTGCCGCCAAGAAGCCGGTGGCGGAGGTCGAGATCGAGGTGGCGGACTAGTGCATCGTCACGCTTGAATCTGCGGGTTGACGAGGCTTTCAACGTTTCTGTGGCACCGGCGTCTCGCCGGTTGGATCACTGGCGGGACGCCTGTGCCACAGACATTCGGGACACGATGAACCCGCAGAAACAACTGTGATCATTCACTAGTGTATCGTCACGCCTAAATATGCGGGTTGGGTGGTACGGGCGTCTCGCCCGTGCAAAACCATGGCAACCCGATTTCGTGCGGGCGGGACGCCCGTACCACCCGATGATTAAGGCGTGACAAAGCTCTAGGATATTGGCGGTATGTTGCGGCGCACCCTACGGAGAGCGACGGTTCGTCCAGTCCCTAGGTGAAACGATGCACGATGCTTCGCTGGCGACTGCGCTGTTGGATAGTCTGAAGGACCCGATCCTGTTCGCCGACACGGATCATGTCATCCGCTACATGAACAAGGCGGCGATTCGGCATTACGAAGAAGGTGACGCCTTGCTCGGTCGCTCTCTGTTCGACTGCCACAATGAAGATTCGCGAAAGCAGATGGTCGAGATTCTCGCGGCCATGCGGGCCGGAGAGGAAGAACGCCTCATCACGAATAACGAGAAACACCGGATCTTCATGCGCGCTGTGCGTGATGCGAACGGCGAACTTCTCGGCTACTACGAACGGTATGAACCGCCGACGCAGTGATGTGGTATACTGTCGGCGGGATCAGCAGATGGGCAAGATTGCCCATCCTACGACATCGCGCGAGAATAACATGACCGATTGCGCCGGTTGGCTGTCCCGTTGGCTTGCCGTTTGGCGGAACAAACATACACGTTATTCTTGCGAGACTCCTACGCTTGTAGGCAGGATCAAACTTCCTATGGGCGTTCGTTCTGACGGTTTGGCATCTTGGCGTTTCAGGTAGTCGAACGCGCATATCCGGCGGTTGCCGGAATCCGCCACCCATATCCGATCCGATGCGTCGATGGCGAGGCCCGCCGGCAGCCAGAACCGGCCGACGCCGCGACCCTCCTCGCCGAACGCCAGCAGCAATTGCCCGGATGTGTCGAATACCTGCACGTTCTCGAATTGGGCGTCCACCACGTACAGATGGCCGTCACTGTCGAACGCGACGCCCTTGGGCAACGAAAAATCACCCGCCCCGTCGCCTTTTTTGCCAATCACGCGGAGGCAGTTGCCGTCGAGGTCCATCAGTTGAACGCGGAAGTTGCCGCTATCCGACACGGCCAACATGTCATCGCGGACCGCGATATGCGATGGGTAGTTGAACTCGCCAGGGGCTGTGCCGCGACGGCCCAACGTCGACACCGTCGCACCGGACGTATCCAACACCTGGATGCAGTGCGCCCCACCGTCCACCACGTACAGTCGATCTCGCGACGGGACATACGCGATCCCGACAGGCCGTGACAATGCGTCCGTGCCAAAACGCCGGACAAACGATCCGGCGCGATCGAACACGAACACTTCGTGACGCTTCGCATCCGTCACAAACAACCGATCGCCGACCCACACCACGCCGACCGGACTCCCCAAACGCTCGCCCGACCAGCCCCCGATCAAACAATGCGTCCGCCCCGTCAGGTCCAACACGTGAACCGACCCGCCGGCCGAGTCCGCCACCGCCAACCAACGACCGTTCCCAGAAATCGCCATGCCGTGCGGCCCGGCAAAACGAATCGGCGGCCGGGGTCCCCGCAACGCCGCCTTGAACACCTCGCTGCCAGGCGTCGCCGCGTGCAAGTCTTGGCTGCCCGCGATCGAGCCCACCCACCGAATCCGGGCCACGTCCGGCTTCGGCGGCCACGCCGCCGCGGGCTTCACCGGCGCGAACAACGGTCCCGCCGGTCGGCCGCAGCCGACCGACGAGAGGCAGATGATCAATGTGAAGATGGCTACTGCTCGCATGGTGTTTATCGTTTTCAGTAATCAGTGGTCAGGTTTCGGCGTTGTTGCCGAGTTGGTGTTATAACGGCGGTCCTTCCTTGATCCGGCGGATTGCCTGCTCGACGTCGGACGGAGGCGGCGCTTCCAGCCACCGCACTTGGCCGATCCGGGTGGGCAGGACGAAGCGCATCGACTGCGCGCGGGCTTTCTTGTCGGTCCCGAGGCGTTTTAGCACGTCGTTCACATCCACGCGCGGCTCACGCACCGGCAGCTCGAACGCCGCCAGTAGTGCCTCAATTTGACACCGGGCGTCCTCCGAGAAGCCGCAGTGCCGGACCGCCAAATCCATCGCGCCGACCATGCCGAGCGAGACGGCCTCGCCGTGGCGCAGTTCGTAGTTGAACTGCGACTCGATCGCATGCCCGATCGTATGGCCGAAATTCAGTGCCGCTCGCCCGACACCTTCCCGGCAGGTCTCACGCTCGTCCGACACGACGACGGCGGCCTTGTGTTCGCAGTTACGCCGGATCAACTCCCGAATGACCGGGGGCTCCTGTCCGATGATGTCGGCCACGTGTGATTCCTGCCACGCCAGGAATTCCGGGTCGCGAACCACGGCGTGCTTCACGGACTCGGCCAAGCCGGCTCGAAGATCCCGTGGACTGAGCGTCGCCAGACAATC
>JAUVGW010000362.1 GCA_030593565.1 Phycisphaerae bacterium | reverse complement strand
CCTGGCGCTGTACGGCCTGGTGCCCGCCGAGCACATGACCGACCGGATCGCCCTCAAACCAGCCCTGCGGCTCGTGTCGCACCTCGCGATGGTCAAGGACCTGCCCGCCGGGCACTGCGTCGGCTATGGCCGGACTTTTACCACGCAACGACGCACACGGCTGGGCGTCGTCCCGATTGGGTATTTCGATGGCTTCCTACGGTCCCTGTCGAATAGGGCGACCGTCGGCACGCCGGTCGGCGATGCCCCCGTGATCGGCCGTGTCAGCATGGACTACCTGGCCGTGGACTTGACGGATCTGCCTCCGTTGGAGCCCGGGGCGGAGGCGATCCTAATAGACGACGAACCAGGTCGCCCGAACTCGGTGCCGGCCATCGCCCGGCAACTGGACACGATACCGTATGAAATCATTTGCCTGCTGGGCCGTAGAATACAGCGGGTGGCGGTCGGCAATTATTGCGCCTCGCAGGTGGCAGTCCCGGTTCGATGACGGGCTCCGGTGATCTGATAACTAAACCGCAACTCCAATAACGACCGATGTGTAAAGACAACAGAGAGTATTCGCGTCTGTGCCGGTCGTCCGGGGATCGGGGCAGGTGCTTCCAATAGGCCGGGTATGTCCCATGGGCGCCCTCGCCTGCCCCGGATGGCAATAATCCTCGCCGGCAGAGGCCGCCTGCTCTCGGGATGCATAGTAAAAATCCTCGCCGGCAGGCCGCTAAGGAGAATCACATGAAGCGTCGTCGAGTTTCCAGATGGCTGACCGCAAAGCGCTGGGCACCGTTGCTAGCCGGCGGACTGGCTCTGCAAGTCAATCTCACCGGGTGCGATCCGGAAGTCAGAAACGCCGTGCTGACGGGCGTTCAGACTTCGCTCACAGGCATGATCACGAGCATCCTCAACGCCTTCTTCCTGTCGATCGCGGATTCCGGGAGCAGCACCTCCCAGCCGGTAGTCCAGGCGATCTTCGACAACGTATCCGGTTGGCTCGCGTAGACGGCGACCGGCTGGTATGATGTTCTTGATGCCTGCGAGCCTTGGGGCTGTGCGTCAAGAGAATCGGAGGTCTTCGTCCAGCATGAAAACGCCTCGATGGAATCGTCTACGGCTTGCCAAGTTGTTACCGGTCCTGCTGATGTGCTACGGGCTCGGCTGCCTGCCGGACGGCTCGGTCGGACAGGTGCTGGGTGAGAACATGCTGCTGACGTCGGCGGTCGTGATCCAGTCGATCACGTCTATGATCTTCAACGGCCTGTTCGGCTTGACGTAGGAGGCGCGGAGATGTGCGACAGACGATCGGGCAAGCGACGTTCCACCGGACGATTCGGGTTATCGGCGTTCTACACGTCCCGGCGGTTCAAGCCTTGGCTCCTCGCCCTGGCGGCGATGCCCCTATTCCAGTCGCTCGGCTGCTTCTCCGATTTCACGATTGCACTCAACTTCGAATTGCAATCGCTGGTCAACACCATTCTGATCAACGCGGCAAACACCGTCATTCAAAACATCCTGGGGCTGTAAGCCGACAATTGCCAGCGACCAGCGGCCCAACCGCGCTCCCCTTCGGGTCGCGGCTATAGCGGATTGAATGCAACTGTAGCGTCCGACCCCCGTGTCGGACGTAGAAGGCTTTTGACGCTCCCGGCCGACAGGGGTGTCGGCCGCTACCTTTGGAATTGACCCGCTCTGAACTGCGCATTATCCATCCCCACATTTCATCCTTCATCTTTCATTCTTCCTCCTTCATCCCTCCACACCGCCGGAAGCTCGCGACCTCGGCATCGGCGCGGAACGGACCACAGCAGGATCCTGTCTGCCTGTCAACGTGGAGGATGGTTTGTGGATTGCTCGGTCGCGATGATATCAGGCGCGCGGGCGTCGTCGTCGGGAGATCAGCAACACGCCGCCGAGCAGGAGCGAGAGCGTGGAAGGCTCGGGCACACCTAGGAACGCCACGGCCATTCCGAGTTCAAAGACATATCCGTCACCCAGGCTGGGCTGGCCGCTATAGGTGCCGTCGTGGACGGTCGTGCCGTGGCCGGGATTGGGCATGGCGCCCCAGGTCCAGTCGACCGTCGCGCCCGGCGACGACGCGAAGGCATATTGAGCCGCGTCGGCGTCCAGGTATTTCGTGCCTGGGACCTGGATATCGTAGATCGTGTGGCCGAAGGAATCATACGCGTTGGCTCCCGGCAATTCGTAGAACCGCCCGCCTTGATCTCGCATGAACGATACAAAGAACGAATCCTCGGGCAGCAGGAGCGGCGTCGCATCGGTCGTTCCGCCGAAAGCCATGTTCGAGATCGTCACGTCGATGAGGTCCGCCAGGTCCGGATCAAATAGGGATTGCGGCCCGGCCAGGTGGGGATTCTGCATGTCGAGCGGTGCGTTGATGAACATGTGCAGCACGCGGAAGAACGGATCATCGTCCGTGACGACCTTCAAGATGATAGGGGAGCCGCCGGACAGAGTGCCGATCTGGGTAAAGTCTTCGGCATCGCCGTCGGATATCTTGATGTCCTCGAGGTCTTGGCCGGGGCCGATCGTGACCGTATCCTGGGCTATGACGGTGGTGCCGTGGCTGATCGTGATGTCGAAGACGGTCGGCTCACCGGTGTACCCCGAGGCTGACTGCGTGGAAGCGGCAGTCACCAAGCAGATGACCAGCGTGGAGACAAATGTCCTCATCATCTTTCCTATCCTTCCATCGGCGACCGTACCACACCCGTTGTTGGATCGGGCCTCGGTGCGAGCCTGACTGAAACGCGGCCCGGCGCGCCGCGAACAGTCTTCTCTTGCGTCCTGACGCTACGATCAGCCGCCGCGTCGGTGCCAATGCGCCTGAAGTGGTTATGCACTCACAACCATCTGGCGCGCATCGCTTCCTTCATTATTATACACATTTCGCGCACCAAAAACCACTGGATTGGGCGAACGAATCTGGGTTTGGGGCCCGCGACGGATTCTGCGGGATGATAAAACGCGGAAAGTTGTCGCACCGGCTGCCCATGGCTGACCTCTACGCGTGGAACCGACTGAAGATCTCGCGTCGGTCGTGAGGGAGCGGGCACGAGAATCTGTGTCGCAAACCGCCGGAAGTGACATGGACCCCGATTCTGGGCCGCGAAAGACCGATAATGCGATTAGTTCCGTCTGACACGCCTCAAGCTTACAGGCTTCGGCGTTGCCGAGACTGTCACGAACCTGGCTTTGGCACACTTGCCCACAAGGTTTGGATAAGGCTACCATAGTAGTGAAGGTCGAGATGCGCGGGGAGGTGCGGCCGAGTGGCTCCCCATCGGCGGTGTTGGCAGGTTGTGTCGGTCTTGGCGTTGACCCGTGGCGCATGCGGGATGGTTTGCGCCCGTTGCCGCTTGTGATGTCGAAATGAATCGCGGGCGGGTGCTTTGAAAAGCACGGCGGCACGGATGGTCGGACTTTCGGCGAGACTCGCCCCCGGCGGAGAGTTGTGAATGGTTCCGAGAACACGGAGGACACCTGGTTTCACCTTGATCGAGTTGCTCGTCGTCATCGCGATCATCGCCGTTTTGATGAGCATCTGGATGTCGGTGCTTCGTGATGCGAGGGCTCAAGGCGCAAAGGCAAAGTGCCTTGCGAATCTCCGCGAGATTTGCATGACCGCGCGGCAATACGCCGACGAGGATCCGAAGAACACCCTCGGCCCTGTTCACCCCAAGGCCGGTTTGTTCTGGAATGAGGGCTATGCGGATTACGGTGGCGGGCCCGGAACCTCCCGATTCATGGGTTGGGATGACGACTTCGATCCGCGAACCCGGCCACTCAATAAGATGCTCTACGGGCCGGACGGTGTCGTTGCCAACTCATCGCCGGGCGATCGCTCGGCGTTCCAGGTCTTCCAGTGCCCCGGCGACGAATATGGATGGCAGGAATGGCCCGGCCACAGTCTTCCGCCCGGGTCGGCACAGGAAATCGAAAACCCCTACTTCCGCGCAAACGGCACGTCCTACCGCTTGAACAACCTGACGTGGACGGACCACGTGATTTCCGGCATCTACGGCCGCCCGATTTCAAGGATCCCCAACACCGGCGATACCGTCGCCTTCATGGAGTGTCGCGCCACTCAGACATTGGCAACGAACGAGGTGTGGGGTTGGCTTGAGGTACGCGGCGAACTGACCAGCTACCACCGAAGGCTGGGATTCTTCAACCTCGGCTTTGCGGACGGCCATGCGGCCTTTCTGGATATGGGCTCCGGCACCTTTTTCCCTCGCAGCGCCGACTTCGACTACAGAAACGTCCGCGGCCTGTGGGGCCGGATGGATTGCTGGCCGGACGAATTCTACATGGATGATTGATCCTTCACATGCGCAAGACACGTCGAAAATGGAACCTGCCCGAGCCGGGGTCACAACAAGGTTCATCCTTACTGAGGCGCGAAATCGCGCAGCTCAAGAAGTCGACTGCGAAGCAACTCGGCCTCGTCGGTGCGTTGGTCGTGCTGGTGGCGTTGATTTTCTACATGTGGTCGTTCACCACGGAGTCGGAGCTCGATCAGTCCGTCGCCCAGATCGAGGAGTCGCACACCTGTCCACATTGCGGCCATGTCTTCCAAATCACTATTGCTGAGGCCGTGCGAATGCGTCGGGCCCACGGCGATATCGTCTGTCCCGCCTGTGGCGAACTCGGTGCCGCGAAGAATGACGTCCAACCTCTCGCGGAGACACTGCCTTTTTCGCCGGACGGTACAGAGCTGGACGCCTCGGACGAGAGCAGCCGCGCCCAACGCGTAACCGACGGGATGCGCAAGAAGAACGACTGATTCACTCGGCAAACCGCCACCTGGCACCGTGTTTCACAAGTCTCGCGACTTTTCGACCCGCCCACTTTTCTCCCCTCGTGAAACGTCGATCGTCAATCGCGCTGCCGTTTTGGCAGACGCGCCTTCAATGCGGCCTCCAGTTCCTCGATGGTCTCGCAACCGACGATTGTGTCATCGCGACGGCTGTCGACCCTTTCGCCGGCGATGCGTTTGGACCAGCCATCGCAGCAGGTCATCGCGATGATCGGCCGGTCGTACATCCATGCGTAGGCGATCTCGCTCATGGTACCCGCCATGCCGCCGATGACGAGGACGACGTCGCCGGCTATGCCGGTGATGCAGTTTCTGGCCCAGCCCATGGCGGTGGGGATGTGGTAGTGGGCGTAGTCGTTGACG
>JAUVGW010000449.1 GCA_030593565.1 Phycisphaerae bacterium | reverse complement strand
GCGCGGCGGCACCCCTCCTTACTTCACGTCGGCCCGGGGGGGCCGACGCTACTCGGCGGCACTGAAGCACCCAGCCGAATCCGTCACGGCCCTTTCAGATGATGTGGCATTCTGCTTGCGATTGCGTCAGTCGGCACTACGATTACTGTGAACCGACAGGGAGGCGCTGAGGATGATGTTCTACCAGCCTTCTTTATCCCGGGGGTATGATTCGCTTGCGCCGGGAGAGCTTCGCGAGCGGATTCGCGCACGTAAGTCATTATTGGGAAAGCGGTTACTCATACTCGGCCACCACTACCAACAGGAGGAGGTGATCGAGTTCGCTGACCTGACCGGGGATAGCTTCAAGCTGTCCCAGCTCGCGGCGGACACCGACGCGGAATTCGTCGTGTTCTGCGGCGTCCATTTCATGGCCGAGTCAGCGGATATCCTGACGGACGAGCACGTCGTCGTGATCCTGCCGGATCTGACGGCGGGATGCAGCATGGCGGACATGGCGAATATTGACCAGGTTGAAGATGCCTGGGACGACCTGAGCCGCCGAAACGACGCGACGCTGGTGCCGATCACGTATGTGAACTCCTCCGCGGCAGTCAAGGCGTTTTGCGGGCGGCACGATGGGGCGTGTTGCACGAGTTCGAATGCCAGGACCGTGCTGGAATGGGCCTTGGCGGGGGAGCAGCCCAGCGGGCAGACCGGGCGGAGGACCGCCCGGCTCGCGCGGCGTAAGGTCCTGTTCCTGCCGGATCAACACCTGGGGCGGAATACGGCGTACGGGATGGGCTGGCCGCTGGAATCGATGGCCGTGTACGACCCCGTGGAACCTGGCGGAGGGCTGAGCAACGAGGCGGTGCAGGATGCGACGATGCTGCTGTGGAAGGGCCATTGCAGCGTGCATCAGTTGTTCACGGCCGCTCAGGTGGACGAAATCCGTGCTGCGGATCCCGAGTACAAGGTGATCGTGCATCCGGAGTGCGACTGGTCCGTGGTGCAAAAGGCCGACATGGCGGGGAGCACGGAGTATATCCTCAAGACGATCGACGCGGCCGAGGACGGCACGAAGTGGGCCGTCGGGACGGAAGTTCACCTCGTGCAACGGCTCGCCGAGCGGTACGCAGGCGTCAAGACGGTCCGGCTGCTGGCCGGGATTCAATGCCTGTGTACGACGATGTACCGGATCGACCCGAAACACCTGCTGTGGGTGCTGGATGAACTGGCCGAGGGGCGGGTGGTGAATCAAATCACGGTGGACTCGGAGACGCGGGCCGGGGCACGGATCGCACTGGACCGGATGTTGGAGCTGATTGGGGACGGGGCGGCGAAGACGAGTCCGGCATGATGGCGCGGGGCTCACATACAGGCAACGCCGGTTGATCCATGATCCGGCAAACGGCAAGCCGGATGGCGGCGTGGACGCGCTATGGAAAGGTAAAGCCCCGGCCGTCCACGGCCGGGGCTTCGTTGTTCTTCGCACCGGTGAATGTGCAACCGGAACGCGTGGGGCACTGGCAGGCAAGCTGCCAGTGGCACACTTCACCGAGCTTGTCTACTCCCAGTGCTGCTCGACCCACCCGACGAGTTCCTTCACGTGGTTCACGCTGGCACCGAGCATCTTCTTCTCATCTGGGGCCAGTTCGAGTTCGATGATCTTCTCGACGCCGTTCTTGCCTAACATGCAGGGAACACCGACGAAATAACCGCCGACGTCGTATTCCTTGTCGCAGTAGGCCGCGCACGGGAGGATGCGGCGCTTGTCCCTGATGATCGCCTCGGCCATCTGGACGGAGGCGGCCGCGGGGGCGTAGTAGGCGCTGCCGGTCTTGAGGAGGCTGACGATCTCGCCGCCGCCCTTTCGGGTGCGTGTGACGATCGCATCGAGGCGTTCCTTGGCGATCAGTTCCGTGACGGGAATTCCCGCTACGCTGGTGTATCGGGGCAGGGGGACCATGTCGTCGCCGTGGCCGCCCATCAGGACGGACGTGATGTCTTCGACGCTGCAATCGAGCTCCATCGCGATGAAGGCCCGGAAGCGGCCGATGTCGAGGATGCCGGCTTGGCCGAGGATGCGCTTGGTGGGCACGCCGGTGGCTTTCCACGCGGTCTGCACCATGGCGTCGAGGGGGTTCGAGACGATAATGTAGACGGCGTCGGGGCTGGCCTTGTAGGCCTGCTCGCTGACGCTTCTGACGATGCCCATGTTGGTTGACATGAGGTCGTCTCGGCTCATGCCTGGTTTGCGGGGGATTCCGCTGGTGACAATGACGATGTCGGAGCCTGTGGTGTCGTCATAGCTGTTGGTGCCGACGATGTTGCAGTCGAATCTGTCGATGGGCCCGGCCTGACGGAGGTCAAGGCCCTTGCCTTGCGGCATGCCCTCGATGATGTCGAGGAGAACAACGTCTCCGAGTTCCTTCGTGGCGGCCCATACCGCACAAGTTTCGCCGACGTGGCCCGCCCCAATGACGGTAATCTTTGGTCTGCGCATTGCTAAACCTCCATTCTGATCTGAAGTGCCGATTAGATGTAGATAGGGGGATCATACACGGATCGGGGGGTGATGCAAGGGGGCTGTGTGCTGTGGGACGACACAGCGGTTAGACTAGCAGTACAGCGCAAGGCAGGTGGCAACGACGCCCAAGAGTCCCCGACCTTGGTCGGGGGGGCGTTCCCACGCGCCGCAGGACAACCCCCCGACGGAAAGACCGGCTCGAGACGAGCCGGCTCGCTGGGTCGGGGGCTCTTGAGGCTCCCACGTGACGGTTTGCGATGTAGGGCTAGGTGCATGGACGAGAATCACCGGGGCATCGATGGCACGGGCGTGTTCTTCGTGGTTGCCACGTTGATCGGCTGGTCCAGCGTTCTTCTGTTTCTGAGGCACCTGGCGCCGCACATCGATGGCTGGACGGCCAACGGATGGCGGTATGGGATTTCGGCGGCAATGTGGCTGCCGCTGCTGGTGGTGGGGTGGCGTCGCGGGTCGCTGCCGTCCGGGATCTGGTGGCGAGCGATCCCCCCGGCGGTTGTGAATTGTCTTGGCCAGGTATGTTTTGCGTTGACTGTTTACCACATCGGGCCGGGATTGGCGGGGTTT
>JAUVGW010000139.1 GCA_030593565.1 Phycisphaerae bacterium | reverse complement strand
GATGACCGGGCCGGGGACGGCCCGGCTCACGGTTGCCAAAAGATGCGTGCGATTCTTGCGGAAGTCAGGGAGTAAGAATCCTGACACCTGCCCCTGGGTCCATGACGCTATCGGCGGGGCTGATCAGAGCCCCAAGCGTTAGCGCGGGATCTTCTTGGGCAGACCGTTGGTCTTCGGACCCGCTCGCTTACGCTCGGGGCTCTGATCCGGTATCCGACGCGGGCGATGTCGCGCACCACTTCGCTGTTTCGCGAGCCGCCGAAACTGTCATGCCCCCGCCCCTTTCATGCCTGATTCGCGGCCGAGGGCTGCGCTGTATTGCAAACGGTCGATTTCTTCGTGAGCCGCGCAGGTTGACACTACATCGCAACGTCCTTCCGTCGCCCCCGTTGGGGGCTGGGGATTTTGTGATCCGGTGACCCAGGGCTCGCTGCGCTTCGCCCTGGGCTTTATTCCGTCGCCGCTGGGCGGCTGGATTCGGCTGGCACTGGGCGGTTGAGTTTCGCTCCACGGCTGGATTCGGCCGGCACTCCGCGGTTGAGTTTCGCTGGCGCTCTTCGGCTGAGCCGCGTAGGGTGCGTCCCGTGACGCACCATTCAGATGCGGGCCTGGAGTTGGTGCGTCCGGGACGCACCCTACTGATCTTGTTTTTTCTTGCGGGTTTTCATGATTCAGAGCCGGGGCGTGTCGCCCCGGACCGGCTCGGCACGAGCCGGCTCTGACGCCCCGATTCACGTCGGCCACGGGGGGGGCGACGCTACGGTTGCGTTCGGACTCCCTGCTCAGTCGTCCGCACTGCCGGGTTGTGCCACTGGCTGTCGTGAGGTGCTATAATGCCGCCTCGGGCCATGGAGGCCACCGGAACATCAATGTGGGCGTGGGAGCGAGTGGATGGCACAGGATAAGCGGGTACCGGAGGTTCCGGAGCATTTGGCTCGGTGGGCCCAGAAGCATCCACCCTATCTTCCGGCTGAGTCGCGCGGGGCCGTGACCGGGGAGGCCGCGAAGACGGCGCTCGACAAGTACAAGCTGTCGTTGCGGCGGTACGACCCGAAGAACGCGACCCTGCCGTGGGAGATGCTGAGCGAGTGTCCGACGTGCGATGCCGTGGTGCCTTCGCGGTTTTTTGTGCTGGGGCCAGCGGCGGATGACGAGGCGGGGGCGGCGTGTCGAGGGGACGATCACCGGCGGGACGCCGGTGCCACAGATATGTCGGGGGGCGATCACCGGCGGGACGCCGGTGCCACAAACGCTGAGGATCGTCTCGGCGAGGGGAGGGATTCTTGTGATTTACGTCGGCCACGGGGGGCCGACGCTACTGCTCCGCCGCGCTGTGCCACAGATATGTTGGGGGGGGATCACCGGCGGGACGGCGGTGGCCATACCGGCGAGACGCCGATGCTCCCCGTTGGGGGGCAGCTTGTTTTGGCGATTCGTTGTGACGACTGCGGGGAGGTGCTCGAGGCGCATCATGATGTGTTGTGGGACACCGAGGCGCGGAGCCCGCACCGGGATTCCGCCGAGGTCACCTATGGCGGGACGCGGGTTCGGCCGATCGTTCGGGGGCTGCCGCGGACCGTCGAGACGTTGTGCCCTGAGTGTGCGTGCAACATCGTCGGGCGGTACTACGTCAAGCACGGCCGGGTGATGATCGAAAAAACCTGCCCGGAGCATGGGTACTTTCGCGACTGTATCAACAGCGACGTGCGGGTCTATCTGCGGGCGAGCTATTGGACTTTTGAAGAGACGCCCGGCGTGGTGAACCCGCGGGTGACGGGGGCGGCGGATTGTCCTTCCGACTGCGGCCTGTGCAACCAGCACCAGACGACGGCGGTGCTGGCAAACATCGACCTGACGAATCGGTGCAATCTGACGTGCCCGGTGTGCTTTGCCAGCGCGAACCAGGCGGGGTATGTGCATGAGCCGACGTTTGAGCAGGTCGAGCGGGAGCTGATGAAGCTGCTGGACTGCCGGCCGATCCCGTGTACGAGCATCCAGTTTTCCGGCGGGGAGCCGACGCTGCACCCGCGGTTTCTCGACATCCTGAAGCGCTCGGAAGAACTGGGCATGACGAACATCCAGGCGGCGACGAACGGCATCACGTTTGCAAATCTGGAATTCGCTCGGCGGTCGCGCGAGGCGGGGCTGCACTCGTTGTACCTTCAGTTTGACGGGCTGGATGATCGGCTGTATCGGCGCGTGCGGGGCGAGGCGCTGCTCGAGAAGAAATTGCAGGCAATCGAAAACTGCCGGACCGTCGGCATGAAGGTGTGCCTCGTGCCGACGATCATCAACGGCGAGAACGACGATCAGGTGCCGGTCATCTTCGACTTCGCGGTTGAGAATGCCGACGTCATCAGCGCCATCAGCTATCAGCCGGTGTGCTTTACGGGGCGTATCAGCCGGCGCGAGTTGGAGAAGAAGCGGTACACGCTGGGGCATCTGGCGCATGCGCTGGCGGATGCGAGCGGGGCGGACCTCGAGCGCGACTTTTTCCCGTTGTCGTTCATGGCGCCGCTGAGCAATTTGTTGTCGGCAGTCGAGGACAAGCCGAAGATCACGTGCAGTTGCCATAGCGATTGCGCGTTTGGGACGTACTACCTGGTCGCGCCGGCGGCGCACCCGGGGCAGCCCGTCCGCGAGCGGGTGGTGGCCATGCCGGAGGTCTTTGACGTCCCGGCGATGTTCATCAAGATGAACGAGCTGGCGAAGAAGCTCGGCCCGAAGCGGCGGTTGAGCTGGCTGGACAAGCTGCGGATTTACTGGATGGTTCGCAAGAACTTCCGCGGGGACGTGGCACCGCCGGGGTTGACGCCGACGAAGTTCATTAAGGCGATCCAGGGCTGTGTGAGCAAGCAGACCGGCCGTACCGAGAAGGCCCAGCAGGATAACTACCGCACGCTGATGTGCGCGGGGATGCACTTTCAGGATCGGTACAACTACGACGTCGAGCGGGTCAAGCGCTGCGTGATCCACTACAGCACGCCGGACGGGCTGTATCCGTTCTGCACGTACAACAGCGGGCCGACGTATCGGCCGTACATCGAGGCGATGTACAGTACGTCGAACGAGGAATGGGCGGCGGCGAACCCGAGCGTGTGCCTCCGCCCGCCGAGCAGCCCGAATGCGGTGCTGCCCTGGGAGGGGCGATTCGGCGTCGAACCGGACGAGGATGAAAGCTGGCGGACGTTGCGGCGGGAAGGCGGACGGCTGGCGCCGCTGCTTTGCGAGGCCCTGGACGCGGGGCGAAACGGCAAGGGGAAGACGAGTGTGTCGGAACAGTTGCGGAAGTAGCGATGGGTGATGAGCGGCGGACAGAGAATAATCCACGCACCAGCAACTTGAGTGAGCGTGAGGGATCTTGATGAGTGACACTGACCGATACGACTCGCGCACCGAGGCGCAGGATTGGTCCACCGCTGCGCGGATCGGGAAGCGGTATGCCCATGAGGCGGGTGTCAGCACGAATCCTGACAAGTCGGCCGATCGTACCGACGACGGCGAGGTGACGTCGGCGGCGTGTGCCGAGCGGAGTAAGTTTCTTCGGGAGCAGGCCGGCGCGGGAGACACAGGCGAGGCGCCTGTGCCACAAAGACGCATCGATATGGGCTACCATCACCCGCTCGAGGACTACCTTGGCCGGTGGTGGATGCGGAAGTTGCTGGGATACGTTAGCAAGACGCGCGGCGGCGGTGGGACGATCATCGAGAACATCCTGACGTCTTATGCGAATCCCGGTGCGCCGCTCGGTCGGCGAATCAAGTACTGGCCGTTCCACAAGTTCATTGATCGGATGAAGGGCGGTATCACGGCGGAGACGTTTCGCAAGCGGGTCGGCGAACACAAGTCGACGGTCCGGGGGCTCGTGGCGACGGCCAGGAGTGTGGCGGAATATGGGCTGACGTTGCCGCAACGGTTCAGCTCGCCGCTGTTTTCGGTGTGGAACTTCACGAACCTGTGCAATCTGAACTGCCGGCACTGCTACCAGGATTCCGGCCACAAGGCACTGCCTGACGAGTTGACGCTGGACGAGAAGCTGGACCTCGTGGACCAGATGGCGGCGGAATATGTGCCGATGATCGCGTTTGCCGGCGGCGAGCCGACGCTGTCAAAAGACCTGATTCCGGTGCTGAAGCGGTGCCAGGAGCACGGCATCCACACGACGCTCGCGTCGCACGGCGGCACGATCACGAAGAAGATGGCCGCGACACTGGTGGATGCGGGCGTCAAGTATGTCGAGATTTCCCTCGATTCGGTCTCGGCCGAGAAGCACGATGCCTTTCGCGGGCAGCCGGGCATGTGGAAGCGTACGGTACAGGGAATGCGGAATGTCGTCGCGCAGGAGGGCATGCGGCTGGGCGTGGCGATGTGCGTACACCAGGGCAACCTGGACGAAGTCGAGGACATGCTGGAATTCGCGGTCGACATGGGGGCGTCCTGCCTGGCGCATTTCAACTTCATCCCGGTCGGACGCGGCCTCGAAATGATGGAAGACGATCTGACTCCGCACCAGCGCGAGCGGCTGCTGCAAACGCTGAACAGGTGGATGCAGTCGGGTCGTCTCGGCATCATCTCCACCGCCCCACAACTCGGGCGGATCTGCATAGCGGATTCTCCCGTGGAGGGTCTTCAGTCGTGCAGCCATGCGGGCAGCGGCGGCGGGACGAAGGCCCGGGTCGTGGCAAAATATCTCGGCGGCTGCGGCGCCGGTCGAACGTATGTCTGCATCGAACCCGACGGGATCATCACGCCGTGCGTGTACATGCCGCAGCGCGTGCTGGGGGATATCCGGCAGCGGGGATTCCGAGACATCTTCCGCAATAATGAGTTCTGGGATGTGCTGTGCGACCGAGACCACCGCACCCACCACTGCGAGGTCTGTGCTTTCAAGCTCTACTGCGGCGGCTGCCGGGCTCGGGCTGATGCGTACTTCGGGGAGACCAACGCCGGTGATCCCGGCTGCATCTTCAATTCAAAGCACTGGGATGCCTTGGTGAAGACCGGCGTTAGGCCGGAAACGATGGACCGGCAAACGAAAACGGAAGACCATGCTTTGGCGGGTACGTCGAGGCAATGAATGGGAGCGCCCACGGACAAGCTCCATATTTCGGTTTGCCTGGCGCGTTTCCGTGTCGAACACCGTCTTTGGGATCAACGTTGTTTCGTCTCGCCCGCTTGTCCGTGCCACCCCGCCGCCAAACGGCAAGCCGGCAGGCTCGGTTTTCGCCTTGACAATTCGGGAACAGGTCAGCGCATTCGGCGTATGACGCCTATGACGATGCCTTGGACCTCGACCTCGGTCAACCAAATGGGCTTGTACTTCGGGTTGGCGGGCTGGAGGCGGATGCGGCCCTTTTCTCGGTAGAAACGCTTGAGTGTGGCCTCACCGTCGGGTAATAGGGCCACGACCATTTCGCCGTTGTAGGGGGTGTTGCGCTGCTCGACGACGACGTAATCGCCTTCGGCGATTTGGTCGTCGATCATGCTGTCGCCCTTGACCTCGAGGATGAAGGTGCCGTGGTCGGAGGAGAACATCTCGTCGAGGTCGATGACCTCGCGGTCCTCGATGGCCTCGATGGGGAGGCCTGCGGCGATGCGGCCGGCCATGGGGATGCAGCCGGGGCGTTCGTCGGGCAATTCGAGATGACTAGCCAATCGCAAAGAGCGCGCCTTGTGCTTGTTCCGCGTCAAGAGACCGCGCTCTTCGAGCGTTGTAAGATGCTCGAAGACGGTGACCTTTGAGATGCCGAACTCGTTGGCGATTTCGTCGTAGGTCGGGGAATAGCCATTCTTGTGCGTATAGTCCCGGACGTAGGTCAGGATCTCGCATTGGCGCGGTGTGGCGGGCCGCGTCTGCCTTTCGCGACCTCGACTTCGTGCGGGTGTGGGTCGTGTTGACTTCGTTCTGCGCGTCTTGCGGCGTTTCGGCGGCATGGTTGTGTTCCTTCAGCGGCGAGCCCAGTCGACCTGCCAGGCCACGGGGGCCAAGGACCACGAGCGGCAAGTCGTCGACGTGGATCGTCCTCGCGTTGCGGCGATGTGTGGGCGTCCTGCTGCCCACATGGATCGCATTTGCGTAAACCTGCGAAAGCCGTTTCTCGACGATCGCACACACGACCGAGATGGCCCGTCCGACTATTGATCGGAGGGCCGGCGGTCGGCCTCGATTCCCATCCTGAGCAAGCTCACCCGAGGCTTGCCGGTTCGAGTCTGCTGCGGCATCGGCGCCCGCTGAAAGAGCAGACCGCTCAGTTATGGATTCTAACAGTACATCGCGAAATAGGCGGCGACAACGCCCAAGAGCCCCCGAGCTTGCTCGGGGGGTACACTTCTTCATGCGGCAAGGCAACCCCCCGACCAAGGTCGGGGGCTCTTGAGACGCTGCCGGCACGACCGTGCGCTGTACTACTCGATCCTCCTTTGGACGCTTCCTCAGGCCTGGGCGCCAGGCGACGGTATACCTACCGCCAGGGCCAAACAAACACAGTGGCAACTCGTCATAGGGCATCGAATGCATGACAACCCGTCGATATGCGCCGCGAGCACTCCGGGGACGGGCACGCCACCGCCGAACAGGGGGCGGCCCGGCGACGGCTGTCGCGGGCCCGCCCCGAATCAGCGAAGCAGGCGGCAACCCGGCCTCGAGCGACACGCTACGGATGGCAATCGACGCCTCTGACTCGTGCCGCTTTAAGTATAACCGAACATCGACCGAACGGCAACCCTAACAGAAGACAAAAAACAAGTTTTTTGGGTTCTTTACGGAATATCGGGGAATGTCGAAGCCCCGACAGGGGCGTAAGAACATAGCCCACGGCGCGAGCCGTGGGGCTCTGGCGTGTGCGCACCAGCGAGCCCCAAAGGGGCGAAAGAAGAGGTCGAGGGGTATCTTTCGCCCCGCTGGGGCTGGGCAAAGCGCATGCCGATGCGATCCCACGGCTTGCGCCGTGGGCTTTCTTCTTGCGCCACTCCGTGGCTGGTTGGGTCTTGTATATTCCCCGGAAATCCGTGAAGAACCTTTTTTTCCGTGGTCAGCGCGAAGGGGTAGGCGCCATGCCGCCATATCGTGACGGAAGGGCGACGGAGAGTGCGGTGTGACGTGCCTGGCTCCGGCACCGCCGAGGCTGTTAGCAGTACAGCGCAAGGTCGTGCCAGCAGCGTCTCAAGAGCCCCCGACCTTGGTCGGGGGGTTGCCTTGTGGCGTGTGGGAGCGTACCCCCCGAGCAAGCTCGGGGGCTCTTGGGCGTAATCGCCGCCTACTTTGCGCTGTACTGTTAGGGCATCGACAGATTGGGCCGTGATAGTCTCGGCGACCAATCGATGGAATCGGTTGAATTTCCCTGTTTATGATCGCCGTGACGTTGAATATGATGAGTCGCCTGGACAGTTACGCCCCCCGGCCACACAGGGCAATTGCAAGAATGGCCGGGCGGTGGTCTTTACAGTGGTTTGCGCGCTCATGTAGCGGCCGACACGGGGGTCGGCCGCTACATCCGCCATTCATGCGCTTGCCCTGCCCGGCCACATCGAACAGGCGTGGTTTTCTTGACCTTCAGACCGTCATTTTGGTATACTGCGAGGATGAGTTGATTGGAGGTGGCAAGGTCCTGTGCGGCAGCACACGGAGCTTGGGGTGAGGCGTTCTGTAGTCCAGCGGGGGCTGGCTGTTTCACGGCTTAAAAAGCCCGATATGGATACCGTACGCGTTAAACTGCTGTCGTTTCGCGCTGCAGCGAGGCTGCGTCCGAGAACGACGTCATGCCGCGGGCGGTCGATGTCGTCGTCTGGTGCGCCGACAAAGCCGATGCTGAGGTGTCGAAAACGGTGAGGAACGAACTGACCGGTCCGAGGCCAGTAGCTATCTCGGGCCATTCCGGCGAGCTTGGATGTCAGCGGACTATGGAGGATCGTGTCGTGATGGAGTGTCATTCGGCAGTAACAAGGCGGGCGGGCTTACGTCATTCGGCAGCCATCGTCATAGCGGTCATCGTTGCCGTGATTGTGGCGCCTGCCGTGGCGGGCGACGCCGGCTCATCGGTGCAGGTGAGTGTCCTGAAGAACACGCCGGAAGCCGTCGTCATCCAGTACGAACTGGGCGATTTCGTGACGAAGCCGGTTACCATCGACGGCGAGCAGTACGTCCGTATCTACTTGGGCAAGGAAAGTATCATCAAGCAGCGCGGCGCTCCGGCCGTGCCGAGCGTCAACCGCAGCATCGTCATTCCCCGCGATGCGGAGATAGCGGTGAATGTGCTGGCGTCGGAATACTATGACGTGGCTGACATCGCCGTTGTCCCGGACAAGGGATACATCTCGCGAGCGACGAATCCCGCGGACGTGCCGTATACGTTTGGGGATGTCTACGAAACAGATGCGTTTTATCCTGCGGAATTAATCACGCCGCATCAGCCTTACGTCATGCGTGACGAGCGCGGCGTCCTCATTCAGCTCAACCCGTTCCAGTACAACACCGTCTCACGAACCTTGCGGGTCTATACGGACGTGACGCTCGAGGTTGTCAAGGTCGGCCCGGGAAAGGTCAACGTGTTGGCCGAGGGCCTCGGCCGAAAGACCAGCGCTTCCTTCGAGGGGATATACCGGAATCACTTCGTGAATTACGTTCCGAACGAGGGTGGCAGCCCACGCTACGATCCGATGGGTGAAGAAGGTGACATGCTGATCATCTGCTACGATTCCTGGATGACCAACATGCAGCCGTTTGTGGACCACAAGAACAGCATCGGCATCAACACCACCATCGTGGGCGTGTCGACGGTCGGCAACAACCCGACGTCCATCAAGAACTACATCCAAGGCGTTTACAACGGTGGAAATCTGGCGTTCGTCCTACTAGTTGGTGACGGCGCCGAGGTGGCGACGCCGATGGCCGGCTTGAATTACAATGACGGATCATCCGATCCCTCGTATGCCAAGCTGTCCGGAAGCGACGACTGGCCGGATATCATCATCGGGCGATTTTCGGCGCAAAGCGAAGGCGATGTCGACACGCAGGTAGAGCGCACAATCGAATACGAGAATATGCCGGCGAGCCAGCAGGGATGGTATTGGCGAGGCACGGGCGTGGCGTCGAACCAGGGAACCGGCGATGACGGGGAAGACGACGACGAACACCTGGACAACATCCGACAGTACCAGTTGTTGCCAAGCGGTTACACCGAAGTCGATCAGATCTACGACGATTCGGGTACGGCGTCGCAGGTTACCAGCGCGATGAACGCCGGACGTGGCATCGCCAACTACTGTGGACACGGCTCGGCGACGCGTTGGAGTTCGACCGGCTTCTCAAGCTCCCATGTCAACAGCTTAACCAATGACAACATGTTGCCCTTCATTTGCAGCGTCGCCTGCTTGAACGGGAACTTCGACGGGAACACCTGCTTCGCCGAGGCTTGGCTGCGCGCGACCCACGACGGCGAGCCGACCGGCGCGATTGCCACGTACATGTCGTCGAACAACCAGCCCTGGGATCCTCCCATGGAAGGCCAGGACGAGTTCAACATCCTGCTTGTGGATCCGGCCGAACCGTACAGCACCTTTGGGGGACTTTGTTTTGCCGCCTCGTGCTCCATGATGGAGGATTACCCCGGGAGCGACCAATCGTGGGGCACTGGTCCGGCAACCTACAACACCTGGCACATCTTCGGCGATCCCTCCCTCCGCGTGATTGGGGCTGATCCTCAATACGTCGATTGCGATGGTGACGGCGGCCCGCCCGATATGGACGACGTCACCGCGATGATCCTGGCATTGCTCGACCCCGCGGAGTATGCGATACAACACGCCGGTGGGGATGCCGATCTTGATGACTCGGGCGCCGCGGACGGTCTCGACATCCAACTGCTCGTCGACGCGTTGATGACGCACTAGTGCTTTGTCAACGTTGCTTCGCGATCAAGCGCCGACGGCGCAGGCCACAACTGCGCGCACGACGCCGCGTTACTCTCCAACGTCAGCCCCGCACGCTGATCCATCGCGGCCCGATCCGGCCCGGCGGATTCGTCGCATCTATTTCTTTTTCTTTTTCTTCTTCGCGCTAGTGGAGCGTCCCGACGTTCCGCGTGACACCTTGATGTTGATCATCCTCTTCAGCTTCTTGGCGCGTGTGCGTTTGACTTTGAGGAGCCTGGCTTTTTCCAATCCCTTGATTGCCAAGAGCGAAGTGGTTTTATCCACACCGCAGGCGTCCGCCATGTCGTTTGTGTTGGGATTCTCCACTGCGTCCGGATTGGACAACAGGTAGGCGTACAGAACCTTTTCATTTCCAGTCAGTGCGGGCTTCCGGGCAATGTTTTCGGGAAGCATCCAGTCTTGTTTCTTCATCAACTTAGTCCCCAATGCAGTTTTCAAAGGCGTCAACACTCAAACCACTTGGTGAGCGGCCGGGACGAGCGTCGCACCAGCCGACCGTGTCCATTCTCACGCAACGTCAACATGGGCTCATTGTCGGGAAAGACCGAACAATTGCAACCCCTGGAATCACTGGAATCGTCAAAACATCCTGGCAAAAACACGCCATACCTCCGGACGGAAGACGCGTCGCCCTCGGTGGAACAGAAGGCGTTTCCCCCCCGCACTCGACGAGGGGCTTTCCACTCCTGTGGGTATAACACATCCCGTCTGGAAACAACTGCACAAAACAGGCCTGGGATGCCAGAAGTCCCGTTCTACTCCGAATCCACCCTAGCAACATCCGGGCCGCCTTTCAGCGTCCTCGTCACCGCCTCCATGCTCGGAGCCGTCTCACCACTTGCCACCAGGAAGATTTCGACGCGCCGATTCGCCTCTGCGCCGCCACGATCCGGATTCGACACCCGCGGGCGATATTCCCCGTAGCCCATGATCCCCATCCGGCCATAGTCCACGCCGTTTTGGTTCAGTGCGAACATCACCGATGCCGCGCGATGGGCCGAAAGGTGCCAATTCGTCGGATGCTTCTTGGCTGTGCCGGGGCTGATCCGAACGTTGTCCGTGTGACCGACGACAACGACCTCGAACGGCACCGCCGCCGCTGCGTTGACGATTCCGGCAAATGCCTCCAGTGACGGTCGCACGGCATTCCGCACAACGTCACTACCCAATGCGAACGTCAAATCGCTTTTCCACCGTACCGCGCCGCGTTTTGAGTCGTATTCGATCATGTCTGGATACTGCGCGGCAAAATCCTGCAACGCCTTGTCCAACTCGGGCGGCAATTTCACTTCCACAACTTGGATGTCGCCGACGCCTGCTTGGAGCATTGCGTCGAGTTGTGCCCGCAGGTCCATCCGCAATTCATCCAGCCTGGCATTCTCCGTTTGCAGGGTCTCCGCCAGGGCCACCTTCGCATCCATCTCGCGAAGGAGACTGTCACGTTCCGTCTGCAACGAGTTCGCTCGAGCGCGCTCGTCGGCAAGATCACGTTCTAGTTGCTCCGCACGCTCGATTGCCTGCCGTCTGGCAAAGTCCACTCGAAGGTGTTCATCTTGTGCAACACAACCACTCGCGGCGAACCACGCGAACAACAGTCCGCCCAAGAACACAAATGCCCTAGTCTTGCTCATAATAGGCCTCCCTGTCATATCGAGCCCCATGATCCTTTACGCAACCCCCGAAGATTGCACGCGGCGTATTATCACCACCATTAGCCGTAACATCAACCGGAAACCGACCGGCCTTCACAATTCCGAAAGATGTAACGCCGCTATCCGCAATCCATCAAACGCCGGACGGCAACTGTGAGTTCATGCAAATCACCGAAGTTTTCACAGGCTGTCAAAGCAATTGGCCTAGCTGCCGCAACCAACGGATCCAGGGCTACGGCATCAAGCCCATGGATCGCAATCCATGGGCTTCCGGTGGACGCGGGACGTTCAATGCGCTATTCAGGCGTCAATATCTGAGCGGTTTGCTCATTCAACGACTGATAAACCCGCAGGGCCGCGGGCTTTTAGCGTGGTTACCCATTTGGCCGCCGCTCGGGCAGCTTGGTGCCGTCATAATGGCACGTCGCGACTCTGTATCTGGATGGCAAGTTGTCCACAGCTATATCCGATATATGAGACGACGTCCGCTCGTCGCATCCTGACCGGGCGAATGCGTTGTTTGATGCAGGTTCACGGGGGTCGGGCGATGGCCAACGAATCCATTCCGCTATGGGACGGTGAATCCAGCGGTGCCGAGATCATTTACGAGGACCCGGCCCGGATTGGCGGTACAAGTACGCTTCGGAGCCGCCGCAAGAGCCCGAGGAAGGACTGCGAGCGAATCCACGTCTGTTTCTCTCCTGATTTGCCGTCCGGCCTCGTCGAACACGCGGAATGCCCCGTGGTCAACATGTCCGCGACGGGTTTCGCGATCGAGTACGACCGCGAGATCAAGCCTGGCATCGCAGCATACATCTCCTATCAGACGGTGGGACACCTGCCGGTGCGGATCAGTTGCACCGTACGCCGGTGTAAACCGCTGGAAGGTGGGCTTTATGTGATAGGCATCCAGCTCGACCGGAAGTTGGAACACGTGGAGCGTCGCCCTGTGAAGGTGGGGCCGGGTCGCGAGGTGTTTCCGGGGATTCGTGCCCGCAAGCTGCGCACCCCCGCGGAAACGGGGTGACTCGGCGCCCGCTCACCTTTCGCCACAACTCACGTCGGATATCGATGAACGCGTCGCATGTCGTGTGAACGACGTGTCCCCGACGGGTCCTACAGTCGAGCACGATCCAGAAGACGAAACAGGCGGGACGCCTGTGCCACAGTATGATCGCGGCGAAGGCCGCGCCATGCCACATTTCGGTGGCGGCCGGAGGGTTTGACGCCACGGGCGCGCCTGACATAAGGTACGATCAAATGGTCGCTTTTGGGAGGTCGCGCTCGGTGCGCAGAATCGGTGCCGTCATTCAGTTGGTCCGACCGGCGCAGTGGATCAAGAACGTCTTCGTTTTCGGGGCGTTGGTCTTCGGCATTCGGAGCGGTGATCCGGATGCGATGCTGTTGGCATTGGCCGCCTTCGGAATCTTCTGCGTGCTGTCCAGCGCGGTCTACGCCTTCAACGACATCCTCGACCACCGCGAGGACGCTGAGCATCCGACGAAGCGCCGCCGTCCGATTCCGAG
>JAUVGW010000453.1 GCA_030593565.1 Phycisphaerae bacterium | reverse complement strand
CGTCAACGAGACGGCGCCGGGCGATATTACCTCGCAGATCATCGAGCCCCTGATAGCTACCGAAACGTCGGGAGCGGCCGAGCACGAGGTCTTTCCGCCAACGCCCGCGTCGGGTGCTGCGTGCGATCTTCCGGGTGACATGAATAGCGACGGCATGGTCAACGGCCTGGATATCCAGGGATTCGTCGACTGCCTGGTGTATGGGAGTAGTCCCAACCCGGACGTGGTGTGCGCGTGCGGTGATTTCGACGACCCACCGAACGGTGTGGATACGAACGATATCGCCCCATTTGTCGATGCACTGCTCGGCGGCTCTCCATAAGGCGGGCAGCCGGCAATAGCCCGAGGTGGAGTGGCACAGGCGCCGAAGCCTGTGTTCCCGCCGGGGGGGCATGGATAAGGATCGCCCTCGAGGAAGCCGCGGTTTCGACCGAACAGGTTTCCAGGGCGGTCCTTTTTCGTGCCACGTCCACCGCTAAGGAGGTGCTCCCGGTGGTGCCACAACGGGGGGGGTCGTCGGCACTTGGCACTACAGCGCAAAGTCCTTCCGTCGCCCCCGTTGGGGGCTTCAGATTCCGTGATCCGGCGACCCAGGGCTCGCTGCGCTTCGCCCTGGGCTTTATTCCGTCGCCGCTCCGCGGCTGGAATCCGGCGAGCAAGACGGCTTTGCGCTGTAGGGTTGGGAGTCGCGCAGGAAAAACGTGGGCGGTTGATCCGCCAAACGGCAAGCCAGCAGGCCGGCAAGCCATCAGGCCAGCGGGCCGGCCAATTCACCGGGTTCACAGAACCCGGCTCCGAGGGCGGCACAATTGGGTATGCTATTCCTGCGCGATGCCTTTCTTCCGCGCGGGCACATACGGCCGTGTTTGAACATTACGGTGTGGCGGCGACAGGTTTCGATGTGGGTCGGTCGGACTCGGGAGCGGTCGGGGGCTGGCGCTTCGATCGGCGTTTGGCGGCAACCACGTCCACGGAGTCCGAGCCCAGCAACGATTCGACATCCGTGACGAAACCGGCGTCCGGGAAGACGCACAACTCGGCGCCACATCGAACCACCGTCGTCAGGCTGCCAGGCGATTCGATTCGCACGAACACGTTGCGATCGCCGGTGTGTGCTTTGCAGATGTCACGGAGCCGTTGCAGCACGGACTCGTCGAACCCGACAGCATTCAGTTTGATGATCACCGCTTCAGCGAGCGCCGCCTGGCCCTTCTCCAATGCGATCACGTCAGAAACTCGCAACGACGGCTCCTCGCGACGCCGATCCACGCGGCCGCGTAGGAATACGAGTGCGTCCGGTCGAATCAAATCGCGGTGCTTTTCGAGCGTCTCGCTGAATACGACGGCTTCGATCGTGCCCGTCAGGTCTTCCAACCCCAGTACCGCCATTTTGGAGCCCGCGTTTCGACCGGCCTTTGTGACGACGTTGCGGATTCGGGCGATCATGCCGCCAAGCACGACCTCGGTCGAGTCGTCGAGGCGTGACAAGTCGGCGCAATTGGCGGTGGCGAACCTACTGAGCACCTCGGCGTGGTTTGCCAGCGGGTGCCTCGTCACATAGAAGCCCAGGACGCTCTTTTCATGCTTGAGCATCTCCGCCTCGCTCCATTCGTCGGTCGGGATGGCCGGCGGGGGGGCGGCCTCATCGTGCTCGAACGTGCCGAACATGTTCATCTGGCCGGCCTGACGGTCGCGCTGTGTCTCGGCGCCGACCTGGAGCGCCTTGTCCAGGATGGTGACTAGACCTTTGCGCATGGCGCCGGTCGTGTCGAATGCTCCGGCCTTGATTGAGGCTTCGATCACGCCTCGATTCACCGCCGTCAGGTCCACGCGCTCGCAGAAGTCGTACAGGTTTCCGAACGGCCCGCCCTCGTCGCGTGCCTTGGTGATGCAATGAACAGCCTTGTGGCCGATGCCCTTGACGGCCGCGAGGCCGAAGCGGATGTAGGCGTCGCCCTCCTCCGGCCGCACAACAGTGAAATCGGCGTTGCTCGTGTTGACGTCCGGCGGCTTGACGGCGATGCCCAGTCGCTTGCATTCCTCGCGGTATTCGACGACCTTGTTCGTGTCGCCCATCTCGTAGGTCAAGAGCGCCGCCATGAACTCGACAGGGTAATATGCCTTTAACCATGCCGTCTGAAACGCCACGAGCGCATAGCCCGTCGAGTGCGCCTTGTTGAAGGCGTACTCGCCGAACGGCAGAATCTGGTTGAAGATTTCCTCGGCGACCGACTTCTTCACGCCGTGCTTCGCCGCCCCTTCGATGAACGGGGCCCGCTCCGCTTCGATCATGGCGGTTTTTTTCTTGCTGATCGCCTTGGCCAGCCGGAACGCCCGTTTTCGCTCGATTCCGCCGAGTTGATTCACGAGCCGCGCGACCTGCTCCTGATAGACAATGATGCCGTAGGTCTCCGCCAGTACGTCACTCATGATCTTGTGCGGCGTCGTCCATCGCTCGCCGTGCTTGCGGGCGACGTAGGCATCGATGTTGACCATCGGCCCCGGCCGGTAGAGCGCGTTGGCCGCAATCAAATCCTCGACGCGGTTCGGGCGCATCTTCATCAGCACGTCGCGCATGCCGCCCGACTCGAACTGGAACACGCCCTTGGTGTGGCCGGCCGCGAACATCTCGTGGACCTTCCGGTCCGTCAGATCGAGGTCGGCAAGGTCAACGGCCACGTCGTGATGCTGCTTGATCAACTCGCACGCCCGCGCGATGGTGCTCAGCGTTCGCAGGCCGAGGAAGTCCATCTTCAACAGGCCAAGGGCTTCCACTCCGTGCATCTCGTACTGGGTGACGATCTCGGCGCCCTCGCCTTTTTGCTGAAGGGGGACGATGTCGGTCAGAGGTTCAGGCGAGATGACGACCGCGGCAGCGTGAATCGAATCCTGACGTCGCAGGCCCTCGAGGCCCCGCGCCGTGTCGACTACTAGCTTCACATCCGCTTCGTCGTTGTATGCCGAGCGCAGACCGGCTGCTCCGACGTACCAATCGCGGACGGGGCCGGAAGTTGCCGAGGTCGGGTCCTCCAGGCACTGTGCGAGTGTTGCCTCCTTG
>JAUVGW010000436.1 GCA_030593565.1 Phycisphaerae bacterium | reverse complement strand
GACAAGCGTGAAAGACATGGCGGTGTTGACTCGGAAGGCAGTGCCATGACGACAGCAAGTGCCATCACTTGAGCAACGGAGCTTGTCCGTGGACGTTCAGTGTGAACCAATGGCAACGGAACACGGACAAGGATCGCCCTTGAAGCCTGTTCGGTCGAATCGCAGCCTCCTCACGGGCGATCCTTGTCCGTGCCACCCCTGTCGGTGGGGAGACAGGCGGGACCCCGGTGTCACGCTCGGGTGATTCCGGGCATGAAGACACGTACCGGGGGCATTGAACGCCGTGGTTGCGTGGTTCGTTTCGCTCGTGTAAAAAGTCGACCGAGGATGGCATGTCACAATCGGGAGCACGTCAACGCATGTTCGAGGAATCTGATCGTCCCGATGTCGCGCTGATTACGAATCACGGCTATGCGGGCGTCGAGATTCCGATCGGTGGGGCGCCGGATACGGGAGGCCAAATCGTCTACGTCAACACGCTGGCCCGAACGCTCGCGGAGTCGGGCTATCGCGTGACGATATTCGCGCGCGGCGGATTCCCATATTTTGAAAGCGAGACGCTCCGGGACGAACCGGAGTATCTAGGTGATTATGCCCGGTACATCTTCGTGCCGGGCGGCGGCGATAGGTTCATCCGCAAGGAGGATATCGCCGCGGTATTGGACGAGGAGGTCGACTGGCTCGATGCGTTTGTGTGCAAGGAGGCGTCGGCTCGCGGCTGCCCGTCGTGGGCGGTCTATGAATTCGTCAACACGCACTACTGGGACGCCGGGGTGATCGGCATGCGCCTTGTGGAACGGTGGCGGAATGATGTCGCCGCGAGCATGGCGACGGATTTGCTGACCGGGGCGATTTCGCCCGAACAACTGGATCGGGTGTTGGCGGACCGTCACCGGATGGCGCTCGGCGAAGCCCCGGCGTATCACCTGGGAGCGATCCTTCTCGATTCGGTGGTTTGTGGCACCGGCGTCCCGCCGGTGGCCCAAAACTGCGGCGCCGACGTCTCGCCGGTGGTTCGGTCGCTGCCGCAACGAATCCGGGAAGCGGCTTCTCGGTGGGTAAAGGCGGCGTGGCAAGCTCGAGACGCGGATGCCGAGACGATTGCCTCGGCTGTCGAAGACGCACTGTCGAAGGCGACCGATCGGACTGCGCCGGCCGTGCATCCGGCGATTGCCGCCGAGGCGATGGGACAGGCCATCCTTGCTCGATGTTCGTGGCGCGCGGAGCAACTGGAACGGGAGTTGCGCGACGCCGACCGGCACGTCTGGACGCCGCATTCACTGGGTGAGCTGAAAGACGAAAACTTTCGCGACCGCCCGGCGGACGTCCGTCGCGATCTGAAGTTCTGCGAGCGGCGGAACCACGAGCGAGTCATCTGTCATCGAACGCGGGCATTCGCGGCAACGTCCGCCGAGATCGCCGAGCGGCTTCGGACGCACTATCGCGTGTCCGCCGACCGGGTTTTTTACTTCCCGCCGTGCGTGGATGGCAAGGTATTCCGGCAGCACACGGCGGACGAACAACAGGCCGCGTATCAATACCTGGCCGACATCAGCGGCATCCCGATAGAGACGCTCCAGGCCGCGAAGATCGTGTTCGAGACCAGCCGCATGGATCATACGAAACGCAAGGACCTGCTCCTTCGCGCTTTCGCGCGTGCGGCCTCCGAGACGGCGGATGCGTATCTGTTCATCGGCGGCGGTCCGGAGAACGACCTGTTCAAGACGCTGACGGCGGAACGAGACGCCCGCCCCGAGCTTCGTGGTCGGGCATTCCTGACCGGCTTCATACCGGAGGAACACATCGGGCCGCTGTTTTCGATCGCCGACGTGTTCGCCTCGGCTTCGGAGATGGAAGGTTTTGGCATGTCGGTTTCGCAGGCCGCCGCGGCCGGCGCCGCGGTCGTGTCGTCCGACTTGGTCCCGTTCGCGGTCCAGTACGTGCCGAACGACGCCCTGATCGTGCCTGCCGGGGACGAAGACGGATTCGCCGGGGCGATCCTGCGTTTGCTGGAGGACGACGAGGATCGGGTACGACGTGCGGCACGGCTCGCCGAGAAGGTCCAGGCGCTCGATTGGACAATACAGACATCTGCCTTTATCGAGTTCCTACGCGAGCAAGGCATTGTGTCGGCGGAAGAAAGGACCCAAGCATGATTGGCGACAAACTTGTCATCACGGACTACCATCGCGCTGCGGCCGCCAAGGCGTTGGAAGTTGTCAGCGAACGCCTCGCCTCGGGCGCAGGCACGCTGGCCGTCTCGATCGCGGGCGAGTCCGGTTGCGGCAAGACCGAGACCGCCCACTGCCTAGCGGAAGCACTCGAGGCGCAGGGGCGAAAATGCCTGATCCTGTCGCAGGACGACTATTTCCGATTGCCGCCCAAGTCCAACCATCAGAAACGGTTGGGAGACATTAGCTGGGTCGGCACCGGAGAAGTGCGGCTCGACCTTTTGGATGAACACGTCGCGGCCGTCAAGCAACGTCCCGACGAACCATTGACCAAACCGTTGGCATACTACGACGAAGACAAATTAGGCGACGAGACGGTGCCGCCCGGTCGGCGCGATGTTGTGATCGCGGAAGGCACCTATACCACGATGTTGTCAAACATCGATGTTCGCGTGTTCATCAACCGGACGTATCATCAAACGAAGAAAGCTAGGCTGACGCGTGGCCGTGACCCAGATGTTGGTTTCCTGGAAAAAGTCCTGGAAATCGAGCACGAGGAAATCTCGCGCCACAAGGAGTGTGCCGACGTGGTGATTGAACCGCCGCCCGAAGAACGGGATGACGGTTCTTGAAGGAGCAGGGCTTGGCGGTCGGAGCCCGCCAAGTGTCGGGCAGAGCCAGACTTACCCGACTGCCTGCATCCCCAGGTCACACTCTTCCACTGCCCCAACACCTTGCACATTTGATTATGACTTCCCTTGAGTTGATTTGCTCTATTATGGTTATCTTCGTTGCCAGTCATCTCTCCATAGAGCTGTAAAATGAAGTCATGTCTAAAAACGCCCGCGACATATATGACGTGATTCAATTGAGATTGGTATTGAAGATCCTACAGAATCCCGACAGACATGCGAAGGTGTTATGTCGCTACCACAATAAGTACAGTATTCAGTATCAGGGTATGCTTTGCCACATTTAGAACAATATCGCTCCGGTTTAGATAATCCAATCACTGAGAACGATGATTTACACTTGTGCATTGAAAAGCCAATTGAGAAACCTGAATCACAACCACAGTATTCTAGTTCTCCACAGCGGGTGCAATAAAGTTCCCTCTTACCACATTTCTTACAATATGACATCTTCAGCCCTCTTCTCTTTTCGCCTAACGCGTTGTCGTTCAGCGGCGGCGCGATGCGCCGTCCGGCTGCATCGCCCTGTTAGCCGACACCTCAAGACTCCAATCGCAGCAAGTCGGCCACTCTGTAC
>JAUVGW010000231.1 GCA_030593565.1 Phycisphaerae bacterium | reverse complement strand
ACAATCGGCGGCGGGGTGCCACTGGCAGCTTGCCTGCCAGTGTCCGTGTAGGGCGCTATCTGTTGAGGCACTGGCGGACAAGCCGCCAGTGGCACCCGTTGGACCCTTCGGAGCAATGCCGCCTAAACTGTCATGGACCCGCTCACTGACCCGCGTGGAGATTTGGCTTGCACGATGCCGACCGTTGGTAAGAATGGTCGCGTCGCCCGGTCTCCCTGATTGCGGTCGAGACACCCGGCCGGAACTCGACCGAGACGATCCAGACCATTTGCGAGTGCCGACCGGTGTACGATGGGCAATGTTGCCCGCCAGTTGAGCCGATCAACAGATGGGCTGCATCGCCTGTCGCGGGCTTTGTCCCCTTGGGCGCGGCCGAAGGCCGCGCTGTGGCATCAGCCATTCACCCGGAAAGGACGTCGAGAGCATGACGCCGGCGAGAAAACGACAAGACGCGGTTCGGGCCATTTCGGAGCAGCGATTTCCCGAGCCGACAATCCATCCCGAAACCGAGCCGGCACGGGAGGTCTTCGGACGCAACGTCTTCAGCCTGACGAACATTCGTTCGGCCCTACCCAAGGACGCCTATCAGGGCTTGCTGCGGACGATTCGTCAGGGCGAGCCGCTCGACGAGCGTTTTGCCGATGTCGTCGCCAACGCCATGAAGGACTGGGCCATCGGGCACGGCGCAACGCACTATTGCCATTGGTTCCTGCCGCTGACCGGTCTGACCGCCGAGAAGCACGACACGTTTCTCGTGCCGACCGGGGACGGACAAGCACTGGTGGAGTTTTCGGGCCAGACTTTGATCAAGGGCGAGCCTGACGCGAGCAGCCTACCGTCCGGCGGCATGCGATCGACCTTCGAGGCGCGCGGCTACACGACGTGGGACCCGACAAGCCCGGCCTTCCTGATGGACAGTGTCAATGGCAAGACACTGTGCATTCCGACGGCCTTCTGTAGCTATGACGGGACGGCCCTCGACAAGAAGACGCCGCTGCTCCGTTCGATCGTCGCGCTGGATAGCCAGGCGGTGCGCGTGCTCCGCCTGTTCGGCAACGAAAGGGCCAAACGCGTCAGCGCTGCCGTCGGGAGCGAGCAGGAATACTTCCTCGTCGACAGGCGGTTCTACTTCCTGCGCCCCGACTTGATCAATGCCGGGCGGACGTTGTTCGGTGCGAAACCGCCCAAGGGCCAGGAGATGGAAGACCACTACTTCGGATCGATCAAGGAACGGGTACTCGCCTTCATGATGGATGCGGAACACACGCTTTACACGCTCGGCATCCCGATCAAGACGCGACATAACGAGGTCGCCCCGTGCCAGTTCGAGATCGCTCCGGTCTTCGAAGACATTAACGTCGCGACGGATCACAACATGCTGGTGATGGAGGTCCTTAGGAGCACCGCACGCAAGCATGGCTTCGAATGCCTGATGCACGAGAAGCCTTTTGCCGGCATCAACGGATCGGGCAAACACAACAACTGGTCATTGGCCGACGATCACGACAACAACCTCCTCGATCCCGGACATACGCCCCACGAAAATGCCCAGTTTCTCGTTTTCCTGACAGCAGTGATTCGCGCGATTCACACACATGCGAAACTGCTTCGTGCCTCGATCGCCGGTGCCGGCAACGATCATCGCCTGGGCGCCAACGAGGCTCCGCCTGCCATCATCAGTGTCTACCTCGGCGACAAGCTAGGCGAGATTGTGGAAGGCATCATCGCCGGCAATCCGGCGCCGGGCCGAAGCGGCGGCGTACTGCGAATCGGCATGTCCAGCCTGCCGCCGTTGCCGCGGGATGATTCGGATCGAAACCGCACCTCGCCGTTCGCCTTTACCGGCAACAGGTTCGAGTTCCGCGCGGTCGGTTCCGGCCAGTCGATCGCGCTGCCGAACACGGTGCTGAATACGATCGTCGCCGACGCGCTCGGCGCTCTGGCCGACGAGATCGAGGCGGCCACGGCCGGCGGCGCGAAGCTCGAGGCCGCCGTGCAGCAGGTCGTCCGTGACAACCTCCGGAAGCACCAATCGGTCTTGTACAACGGAGACAACTATTCAGAGCAGTGGGAGGCCGAAGCCGCCGAGCGCGGCCTGCCCAACGTCAAGTCCAGCGTCGATGCGTTGGATGCCCTGGTCGAGCCCGATGTCAAGGCGCTCTTCGCGCGGCATCACGTTTACTCGGAGGCGGAGTTGGAAGCCCGCCACAAGATCGGTCTCGAGGCCTACGCCAAGACGATCAGCGTCGAAGCCCAGTTGACGGCGGATATGGCTCGGACGCTGATCTTGCCGGCTGCGTTGGGTCATCAGACCAACACGGCGAACTGTTTGGTCTCGACGAAGCAGGCCCGGCCCGAGTGCGACGCCTCCGCCGCCGAAAGGTGCCTCGACGAAGTTGCCGGCCTGACCGCGCGGTTGAAGACGGCCGTCGAAATACTCGACAGCCTCCGCGCCGAAGCCGACAAGAACGGCGAAGACCCGCGTGTGCTCGCGACCGCCTGCCGCGACAGGGTCATCCCCGCCATGAGCGACGTCCGCGCCGCCGCCGACGCCCTCGAGGTCGCCGTCGACGACCAGTGCTGGCCGATTCCAAAATACCGCGAGATGCTGTTCATGTATTGAACACAACCACTCAGCCGTATGCGCCTAATACTACAGCGCCGCATATCCTTCTCGATGAGGCGCTTTGGTATACAGCCCCCCGCGGAAGCGGGGGGTTCTCCGCAGGGCAATCGCAAGAATGGCCGGGCGGTGGTCTTTGCAGTGGTTTGCGCGCTCGTGTAGCGGCCGACCCCCGTGTCGGCCGTAGAATACGGGAAAACAGCAGCTTAGGGGATCGGCCGACACGGGGGTCGGCCGCCACATGACTTTTGCCACGGGCTGCCAGGCGTGGTCTTCATCACACTTAATCCGCGCTGCCCGCGTGGTCTTTCATCAGTGCCCAGGCGCACGAATGATCGCTGCGCCGCGCGGACTCGATGCTCAATCGTCGCCCCGCCGGTTTGCGTCATCAGCCCGGTTTGATTTCTTGCGAGGCCGCATCGATGGCCGGCAGCACGAATTGGAAGGTGGTGCCTTGCGAGGAGGAAGTCGCCGCGAGGTGTCCCCCATGTGCTTCGATGATCGATCTGCTGATGGACAGGCCCAGCCCCACGCCCTGCTGCCGCGTGGTGAAGAAGTGGTCGAATACATGTTCAAGCACGCTGGGAGCAATGTAGGGCCCCGTGTCGTCTACCCCCACCTCAACTTTGCCGTCCGCCACCAGGGCACTCCGGATAGTCAGCACTCGTTTTTCCGTCTCGCCGTTTTGCATGGCTTCGATGCTGTTTCGCACGAGGCTCAGGATGACTTGTTCGATCTGAATCGAGTCCGCCGATACGGGCGACAGCCGATCGGTGAGCCGGAGCCGCAATGTGATGCCGAGTTCCTTCAGCTCTACCTCTGTGAAGGCCACCACTGCCCTTATGAGGCCGTTGATGTCTACTACCGACTCCTGTGGTTCGTGCTTGCGAACAAGATGTCGCACACGACGAATGATGTTGCCGGCCCGCTTGGCTTGTGTCACCGTGTCCTCCAAGGCCGTGGACATCTCCTTGATGTCAGGCTTGCCGGTTGCCGCCATACGCAGACATGCCTGGGCATATATCAAGATGGAACAAAGCGGTTGATTGAGTTCGTGGGCGATCCCCGATGCCATTTCGCCGACCGTGCTGAGCCGCGCCATGTGGGCCAACTCCGCTTGATGTTCCCAGCTGTTCCTTTCGGCACGCTCGCGCTCGACGATCTTCTTCCGAAGGGAGGCCACCGCCTCGGACAGTTCCGCTGTGCGCTCCTTCACACGCGATTCCAGTTCGTCATGGGATTGTTGTAGTGCCTGCTCGGTACGCTTCCGCTCGGAGATGTCCCGTGCCACGGCGACGACGAATTGCCCATCCCCGACTTTTCCCTGGGAGAGGGAAATCTCCATTGGGAATACGCCGCCGTCACGCCGCAGCCCGGGCAGTTCAACCGTCCGGCCCACGGCTCCGTCCGGCTTGCCGGTGGCGAAGAAGCTCCTTATGTGCTTTGCATGGGATTCTCTGTACTCCTCCGGCATCAGACAGTCGAGCGGTTGACCAAGCATCTCCCCGCGGCTGCGCCCAAACATCCGCTCGGCCGCAGGATTGAACACGGTTATCAATCCATCCTGCCCGATCGAAATCATTGCATCCTGGGTGGCATTGACGGCCATTCGCAGCAGTTCTTCGCTCTGACGCAGCGCTTCCCCGGCGCGCCCGGGCTCGAGCTTCTCCAAACGGGCGCGCATAACCTGAACTTCTTCGATGGATTCGCCCAGGGACTTCTTCGAGTCGCTCACGGGGCTGCTCCGAAACGCACGGGTCATCTTCCGACGACCGGATTATATCCTCCTTGAGATCCTTGGCGATACCCATGTCGAGTGTTGCTGGTGGATCAGGAAGCGTAACGGATTCGGTGGAGCGTTTCAGAGTTGAAGGATGTGATGTTGCCGGAAGATGTGGCGTCGCCCCGGCAGCCGATGTTTGCGCGGAGGAACGTATCGACACTCTAGGTCGACCGCGGGAGAGCGACGTTACATTCGATGTCACAAGTCGCCGGAAGTGTTACGTACCCCTTGGATCATGTCCGTTGCAGCCCCCTGCTTGTCTTGGTCATTCCTGATCCAGGAAGATCAATCCCGTTTCCGCGAACTGAACCAGGAGACCATCTACGAGATCAAGCGCCGTTTCGAATTCCAGGTCGTAGTCATCCGTCAGTTGCCACGCGATCTGGAGGCTGGTTATCCAACCATCGCAACGCCGCCAGACGACGAGAGCCATCCGATCGAGGCGATATCTGTTTCTACTCGCGAGGTCACAGACAATCACCTCACCGCCAAGTCTCTCCGTGACAACACCTTCACGACGCCGTGGAGTGACGACGGCTCCTCCGCGAATCGGCCAATCTGTGCCATACGGGGATTTCATGATGTTCGGCATTCCCGGCACTCCTATCCATCTGAGCAGGGCAATCGCAAGAATGGATCTCGCGCATGAGCTGCGAATCTGTTGAAGGGGGTTTGACAGGCACGAAACCGATCAGAGCCGCCTTCTGCGAAGGCGGTGCCCTCCAAACGCCACGGCACACCGCCTTCGCAGAAGGCGGCTCTGATCGGGCTTCTCAAACAGGCTCGTAAACCCAGTGGCGTCTGGGCGGGGGGCTTCCGTACGTTTCTTGCGATTGCCCTATCCATCTGAGGTAAAGATGCTCGCGTATTGCAGTGAAACCCATCCGTCGCCCCGTTGGGGGCTATGGTCTCCGTGAACGAGTGACTAGCCGGCGAGGAGCGCCGCCTTGGCCTGATCAATCGCCCAACCAGCCTTGCCTTTGCGTTTCACTTTGTACATAAGTTCGTCGGCCTGCTTGAGGGCAAGTTGAACGGATTGTCCTTTGTCGGGCACGCCCAACCATATCAGCCCGATGCTGAGCGTTACCTCTATAGTCTCATTCTCATCGGTGACTTTGACGGTGTTCACGCGACCGGCGATTTTCTCGACGGCTTGTCTCGCTTCGTCCTCATCGCCGGCAAGAATCAAGAAACCGAATTCATCTCCGCCGAGCCTGCCCACGCTACCGCCTTCCCTTACCGAATCACGCAGGACCTGCGAGACCGCCTTGAGAACGAGGTCTCCCATGGCGTGCCCGTGTTGGTCGTTGATCGCCTTGAAGTCATCCAGATCTACGAACCCGATTCCGCACGCCACGCCACGGTCACGGGCTCCGGAGAGGACGCGTTCAGCCCGGCCCAGGAAGCCGCGCCGATTCAGCACTCCCGTCAGTTCGTCGTAATTGGACTGGCTGACTCGCCATTCCAGCGTTTTGATCTCCTTTTCCAGGTCGGTCTGGCGAGTTGTGAACCAAGTCATCGTGGCGTTCGTCTGGCCGATCATCGTCTCCAGACCTCGCGCAAGCTCGTCGGCCGCCTCCTCCACGAACTGTCTGACGGTGTCGCTTGACTCGTCGGACACGCCCAGCATCGATGTCATCTCATGGTACCTTTGATGGACGCTGTCCAGTAAGCCCGCAACATCGACATCAGGGCGGAGGACGTCATCGCCCCGGCGAAAAAGCGTATTCAATAGGGCTGGACAGGTGCGTCTCCCATCGGTGAGATGATGTGGTAACGCAGCGGCGAAGCTCAAGCTCCGGGCGAGTTCGTCATCGTCAATCGCGCCGGCCAAGTCGTCGTGGTGCGCTGCCGTCGCCTCTTGATAGAGCATGGGTAGGCCCAGCCTATGCACGACAAGCCGTCCCAATTCGCTGTGGTCGGCGCCGTGAATCGCTTTCTCCCGCTTCCTTCGGCCGGCATTGTCCACATCCAGAGCGGCCATGGTCTCGTCCCACACGGATCGATCCGCGGCAAGCATAAGTGGGAGCGCGATATCCTGAAAAAGACCACAGGTGTAGGCCTCTTCAGTGCGGGCAGGAACGTAGCGTGCCGCATATTCCCTGGCGGCGACGGCTTTCAACAACGATGACTCCCGAAGGCGCATGCTCTGCTCCGGTGGCAAGTTCAGTTTGCTGTGGATGCCGGCAAACGAGATACCCAGCAAAAGAGGAAAGAGATTGTCCAGGCCGATCATGCTGACCGCCTGAGACAGTTCCGTGATCGGGCGATTGGGAGAAAACCATGCCGAATTAGCGAGTGCAATGATCTTGCTGACCAACGCGGGATCCGCGGATAGTACCTCCACGAATCGGGGCATCGGCGCCGACCGGCTGCGGCGGAGCTGGAGTATTTGCCAGGGAATCGTCGCGGTTGTCGGCAGGACATCCAGGGAGGCGATACTCTCCAATATCTTCCGGTGCCGTTCAACTACCGGTGATATCTCGGCGTTTTCGGCCCTGTTTTTCGGCGACTCGACATGCCTGCTTGATGCCGCCGCATTCGACAGGCCCGCCGACGGAGGTGGAGGCGCCAGGGGGCAGATCGGCGTCACCATTCCTCCGTCGCGGCCTGTCTTCCGCAGCCCTCCCCTTCTTGCTTCTATCGTTTTGCGTACTTTCTCGACGAAACCCTCGAGGCTGAACCCTCGGCGAGCAATCAATCCTGCCGCGCCGGCGTCCACCGCTCTGTGGATTTCGTCTCGGCTCTGCGGCTGTCCGAACAGGAACACCGGCAGGCTCGCCCCTTGCTCGCCATTTCTCCGCATTGCCGCGAGGTCTATCTTGCCGTCCTTCCAGTACTCTATCGCGAGGATGGCGAGCACCATGTCCTCGCGTTGGGCGAGCCGCATCGCCATCTCGACCGAATTCGCCTCGAGTACGGCGAAGCCTTCGTGTGTCAGAATGTGGCTGAGCAATCTGCGATCCGGATCATCAGAGCTTGCAAGGAGTATCATGTTGCTGTTCGTGCGATCGGTCAGCGGATCGCCATGTCGGGGCGACCGGCAGACCGCTTCCGCCACCACTCCGTGCCACGACTCCTCCACCGGCCGGCGGCACCCTCCCGTTTCACCGGCGACGCAATTCATATCGACTTTGACTGGAGCCTATTTAATAGGAGGATTCCCCTAGGAGGGGTAAGTGCTATCACCCATGCGCCGGCATCGCCGTCTCTGTGGCACCGCCGTCTCGGCGGTGGGGTCAACTGTGGCACCGCTACCAAAGGCGGTGGGACCACGGGCTCAGGCGCCTGTGCCATGGCCTGGTTGCGGCGAACGCCGCGCTGTGTCACAATTCGGTTGCGGCTGTAGGGCGCGCTGTGGCACAGGCATCAATGGTTGTATTTCCACTGCCGAAACGGCGGCGCCACATCAACCGGGACAGGCCCTGAGAGAAGACATTCTCGGATGCGGAACAGGAGTGACCCCGTGCCCCAGGAAGAACAGGTACTGGTTGTGGATCGCGAGGTCCTCGAACAGGCGGGGATGTTCCAGGGGCTTGCGTTCGATGTGGAACACTATCTCGGCAAGCTTTTCGTTCGAGGCGTTCACCGCTTCATGCCCAGATCGCAGGCGGAAGCGGACCCCTCCTACAAGCAGCTCATTCCTTACGTCATTATGACACACGGCGGGAAGGTCCTCAGCTATGTGCGAGGCAAGCGGGCCGGCGAAACGCGGCTCGTCGGGCAAAGGTCCATCGGGATCGGAGGCCACATCAACTGTGTGGATGACGATGTGCCCTTGCTCCAGCAGGACTTCAGGGAAGCCTATTCAAATGCCGTCAAGCGCGAAGTCGACGAGGAGGTGTTTGTGGAGGCGAATGTTGAGGACCGGATCGTGGCCCTCCTCAATGACGATTCCACCGAGGTCGGAAAGGTACATCTGGGAATCGTCCACGTGTGGAACCTGGACAGCTCGAAGGTCGGCAAGCGAGAGCAGATGATCACGCAGATGGCCTTCATGAGCCCAGCCGAGCTGCAAGCGGTGCGAGACAGCATGGAAACATGGTCGAGCCTGTGCCTCGACGGCCTGATGGACCGT
>JAUVGW010000211.1 GCA_030593565.1 Phycisphaerae bacterium | reverse complement strand
GTCGGATACCGTCAAGTCAACCTGGTTGCCGATGGAGATGGCAAAAGTCGGATCGAGCGTGACGAGATTGCTCATGCGCGTGATGATGAAGGCGCCGCTTTGGGAGATGATGCCGACGCGGCGCGGCGGGTGATCGCGGCGCGGGTCCAGCTTCTTGCTCTGTATGAAGAACGTGTCGTAAAGGCCGGGTCGGGATCGCAGGCCCATGCAGTTCGGCCCGAGGAAGATGGGGCCGCCGTCCGGCCTTTCGCGAGCCGCGGCAATGGTACGGCTCAGTTCTTCCTGCGCATCCTCGGTGCCTTCCTTCTCGCCGAGGCCGCCGGGGATGATGATGGACGACGTGACCTTGCCGCTGTCGATGACATTGGAGATGAATGCCGGCATGTTCTTGGCGCCGGCGGCGAGGATCAGCAGGTCCACGGTCTGGGGCAGGCTGTCGAGATTCGGCACGCACTGGACGCCGTCGAGCGGCTCCGCCTGGTCCTTGATGACGTACAAATGCTCCTTCGGAAAGCCGCAGTCGATGACGTTCTTGAGAATGATGCGGCCGAAGTTTTCCCGTTTGGCCGATGCGCCGAGCACGGCAATCGATTTCGGTTCCAGGAGTGATTGAATCTTGTGGACGGGCCGGGCGGCGGGGCGGTGGGTGGCCGTCTCCATTCGACCGCGTCCGTCGAGGGGGATCATCATCTGCCGACGAAAGGCGAACGGGTTGACCTCGAGTTCCGCGACGTCGGGACCCTCGATGCCACGATCGATACAGAAGCATTTCGCAATGGCGATGAACGCACGGAAACAGCGCAGGAGTTCACCGTCGGCGGCGATTCGGTTGTGGCCTCGCGCGTGACCCGACAGGATTTCATACGCAGCGGTCTTCTTGAACAACTCAAAGAACTCCTCGGCGGTCGTGTCGGTGGCGAGCGCCTTGGCGACGGCCATTCCCGGTCGGAGCTTCTTGGCGAGATACTCGGTGTCGATTCCACCCAGGCCGGCGGCAATGACGGGACCGAACTCCCGAGTCGAGCGAATGCCGACGAACAGCTCGGTTCCGAATCCCTGTCCGCTGGACTCGACGTATTCGATAATGAGGACGCCGTCGACGCGAGGCGTCTCCTTGCCGTGCCTGGCGATGAGCGTTTCTATCTCGGCCGCGACGGCGTCCACGTTCTTGGGCGCGAAGACGACGGCGCCGACGTCGGACTTGTGAACGATGTCCGGCGAGACGATCTTGAGCACGACCTTACTGCCTGGAAAGGGAGCGAGTGTGTCCGACGTGATGTTCATCCCCGCCGGGATGAAGGTGTGGCGCGGGGGCGAAATCGCGCCGACGATTTCGACGAGGCGATAGACTTCGTGTTCGTAGAGCTGGATGCGGTTGTCCTTCTCGACTTCCTCGAGTATCTGTGCGACGCCTCGGCTTTCCGCCTCGGACAACTCGGCTTCCTGGCCGAACAGGCTGAGGGCCGTCGGCTCCGGGGTTTTTTCCGCGTCGAGTTCTTCCGGCGGGATGGACCGAATCCACTGCCGGACGGAATGCGAGTCCGCTCCGCGCAGGAGCCCGTCGCGGTAAACGCCGGCGGTGTTACGTCCCATCGAGAAGGCCTGCTGATTGACCTCGATGATCTTTGTGCCTTTACGGGCGAACATCTTGGCGATGGCGGCCTCGAAGTAGGTCGGATCGATTTCCATGAAGACCGAGGCCGCCCCGAGGATGGCCATGTTCGTCGCACGGGCGGAGCCGGCCGCGGCGGCGAGACGGTCGGCGTCGACCAGGACGTGGCGCGGGTACTTCGCGACCTGCTCAAGCACTTTCTCGACAGGGCCGTAGTCGGGGATATTCACGACGGGCACGGTGTTGGAAACGATGACGCCGGTTTCGTTGAGGTATTGGACGTAGCGCAGCGTCTCCATCGGCTCAACGGCGAGGATCATGTCGGCGGCGCCGATCGGGATCAGGTCGCTGAAGATTTCGTGATCCGCCATTCGCAGGTGGGCCTGGACCGCCCCGCCCCGTTGGGACATGCCGTGTACCTCGGACTGCTTGATGGTCAGCCCGCGGCGCATGGCCGCCAGCGAGATCGCCTGGGCCGTGGTCAGAATGCCCTGGCCGCCGACACCGGCAAGAATGATGTTGTACTTCATGAAACACCAGGAAACGTCGAAACGTCGAAAGTCGAAATGTCGAAAGTCGAAACATCAAAACTGCGAAGCATCGACATGCTGTGCTTCGAGCCTTCACACCCTATGCTTGCCTCGTGCATGCGCGGGCTCCTTTCTTGTGTCAGCCATGTGCTGTTGCGTTCGTTTCACGATCGTCGACAGGATACGGAGTATCTCGTCCGCCTCTTGGGCCAGATGTCCTATGCGATCCCGCGGTATCAAACCCGCCCTTTCGCATAGTTCGAGCCAATATAGCGTCTCGGATGCTTCCTTCCTCGCGATACTACATTTGTGTGCAAAATCCGCCTCTGTGAGGGCGTGATCGGCTTCGTGAACGTTGGCGCCGATGGACGTGCCCGAGCGAATCAACTGTCGCCCAACGACCCACCCCTGGTTCTTCTGGGGTAGATGGTCAGCAACATCGAGGATCGCCTTCGCGAATCGAAGCGTACGCTCCTTCAAGTCGCCCTGGATTCTTCCCATTTCAGCCTCTCGGAACACCGCTCTGGTTTATCGCCGGGATATCACATCACTGCCGCGATGATGGACCCGACGGGGGATCAACGCTCCTCGTTGTCAACGTCGTCGGTTTCATTTCGACGTTTCGACGTTTCGACGTTTTGACGTTTCGACGTTTTGACGTTTTGACGTTTTCCCTTTTTTTGCAGCCGCCAGCTTGCGTGTTACTTGGATGCACGGCCGGCAAGCGACAATCACCGACAAGCCGCGGTGATCGATTTCCCGGCGGATCATCGCGACGTTTTCCTGGTGATGTTTCGCCATCGGTTTCATGACGACGAGATGATCCTCGTTGACGCCCAATCCGCGAATGATCTTTAGGAGGTCTTCGCCGGTGGCAAAAATGTCTTGCCCACCCGTCATGCCGACCGTGGCGTTATCGAGGATGAACACCGTCATATTCGCGTCTTCGTGGACCGCACCGATGAGACCGGTCATCCCGGAGTGGATGAACGTGGAATCGCCGATGGTGCAGAGGATCGGATGCCTGCCGGCCTTGGCGGCTCCGAGGGACATGGAGATCGACGCCCCCATGTCGACGCACGAATGTACGGCGTTGTATGGCGGCAGCGCGCCGAGCGTATAGCACCCGATGTCGCTGAACATGATGTGCGATTCGTGGCGGTCCACGGCCTCGAGCATCGCTTTGAACGTGTCGCTATGCGAACAGCCTTCACACAACCGGGGCGGGCGTGACGGCAGGTCGTTCATCGGCTCGATCGACGGGAGCGGCTCCACGCCGAGGGCGGCCCGAACGCTCTGCGCCGATAGCTCGCCATCCATGCGAATATGATCGTTGCGCTTGCCGCGGATGGCCTTGCCGGGGACGCCGAACAAGCCGTTGACCTGCGTCTCGATGTAGGCGTGGCCGTCCTCGACGCACAGGATGTCCTCGCAATGGTTGAGTAAATCCCGGATTTTTCGGAGGGGTACGGGATAAGCGCCGATCTTGAGGATCGAATAGCTGGAATCGGCGCCGACGACCTCGCGGACGTAATTGTAGCCGATACCGCTGGCGATGATGCCCTTGGGCCCACTGAGTTCGAGCCGGTTGAATGTGGAGTGCTCCGAGTAGTCCTTCAGCTTGGGTTGCATGTCGATGAGGCGCCGATACCGTCGGCGGGCGTTGACCGGCAGGAGCGTCCAATCGTTAGTGTTCTCGGCCTTGCCCAGGTCTTTCGGTTCGGCCGGCGCGGAGGTCTGCACCTGCGCCCGACTGTGGGCAAGCCGCGTCACCAGGCGAAGGAGAACCGGCAATCCGAAGCGTTCGGACATCTCGAACGCCTCGCGCGTCATGTCATAGGCTTCCTGCTGGTTGGAAGGCTCGAACATCGGGACGGAAGCAAAATCGCCGTAGATGCGGGAGTCCTGCTCGTTTTGGGAGGAGTGCATGCCCGGGTCATCGGCCACGGCGAGGACCAGCGCACCGTGCGCGCCGGTAAGGGCGGAGTTCATGAAGGGATCGGCCGCGACGTTGAGGCCGACGTGCTTCATCGAAACAAGGGCTCGCCTCCCCGCGAAGGACATGCCCAGGGCTTCCTCGTAGGCGACCTTCTCGTTTGGAGACCACCGCGCGACGACGGTATCGGAGCCGCGGGTGCGTGCCTCGACGAACTCGAAGATTTCCGTGGCCGGTGTGCCCGGGTAGGAGAACATGCCGCTGATCCCGGCATCGATCGCCGCCAGACCGACCGCTTCGTCGCCTAAGAGTAGTTCGCTCATGGTCTCATTCGCTTCCAGAAAGCCGGTCCTGCCGGGCCGTACCGGATGCGGCACGGGCGGACGGTTCAGGCGGCGTTTGCCAAGCACATGTCCGATCTGTGAAATACGAGCCCGATCGATCGAGAACGCCCGTACTCCACGATCGCGAGCAGTTTCGGATAAACCGGGACACAACCATAGGGGGGACGCCTGCAACATGTATGCCGATGGAGTGGAGCACGCGGTCCTGTGGGAATCCGACCATTGGGTGGGACTGACGATACTTCCGGGCGGACTTTTTCGCAAGGGTGCGGAATGAGCCCTAGTGCATTGCCACGCCTAAACCATCGGGTGGTACGGGCGTCCCGCCCGTGCGAAATCGGGTTGCCATGGTCTTGCACGGGCGAGACGCCCGTACCACCCAACCCGCATATTTAGGCGTGACAAAGTACTAGGAGCAGGGCAATCGCATTCTCGCAATTCTTGCCGGTCCAGGAATTGCCGTGTTGCCATCTATGAGACATTCCCTGAAACTTACGGGCTGCGCGGCCAGTAGCACGGCGAAAGATCGTGCCGGTAGCGTCTCAAGAGCCCCCGACCTTGGTCGGGGGGTTGCCTTGCGGCATGTGGAGTGTACCCCCCGAGCAAGCTCGGGGGCTCTTGGGCGCGGACACCGCGGGCATTATAACCCACAAACTCCGAAGGTGGCGTGATGAGTCTAAGTTTGATCGGAAAAGGTATCAGCGAGTCCGTCACGTTGAAGCTCAACGAGACGGCGGCGATCTTGCGAGCCAAGGGTGATCCGGTGATCCATCTGGGGGGTGGAGAGCCAAAAAGCAAGGTGCCGATCGATGCGATCGTAGCCACGGCGGCCCTGTTGAACTCGGGGGAGGTTCGCTACACGCCGGCGGACGGCATCCCGGCGCTCAAACAGGCCGTCATTCGCTACACGGACGAATACTACAACCGTGTCGTGGGTCCGGAGAACGTCATCGCATCTGGCGGTGCGAAACAGGCCATCATGGTCGCCTTGCAGGCGATCCTGAATCCCCAGGAGGAGGTCATCTTCCCGGCGCCCTATTGGGTGAGTTATCCGGAGATGGCGAAGCTGTGCGGGGCGATTCCGGTGCCAGTCAAGCCGGAGGATGGCACATTTTATCCTCGCTTGCAGGACATCGAGCAGGTCGTCGGGTCGTACACCAAGGCGGTGATCATCAACAGCCCGAACAATCCGTCGGGCGCGATGTATTCCGAACAGTTCATCGCGGACATCGTGGCGTTCTGCGAGAAGCGCGACCTGTACCTGATCATGGACGACATATATCACCGGCTGATCTTCGACGGCCGCAAGCGGATCAACTGCTGGGACTTCGCCAAGGACAAGACGGAAACGTCGAAGCTGATCATTATCAACGGCGTATCGAAACAGTACGCCATGACGGGTTTTCGGATCGGCTGGGCCGTGGCGAACAAGAAGCTGATCGAGGTGATGACGAACATTCAGAGCCATCAGACGTCCGGCCCGTCGGGGCTATTGCAGCGCGCGGCCGTCGGCGCGATCAACGGCATCCAGTCGTCGGTCGAGAGCCTTCGGACGACGTTGGAGAACAACCGCAACGTGCTCGTGGCGCACCTGAACTCGTTCGACGGCGTCCACGTGACGAAGCCCGACGGCACATTTTACCTGTTCGCCGATTTCAGCAGCTACGACAAGGATTCCACGCGACTGGCGAACTTCCTGCTGGAGAAGGTGCAGGTCGTGACCGTGCCCGGCGTCGAGTTCGGCATGGAAGGCTATCTGCGGATCAGCTACTGCGGCTCGATCAAGGACGTGACCGAAGGCGTCGAGCGCATGAAATGGGCGCTCGACCCGAACTCGCCCAACGAGCTGTACATCGGCGATCGCAAGCTGGTGCGCGACTGGAGCTGACCGATGCTGATTCAGGAAATCACGCTTCGCAACCTGCTGTCGTTCGGCCCCGATACGCCGCCGCTACCGATGCAGAACCTGAATGTGCTGATTGGACCGAACGGCTCCGGAAAATCGAACCTCATTGAGGCGATTGGCTTGCTGCACGCTGCGCCGACGCATCTGGCAACCCCTGTGCGTGAAGGAGGTGGTGTTCACGATTGGATATGGAAGGGCGCACCTGGAGGGACCGCCTCGCTCGAAGCAGTCGTGGACAACCCGAAAGGGACGCAATCGCTTCGTCACGAGATCAAGTTCACGGAATCGGCGCAGAGGTTTGAGTTGATCGGCGAACAGATAGAGGACGCGGATACGTCCACGCCCGGTGCCAATGTGGAGGTCTACTTCAGGATTCTTAGGGGCAAGCCAAGGTTACGTACACGCCTCGGCCGGGAGAGGCCTCTACAGCGCACGGATGTCGCATTGGACGAGTCGATCCTTTCGCAAATCAAGGATCCGGATCAGTATCCCGAGATTACGTACTTGGGACAGGTTTATGGTCGCTCTCGCATGTACCGCGAGTGGTCCTTCGGCCCGTATGCCGCACTGCGCCAGCCTCAAAAGGCCGATCAGCAAAATGACTTCCTGAAATCCGACGCCACGAATCTGGGTCTTGTATTGAACCGGTTGTGCCGGAAAGCTCCTGTAAAGCGACGCATCTTGGAGTACTTGCGGGAGCTCTACGATGGAATAGAGGACTACGGCGTTTCTGTTGAAGGAGGGACAGTCCAGGTTTTCTTCCATGAGTCGAGCTTCGAGATTCCCGCGACGCGTCTGTCGGACGGAACGCTGCGGTACTTGTGCCTTTTGGCGATTCTGTGTCACCCATCGCCCCCGCCTCTCGTGTGTATCGAGGAGCCGGAACTGGGTTTGCATCCTGACATCATTCCGACCATCGCCAAGCTGCTGCGTGAGGCGTCCGAAAGAACTCAGATCGTCGTGACCACGCATTCCGACATCCTCGTTGATTCTTTGACAGAAACGCCGGAGGCAATAGTCGTGTGTGAGAAGCACGACGGCCAAACGGTGATGCAGCGGCTGGAAGCCAAGAAGCTGGCCAAGTGGCTTGAAAAATATCGCCTTGGCGATCTTTGGACCAAAGGCGAAATCGGGGGGCTTCGGTGGTAAGCGTAAGCCTGTACATCGAGGGCGGAGGGGATCGTAGTTCGCTACGCACCGAATGTCGTCGCGGTTTCAAAAAGCTGTTCGAGAAGGCCGGCTTCAAGGGACGTATGCCGTCAACGAATCCATGCGGAAGCCGCGATTCGGCGTTCGATGATTTCAAGACCGCTCTCGACACCGCCTCCGCTAGCGATCACCCGATTCTTTTGGTTGATAGTGAGTCGGCCGTCACGAAGGCTGCCTGGGAGCACCTTCAAGATCGCGATGGCTGGTCCAGGCCGGCGGGCGCTGGAGATGACCAGGTTCAGCTAATGGTCCAGTGTATGGAAACGTGGTGTGTGGCTGATCGCAATGCGCTGCGAGGTTTCTTTGGCCAGTGTTTGCAGGAAAGCGCCTTACCGCCGCTCAACGGCCTGGAAGCGCGGTCGACAAACGATGTTCAACAGAAATTGAAGAACGCCACCCGCCCGTGCGGCCACGATCGAATGTACAAGAAAGGTAAGCGTTCATTTGAGTTAATCGCAGAACTTGACCCGAGCGAGCTCAATGAGCGCCTTCCGCACTTCAAGACTCTCTGTGAGGCCTTGGACAAGAAACTGAATGACTGACAACTGATCACTCTGTTCGCTACGGAGTAGCACTGATGAAGTATCTCGAATTCAACACGCCCGCGACGAAGCAGGCGAAGGACCTGGCCAGCGATTATAAGCTCAGCAATCACGGGCTGGAGCACCTGGAGCGTGTGTTCTGGAATCTGCCCACGTGCGCCCTTGTGGAGGAGGCTGTCTTTCGTAACGAGGGGCACCTCGTGCGCGGCGGGCCCTTCATCGTGAACACGGGCAAGTGGAGCGCGCGGGCGGCGGCTGACAAGTATGTCGTCAAGGAACATGAGAACGAAGACAAGATCTGGTGGGGTGAGTACAACCGACCCGCCAGCGTGTCGACGTTCAATAGCGTGCTGACGCGGTTGCAGGCGTTCTTGCAGGACGAGGAGCTGTTCGTTCAGGACTGCTTCGTCTGCGCCGATTCCGAGTACAAGATGCCCGTCCGCATTATTACGACGAAGGCGTGGCACAGCCACTTCGCGCGGAACATGTTCCTGACGACGGACAATCAGGACGAACTGCGACGCCATGTGCCGGAGTTTACGCTGATTGCAGCCCCAAATTTTAAGGTCGATCCGCGGATCGACGGCACACGGACGGACACCGCCATCTTGCTGAACTTCGCCGAGCGTCTGGGCATCGTCGCCAACTCGAGCTACGGGGGCGAGATCAAGAAGAGCATCTTCACCGTCATGAACTACCTGCTGCCGCTGAAGGGCGTGATGGCGATGCACTGCTCGGCGAACGTCGGCGACGCCGGCGACGTCGCGCTGTTCTTCGGCCTGTCGGGCACGGGCAAGACGACGCTGTCGGCCGACCCAAAGCGACAGCTCATCGGCGATGACGAACACGGCTGGAGCGACGACGGCGTGTTCAACAACCAGGGCGGCTGCTACGCGAAGGTCATCCGCCTGTCGGCCGAACACGAGCCGCAGATCCACACGACG
>JAUVGW010000304.1 GCA_030593565.1 Phycisphaerae bacterium | reverse complement strand
TCAATTGCAGTGAAGCCATGATCTTCTCGAACTCGGGATCAGACTTCGATATCTTCTTCGTGTTGAATCGCGTCAGTCCGTTGTGAAGCCAGTACTTCACAAACGGCTCGCCCGTCGCCGACTCCGCCTGCGCAATCTCGTTTTCATGGTGCGGGAACTTCAGATCCAGCCCGCCGCCGTGAATGTCGAACGTCTTGCCAAGGTATTTCATGGCCATCGCGGAGCACTCGATGTGCCAACCCGGCCGCCCCTTGCCCCACGGCGAATCAAACTTCACGTCATCCGGCTCATCAGGTTTCGCAGCCTTCCACAACGCGAAATCGCCCGCGTTCCGCTTCGCAGTATGGACCAACCCATCGCGCGTCCCCGCAAATTGCTCCTCCGGGTTCCTGTTCGTCAGCTTCCCATAGTCCTCGTCTTTGCTCACGTCGAAGTAGACGTCCCCGTCCACCTCGTAGGCCATGTCTCGATCCGCCAGTCGTTGAATCAGATCGATGATCTCCTGCATGTGCTCGCTCGCCCGAGGCATGTGGTCGATCGACCGCACACCCAACGCGTTCATGGCCTCGACGTACTGCTGTTCCAGTTCACGCGCGATCTCGGGGACCGGCAAACCGCGCTCGGCCGATTCGGCGATCAGCTTGTCCTCCACATCCGTCACGTTCACCACCAACGTGACCCTGTAACCCTTGAACGACAAGTAACGCTTGATCGTATCGAAAATCACCGGCCCAACGGCATGCCCGATGTGCGCCGGCTTGTACACCGTCGGCCCACACAGGTAGATCCCCACCTTCCCGGGCTCCTTTGGCTCGAACAGCTCCTTCTCACCGCTCAACGTGTTGTATACTCGTAGCGTCATTAAATCCTATTCCTATCGCTGCACCACACAGCCGCGCAAACACCGGCTCGTCCCACACATGACCGCCGCCGGCTGATCCTCACTTCCTGTCGGGCGACCGACACAGCCCAACCACACACGTACAGCCGATCGCCTCTCCGCGCCCCACGGCATCAAGCCCCTCGTTCGTCTTCGCTTTGATGCTGACACGGTCCGCAGGCAAACCCAACAATGCCGCCACACGGCCCCGGATCGCACCCTTGTGAGCCGACAACTTCGGACGCTCCGCATGGACGACCACATCCACATTCACCACAGCCCACCCGCGCGAACCGACGTCCGCCACAACCTCCGACAACAGCGCGCCGCTGTCCGCGCCACGATATCGGGCATCGCTATCCGGAAACCGCTCGCCGATATCCGGCAAGCCGACCGCGCCGAGGATCGCATCCGTCACCGCGTGCAGCACAACATCGCCGTCGCTGTGACCCAGCAAGCCCTGGTCGAACGGAATCTCCACTCCCCCCAGGCGCAACGGACCACCCGACTGCAACCGGTGGATATCCGTGCCGATGCCGACACATTCGATCAGACGATTTTCCAATCCGCCACTCCCGCACGCAACAAACCGCTGTCGCTGAGCCTGATTCTCGATCCACGATCAACAACCGTCAATCGGTAATCGTCAATCAACGACCGTCGCCCCTCGATCACCGCCGCTTCCGGCGAGCAAGACATCGCGCGGGAATAACATGACCGATTGTGCCGCCCTCGGAGCCGGGTTCTGTGAACCCGGTGAATTGGCTGACTGCTGGCTTGCCGTTTGGCGGATCAACCGTTTACGTTATTCCTGTGTGACTCATAGGCTGGCCACTCACCACAATAAACCTCCTCGGCAGGCCCTGTCATCAATACCGTACCAGTCCCGCCGCCTGCCGCAGCCGCCCATTCCACTGACAAATCTCCGCCCGGCAGATGGATCGTCGCCGTCCGACCAAGCCTGTCCTCGAGAACGCCCGCGACAAGCACGGCACACGCCCCTGTCCCGCAGGCCTGCGTCAAACCGCTCCCACGCTCCCACGAACGCATCACCGCCTCCCCACGCGACACCACCAACGCAACATGCACATTCACGCCGTTCGGAAACGTCGCGTGGCGCTCAATCTGCGGACCAATAGCCTCCAGGTCCACACTTTCCATCGACGACACAAAAATCACCGCGTGCGGATTCCCCATCGACACACACGTCATCTTGTACGGTTCATCACCAACCCGCAGCACCACCCCCATGCATCGATCCCCGTCGCCAACCGCCACCGGTATCTGTCGCGGCTCCAGTATGGGCAACCCCATGTCAACGCGCACGCGTTCCACCGCGCCATCGCGAGGCATCGCCCATACCGTCAACACCCCGCGATCCGTCTGAACTCGTACCATTCGCGCGTCCGCGACAGGATGCTCCGCCGTGTCATCGGCAACACCAGACACCACGCCGTGGTCAACGACATACTTCGCCACACACCGAATCCCGTTGCCGCACATCTCCCCACGCGAGCCATCGGCGTTGTACATCTCCATCCGAACGTCTGCAGTCGCACGTCCATGCCCCGCGGCACCGGCCGACGCACCCGCCAACGCATCCCCGCTCACCGGCCGAATCAAAATCAGCCCATCCGAACCAATCCCACGATGCCGATCACTCACCGCCCGCGCCAACGCGGGAAGGTCCACGCCGTCCAACCGCTCCTCGAAGCAGTTGATGTACACGTAATCGTTCCCGAGTCCGTGCATCTTCGTGAATCGAATCACGTCAGCCACCACGTCGCCCCCAAGCCCACGGATCGCATACCTGTTTGCCCGCCCCCATTCATTCCACCTTGTTCCCACCGGTCACTGGCAGCCATACATCTGATTTCGGCTTTCGGCTTTCCGGATTTCGGCTTTCGAGGATCGACATTCCACCAACCGCAGCCCAAAATCGCACATCTCATACACGTACACGCCGTCCACCTTCAAGAACCCGTCCGCCACCACCAATGGCGACGGCCCATCCTCGCGCCGCTTAATAACCGCCTCCACCTCCACATGCCTATTCGGCGGCGTGATCTGCCCGCGATACGACCATCGATGCTCCGCCCCCAACGCGATCGGCTCGAAACGACACGCCGAACCGCCGGCACCGTCCCGCGCCCCGCCCCACCGATCCAACGCATACGCCTTCAGCAATTGCAGGAACGACTCCAATCCCAACGACCCCGGCCACACCGGATCCTGATAGAAATGCGCCTTGAAAAACCAAGCATCTGGATCAACCGTCGCCGTTCCCCGAACATACCCCAATCCGTGCGGCCCGCCATCACCGTCCAGCACCTCAATCTCGTCAATCATCTGCAACGCACGCGCCGGCATCACAGCACACGGCTCCACACCGCCGCCGCAGTCATCAGGCGTCAACGGCGCGATTCCCTCCAACGCAAACCGCCGCCCAAACGCCGGCGCCTGCTCCGTAGGCACATACGCCCGCGCCTTTGCATCACGAATCCCGACCTGCCGAGCAAGCGCCTCCGCGGAGAAAAATCCGAACGCCGTCTCGCCTCCATACACCAGTCGGCCCTCGCGCAGAATCTGGAAATCGAACTTCTCGATGATCATCCCACCCGCCTCGGACACATTCGTCATCCGAACACGCGTCCGCAACGTCCCCGCGTCTGGAAACACCTCCTCGTGCAGCACAGCCAGGCCGTCTAGATTGCGGAACGACATGTCTGTCTCACTCCGCAGCGCCGATCCCAGATACGCCGCCAGCCACCCGCACGGCTGCAATCCAATCTCAAGCAAGACGCAAAACGGCATCGACGCTTGCCGGTTCGCCCGGAAATACCAGGCATCAGGTGGCACATCGTATTCCGCCTCCACCCACCCACCGGGCTCCAGCCGCCACGGCTCCGGCTCGATCAACACGACCCGATCCAGAAACTGATACGGCGGTCCCGGAAGCCGCGCGATACGCCGCTCCTCATCAAACACACGATACGGCTCTCCAAACGCCTCAGATGGCTTACCAATCGCAAACGCCAAAATCCGGTCCGTATCGTAGATCGCCAAGGCCCCGGCGCCGGATGCCGCACCAATACCACGCACAACAGCTCCGTTCGTAGCGTCCGACCCCCGTGTCGGACGTCCCCGCTGGTGCGAGAATCCCTTCTCGAACCCATCTTTACCGTTTCCTACCGCACCATTACCACGCACCGCAGTTTCATCAACAGTCGCAGATGCGACTGGTAGCCCATGGCAAAACTGTGGCACCGGCGTCTCGCCGGTGGTTTTCACGGGGAGCATCGGCGTCTCGCCGGTGGTTTTCACGGGGAGCATCGGCGTCTCGCCGGTATTCCCGGGAGGCACCGGCATTTCTATGCCGCCGTTTTCCCTTTTACCACGGGCTACTAAACCGTCGACGATTTCGCCCTCGCTCACCTGCCGACGTTCCCACAGCGCCTCGATCTGCTCCCGACTCAGCTCGCTCACCCTCAACGCCATGTCCGTCATCTGCACGACCCGCTTGCCATCCGCAAACATCAACGCATCCGCGATCACGTACGGCTCAGGCCCATACCCGATCTCCTTGATCTCAACCTGATAGACAACCTTCTTCGTATCCTCCGTCACCGGCCCCCGACAGCGCAGCGCGCTGCTCACGCCCAGCACAGGCTCGTAGCAAACGCCCGCGCGCTCCCCCGCCCACCCGATTCTCAACAGGAAAAACCGCAACGCATGCAGACAACACTCATACATCAACGTACCGGGCATCGTCATGTCGTCCACGAAATGACACGTCAGGAACCAATCATCCGGGTGGATATCCGCCTCCGCGCGAATCAGCCCCAACCTAAACCGCCCACCGTTCGGGTCCAACTCCAACACCCGATCAAACAGCTTCATCCGTCCACCCGGCAGACGCAACGGATCACGCAGACCAAGCCCCTCGAACGACGACCCGAAACACCCCACCAAATCCCCCACCCGCAACGCCGCGACCTGCTCGTCACCATACGACGCAGCCGACACAGGCGTCAGCGGTCGCCAGTCCGCCACAACACGCCCCTCAGCCGGCGCCAGATCGTCATCAGTCAGAATAATCCCGCCCGAAGCCTCGATCTCCGCATCCGTGAAAAATCCCGCACAACCGTCGCGCATGGTCAGGACCAGTTCATCCCCAATCCGCCCGTCAAAACGGAAGAAAAACAGGTACGTCTCCCCCTGACGCACGAACCGGTCGATCGTGATCTCGTAACGAATCACCTCCCCCGCCCGCGGTAACTCCCGATGAAACGTCACAACCGCGTCAAGCAGACGATACGACCGCGTCCCCTCGACCGCCAGATCAATCCCCAAATAGGAACACAGAAACAGATCCGCCTGCCCAGCCTCCACCGCAATCGAGATCGGGCATTTCCCCCCATCCAGATACCACCCCCCGACCGGCACGTCGTGCTCCGTGACGATCCGCCCACCCTTCAGCGAACCCTTCTCGGCCTCCACGGACAGAATCCGATCCACAAGCATCAATGGTTCCGCCGGCAGCCGGACGCGCACCGCATACGAATCAACCTCCGCAAACTCCGCCCCCAACACCTCCCCCACAGTTCCCACCGCAAACGCCAAACAAGCCTCCCGCGAATACGCAGGAACTCCAAACCCATCAGGGGCCCCCGACCCACCGAGCCGGCTTGTGTCAAGCCGGTCCTCCGCAAGCCGGTCCTCCGCAAGCCGGGGAGCATCGGCGTCTCGCCGGTCTTCTTGTCGGGGGGTAGCCGCCTCACCAACAAGCGCCCCATCTTCAAGGCATCCCGACATCCTCCCATCCGAACGTCTCGACGTTTCGACGTTTCGACTTTCTGACGTTTCCCCCCCCGCTGGACGCGACTGAAACGCCAGCACGTCCCGTATCCCCTCCGCGGCCGCCGCCGAGAATGCCAGGAAAGCCTCGTGCGCCTTCGCAGTCGCTGCCGCCGCGGCAACCATACCGTCGGCACCGTCCGTCGGCAGCGACGCCGCGCCGCCGGACACCGACCGCGATCCAACTTCGACACCGTCCGACACGGGCTGATCTGAAACCACGCCCCCGACAGGCAACAACGGTCGTGGCCCATCACCCCCAATCGGCACCACCACGTCCGTCGCCCCCGCCGCCTTAGCCGACGCATGACCCACCGCGCGCGTCTCGCCCCCGTACCACGCGTCCAGCCGCACCGGCACACCCGCCGCCGCCAACGCCGCCACCACGTTCAAAATCGTCCGCGCCGCCCCCTCGCCCTTGACGTCCGCCGAACGCGCAATGTGCGCCTTGCCAGCCAGGATCTTCCCAATCATCCGCGTGCACGATCCCTGCGGCCCGACCTCCACAAACACACGCACCCCGTCCGCATACGCCCGCTCGATCAACGCCGAAAAATCGAACCCACACACCGCCTGACGCGTAATCGAGGTCGCCGCGCTCTGTCGCCCAACCTCATACGCATGACCCCACGCCGCACCGTAATGCCGCACCCCCCGCACAGGCAACGTCGGCATCAGATGCAGTTCCCGATACGCATCTTCCACCGCGCCCACCACATCACAGTGAACCGACGGC
>JAUVGW010000395.1 GCA_030593565.1 Phycisphaerae bacterium | reverse complement strand
CGATCGACGAGCGGGTTTCCGGATCCGTGACGGCACCGCCGCCAACAGCGATGACTTGCTGATGCGTTTTGCGCAGCGACTGACAGGCATCCCGCTCTCGATTGCGGAATCCCGCCTCGCCCTCGCGGGCGAAGATATCCGCGATGACGCACCCGGCCCGTCGGACGATCAACTCGTCAAGGTCAACAAATGACCAGCCGAGACGCTTGGCGAGAATGACTCCCACCGTGCTTTTTCCACTGCCACGGTAGCCCACAAGGATCAGGTTCACGACTGCTGCCCGTGCCGAATCTCGGTGATCTTGCCGGCGGCGACATCGATCTCAATCAAGGCGTACTTGAGCTCCCGATCGATTTGTCCGGCGTTGATGGCGGTGGTCGCTCCGATTTCTTGACGAAAGCTCCCGCTGACCTCGGGAGATTCGTGGACATGGCCGTGGAGCGACAGCAACGGCTGATGTTTCTCGATGGCCTCGCGAACGGCGCGTGATCCCCATGGCTTGCCGCTTCGGCTCTTGTCCAGATTCGTGCCGAACGGCGGAGCATGGGCCACGAACACCCACGGATTCGCCGGAGCGCTGATCTCGGCCATGTCGTTCGCGATGGTGGTCTCGCCGTCAAAAAGAAGGTGGGCTCCGTGCGACGCCGCCCGAGAAAAACGCTTGTCCCACCGTGCGCCACCGAGGAGCGGCAGCCGATCGCCGGGCTTGTCCAGGCGCTCGAAGTCCTTGACGAACCACGGCGTGGGCGGCGTATAGGGGTAGCCCAGGAAGCTGAGGCCATCGATTTCGACGGCTTTCTTGTGATCGAGGATCGTCAGAAGCTCGCCGTCGGCCAGTCGCTGCATCTCATCGGCGCTGCTGACCCACTCGTGGTTGCCGAAGATGACGAGCACGGCTTTACACTCGCACGCGCGTCGCAAGGCCGTGACAAATGCTTTGAACTGCCGATGGACGGATTCTGCTTGTCCGCGGCCCATGGTCTGGGGATCGAGGGCGGAGTCGTCAGGGAGCAAGTCGCCCCCCAGGACCACCACGGTCGGGAGTTGAGCCTTGGCCACGGCGACGAGGCGATCATAGTGCCCCTCGTTGCCGTGTAGATCTGAACAATACAGAAGTTTCATCTGTTCGCTGCTTGTGTCGTCCGCCGATTGCACCAGCCAACACCATCGGCCTGGTGAGGAGGCATCTTGCGCACAACAACGCCCTTGGTCAATCACTTCGCACGGCGGAGCCGATCGGCCTCAGCCATCCCACTCATCTCGCTCAGCATTGTACATGATATACGCGGTTCGTGCTTCCGCGAATGGCGATGTCCAGGGCATTCATGTCGGCATCGTTCTGTTCGGCGGTTCCAAGTGGCGAATCGGCTGTCAAGTGGACTCGCCGGGGTTGGCAATCAGAGCCCCGAGCGTAAGCGAGCGGGTCCGAAGACCAATGGTCCGTCCACGAAGACCCCGCGCTAACGCTTGGGGCTCTGAACACCCGATTGGCTCTGATCAGACGCCTGGCTTCTCACACAGGTTCTGAGGCCGCGAGGGCTGATCTCGCTGCTTGTTGGAATGTCGACACGGGGAGATTGTGGCCCGTCCACAGGCGGAACTGGGCCTGTGCCTGGTGGGCGAACATGGCGAGGCCGTCGATGGTGAGGCATCTACGGCCGCCGGCATCCCGCAGCAGGCGGGTCTGTGGTGGATTGTAAACGGTGTCGAAAACGGCGATGCCCTCCCGCATGCCGTCCGCGGGCAGCGGCGATGCCTCCACGTTGGGGTGAAGTCCCAGGCTGGTGCAGTTTACGAGCAGCCCAACGTCGGCTTGGATCCGCGCTTCCCACGGTTGCCACTCGCAGCCAAACTCCGTGGCCAGCTTCTGCGCTGTGGGCTCCGTGCGGTTGAAGATCGTGACCTTCGCTCCGGCATCGGTCAGCCCGGCTACGATCGCGCGGGCGGCTCCGCCGGCCCCCAACACCGCAACGGGGAGACCTTCAAGGTGGGTCTTCGGACGATCAAATCCGGACAGGATGGCTGCGATTGCGGCATCAGCGTCTGTGTTGTGCCCTTCGAGGGAGCCATCGGGTGAGACCACGAACGTATTGACGGCCCCCACACGACCGGCGCGTGGGTCAGCCTGCCCGCCCGCTTCGCGCAAGTATCGTAGGGCGTTGACCTTATGGGGGAGCGTCACGCTGAAGCCCCCGACGTCGAGCCACGGGCGGGCAAGCACCTCGACCATGAAGGCCTTGAAGGCCTCGTACGAAGGGCTGACCGGCATCGGCAGGTACACGGCGTTCTCACCGGTGGTCTCGAACGCAGCGTTGTGAACGAACGGGCTCAACGAGTGTCGGACGGGGTCGCCGATGACGCCGAAGACTCGGGTCTGTTCGTCGATCGCGTCCCAGCGATACAGGTCCTTCATCTGGTCCAGCGACACCTGGCCCGGTGCCGTCTCCGTGCCCGGTGTCACGGCGGCGAAGGTGGCGAAGGCGCCGAACTTCCTCGCGAGGACGCGCGAGGCGAGTCCTTCCTCGCCCATGCAGACCGCGATCACCGGCCGCGGGCTTTGCCGCATCAACTCGAAAGCCTCGAAGTTGTCGCGAATCGAGCGCGATCGCCAGGCGAGTTTCGGGACTTCACAGCCCGGGTTGGCCAGCATGGCCACAATGCCGGCTTGGAGAGTTGGGGGGCGCGACGTCATGTCGTGATGAGAGAAGATCAGGCTGGGGGGGCATCCGCCCCCCGTAGCGGGGCCTTCGCGATCCTCGTCCGGTGTGTTGCCGTCCCGGCTTCGGAGCGATGCCAGTTCCCGGCGCAGGCTCGCGGTGTTCTTCCAAACGGCCCACTCCACGTCGACATAGTCGCCGACGGCGCCAAATGCGATTAGGCGGTCGATTCGGTCGGCGTCGGGGCCGTCCCAATCGCCGCCTTCAGCCTTCGAGCGAATGGTAATGATGACGGGCACGTCGGCGGGTTTGTTCTGCACCAGTGAGCGGATGTTGTCGTCGTCGATGCCTTCCATCAAGTCGAGACGTAGTTCGATCATGTCGGCGCCGAGGTCGGTCGCGGTCTTGAAACGTTGCCGAACTTCCTCGATCGAGTCGCCGAAGATGGAAGCTGCGAGGTATGTCATGACCGTTTCCTACTGTCGGTGGGACGACGTTGAGCTATTTCAGAGAAAACGTAGCGTCCAACCCCCGTGTCGGACGTAGAATACCAACGGTTTCCGGCGGCCGACAGGGGCGTCGGCCGCTACGAACACAAGCAGCGCGTAGCGTCGCCCCCCCGTGGCCGACGTTAACGGAGCCGAGGCCTTTGTTCGCTGATACGTCGGCCACAGGGGGCCGACGCTACTCCGATCGCGGATCGCCGCACCGATCATAACAGGGGCGTCGCGAGCCGGGCGAGGCCGGCGGCCAATTCCTGGCCATAGGTCCAATCCTTGATCCGGCGAATCGTCTGGCGGTGGGCCTGATCGCGGAGTCGGTCGAAATCGGCCTGAAGCGCGAAGGCCAGTCCCTCATCATACAGGACGCTTGTGAGTTCAAAGTTGATCTTGAAGCTTCGGACGTCCATGTTCGCCGAGCCGACCATCGCCCATCGTTGATCGATGATCACCTCCTTCGAGTGCAGCATCCCCTTGTCATATTCATATATCTCGACGCCGGCCTCCAGAAGTTCCCGGTAGAAGCTGCGGCCTGCCCACAATACGAGCCAGTGGTCGGACCTGCACGGGACCAGGAGTTGCACGCGTACGCCGCGATAGGCCGCCGATGTCAGGGCGAGGTGCATCGCTCCGTCCGGCACGAAATACGGCGTCAGGAGCGAGACGGACCGAGTCGCGTCCGAGACGGCGGCATTTAACATTTGATGCAGGACGCCCGCCCGGCGATCCGGGCCGCTGGGCACGAGCTGGACCAGCCGATCGCCGGCGATGGTCGGTTCCGGGAAGTACCGGTCGGACGACAGGTCCTCCTTGGTGGCGAAGTGCCAGTCCTCGACGAAGATTTCCTGCAATTGCGCGACGCTGGGGCCGGCGACGCGCAGGTGCGTGTCGCGCCATGTCGTGGATGCGTTGCGCCGGCCGAGGTATTCGTCCGCGATGTTCTTGCTGCCGAAGAACCCGAGATTGCCGTCGACCACGGTGAGCTTGCGGTGGTTACGGCAGTTGAGCTGGAAACGTCGTCGCGTCAGGCCCCACGGCAGGAAGAACGCCACCGTGACGCCCTCCCGCTGCATGGATTTCACGAACGACCGCCGGAGCTTCCAGCAGCCGACGGCATCGAGCAACAGGCGGACCTCGACGCCCTCGCGCGCCTTCTTGATCAGCAGGTCGCGCATCGCGCGGCCGGTCTCGTCGTCGGCGTAGATGTAGTATTCCATGTGGATGTGGGATCGGGCCGATTCGATGGCCAGACTGAGTGCAAGAAAAGCCCGTTCCGCGTCGTGGTAGACGTCTACTTCATTGCCGTGCGTGACGACGGTATCGCTGATGCGCGTGGC
>JAUVGW010000170.1 GCA_030593565.1 Phycisphaerae bacterium | reverse complement strand
GATCACGAACATGCCGCCACGCAGGATATTCAACACTGACATGAACATCGTGGCTGCGTCCTCCGTAACGAGCCCGGCGGGCTCAATGCTCCGTCACCGTGATTCGAGGAATCAAGCCAATGAAATGGGCGGGAACCTTTTGTGTGCAGTCGTGTAGGTCGGGTCCGCAGGCCCGACAAATTCATGAACACGTTACAAACCTTTGTGTCGGGTCTGCGGACCCGACATACTTGACCTACTTGACCATCAACTGGGCAGTAACGGAACACTAGCCGCTGCGACGACCGGCGGACCTCCGCGATCTGGATCCACCGGCCGGCTTTTTCGTTACGGGCTTCTTTTTCGGAACCGTCACGCCGGGGATGCTCGTCTTTCGTCTGGATGCTTTGGCCGACGCCGCCTTCGCCTTTTTGACCTGCTTCGCGGTCATCGCCGGCTTGGCCGCCTTGTCCTTTCGCCTTGCCTTGGCCTTGGCCCGCAGTTTGGCCGCCTCATCTTCAGCTTTCACGCGTGGCTTGGCCCCAGGCGCCTTCGCTTTGGCCGCCCCCCCTGCCTTAACGGCCGTCTTCGCCGCAGCCTTCGCCTCGGGCTTTCGTGCCGCCTTATGGTCGACCACGGGGGTTGGTTCACGCTTGCTTGCAGCCTTCTTCGCGATCTTGCGCGGTGCGTGGACCGAGGCGTAGCGCTTGGCCAACACGTAGAACGTCACCCCATCACGCTCTTTGATCTGCCGAGTCAGCAGTTTCTGAGCATCCTCCACTGTCGCGCCTTCAGGAACGTAGCCGTTCTTCTTCAAGAACACATGCATATTCGCATCCACGGGAATCACATGGCTCTTGAAGCAACGGAGCATCACTGACGCCTTCGCGTGATCGCCGACGCCGTCCAACGACGCCAGAAAGCTCTCGGCGGCCTTCCGGGATGACCCCTTCAAAAATCCAAGATCTTGCCCGTGTACGCGATTGTAAACGGCGTTCAATGCCCGCGAGATTTCCTCCGCGGCCGATCGGCAGGACGGATAGTCCACTCCGATGACTTCGATAATCTCCGAAACCGGTGTCACGCGAAGTTCATTCAGATCCACCATGGCGCCGCGCAGCTTTGCCAACGCCGCGTCCGCACGCGTCTCAGATGCGTACGTACTCAGGGCGCCTCGAAGCAATTGGTCCATCGGATCATCAACCGGCGGTAGCGAAACCTTGCCGCCCGCCTTCCTGAGCTTGGTGAACAACTTCTTGATCTGTCGGGCATACTCGGCAATCGTCTTCTTTTTCATGGAATGACTCAAATATTCGCGGCCGGTCCCGTGTGGCCGTCCTCCGGCTCCACACGCGCCGAGCCCACATCGTCAGGCGGCTCCTGGGAAGACTCCGAAACATCGATCTCGTCGATTTGCCGAATCGTGTCAATCGCGGTTTTCAACCCGGCGTCGATGTGAAACCGAATGATCGGACAATGACGGATATCCAACTGACGCGCCAAGCGAGTCTGGATCATGCCTCTGGCGCTTTCCAGCCCTCTCATCGTCGTGGCCGAATCCGAGTCGGACCCCATCACGCTCACGAAAACCGCGGCCGAACGCATATCCGGCGAGATCTCCACGCGCGTCACGCTCGTGAAATCACTGACGCGCGGATCCCAAACGTGGTTCGCGATCGCGTCACTCACCACATCACGCACCGTGTGCGACAGCCTGGCCTTACGGTAGGACATCCGCCCCCCAAGCCCATGCCCGACCACCTCGGCCGACACACATTTCAAAGTAGCTCGATCTCATAGTCAACCATCGTCAACAATCTTTTCTGACGCACCTCATCCACGATCTTCGAAAGACAACTCTCGACGAAGCGACGATCATTCGACACCATCGCAACGGCCAATTCGCAACGACGATGTTCGTCCAGACCGCCGACCTCGGCGACCGACACGTTGTGACGACTCCCCAGCCGGTCCTTCAACCCTTTGATCACGCGACGTTTGTCCTTCAGCGACATCGCATCAGGGATGACAAGACTCAGATGCAGTAAGCCAACTACCATGAAACGGCAACGCAAGGCGATGAATGCTCACAGGCGGAAAACGAAGGATGATACCCGCCGCATTCGTGGCACCGGCGTCTGTGGCACCGGCGTCTCGCCGGTGTTTCATCCTCCATCCGTCATCCTTTCCCTCGCGCTTCCCTTCGGGTTGCGGCTAAACGTCGCGATGCAGCGTATTTCGACTTTCGACTTTCGACTTTCGACTTTGATCCTTCCTAATCCAGCGTCTTGGCAACCTTCACCACTTCAAACGCCTCAACCACGTCGCCGGGCTTCAAGTCGTCGTAAGCCTCGACGCGAATCCCGCACTCGAAACCGCTACGAACCTCCTTCACGTCATCCTTGAATCGCCGCAACGAATCGATCACGCCGTCTTCCTTCACCGGAACGCCGTCTCGCACCACTCGCACCTTGTGTGAACGGCTGATCGCGCCGTCCACCACGTAGCAACCGGCGACCTTCCCAATGCGGGAAACGGTGAAAACCTCCCGAACCTCGGCCCGGCCTCGAGACTCGAGCCGCTCGTCCGGCGTCAGCAAACCCTCCAACGCCTTGCGAATATCGTCTATCAGTCGGTAAATCACACGGTAGCTGCGAATATCCACGCCGACGCTGTCGGCCATTTTCACTATGGCCGCGTCCGGGACCACGTGGAACGCCACGATGATCGCGTTGCTCGCTTGCGCCAACACGATATCCGATTCCGTCACCGTCCCGACGCCCGCGTGAATGACGCCGAGCTTGACCTGATCACGGGGAAACTCCGACAGCGTCTTCTGCAATACGTCCACGGACCCCTGAACGTCCGCACGGACGATGACCTGCAACTCAGGTATCCTGCCCTCGACCGCGCTGGCCAGCACGGATTCCAGATTCGTCGGCTTCGCGGTTTGCACCAACGCCTGCTCGCGACGCTGAGCCGACATTTCTTGGGCGATGTCCTTGGCTCGGCGCGCACTGTCAACGACGAAGAACCGATCCGCCGACGACGGAACATCGTTCAGCCCCGTTACCTCAACAGGCGTCGACGGCCCCGCCTTTTTCGCCTGCTTCCCGGACGCATTCCGTAGCGTCCGAACGCGACCATGCGCCGCACCGCACACGATCACGTCGCCCTTCTTCAATGTGCCTTCCTGCACCAACACGCGAGCGAGGCTGCCCGTAGCGCCGCTGCGCTCCGCCTCGATAACGACGCCCGTCGCCGGAACCGTCGCATCCGCCTGCAACTCCATCACCTCACTCAACGTTGCCAGGTGCTCCAGCAAGTCGTTGACACCCTCGCCCGTCACGGCCGACGTCTTGACGACATCCGTCTCCCCCCCCCACTCACCACTCGGCGTCAATCCGTGTTCGGCAAGCTGACCGTAAATCTTCGGAAGATCGTGCGGCAAGTCGATCTTGTTCAATGCCACGACGATGGTTGCCGACGCCGCCCTCGCGTGATTGATCGCCTCGACCGTCGTCGGCATCACGCCGTCGTCCGCCGCCACCACCAGAACCACCACGTCCGTCATGTCCGCCCCACGCGCCCGCATCGCCGTAAACGCCGCATGCCCCGGTGTATCCAGGAAAGTCACCCATTTGTCGTTGACTTTCACCCGCGACGCCCCGATGTGCTGCGTGATGCCGCCGGCCTCACCCGACGCAACGGCCGACTCACGAATCCGATCCAATAGGCTCGTCTTCCCGTGGTCAACGTGTCCGAGAACCGTCACCACCGGCGCCCGCGGCTCCATATGATCTCGTGTCAACGCCGTATGTTCCTCCGCCAGCTTCTCCATCCCGCTCTTCGCCGCTCGGACCGTCAACTCGATGCCGTACTCTACCGCGATCAACTGCGCGTGTTCGCTGCTGATGCCGCTGTTGACCCCGACCATCACCCCATGGTTACGCACCAGTTCGCCTACGATCTCCATCGCGGTGATGCCCGTCTCGCGAGACATGTCCTTGATGAGGATCGGCTCACTCAGCTCGACCTTGTCCCTCTTGGCAATGACCTGCGGGGTGCGTTGACCCGACCGACGAGCGCCCTGCCTGCCTTCTATCGCGCGCAATCCGCCGATGCCGCGGCCGGACGCATGACTCAATCGCTCACGACGCTCTTCCAGATCGCGGTCTCGCCACTCACGGAATTTCTCGGCCGCAAGGTCGCGGGTATCTCGCATGCCGCGTCGCGGATGACCGCGTTTGGCAGCAGCGGCGGCAGCAGCAGGGCTTCCTGGACGACCGCCGCGACCGCGACCACGCTCCTTCTGCGACTCATCGGCGCCTTCTTCCTTCGTCGCCGGTCCGCGGGCTGCAGGCCGGCCCGGCGTGAACGTCGACGAACGCTGGGGCCGAGGCCGATCCACGACTTCCGGCTTGTCAAAGCGTACGACCTTCGGGCCACTCAGCTTCGCAGGCTCGGGAATATTCTGTGGCCCGGCGAGGGGGGGCTGTTCCGGAGGGCTGGCCTCCAATGCGTCAGGTGCGGATGCGGCCGCAGCCGCGGCCGGCGACGCCTCTTCGTCGGCACCCGAAGGCGGCGCTGCGGCAGGCGGAGCTTCAGGAGCCGGCGCAATCGGCGGCGCCTCGCTCGGTTCGGCGACAGGCACGGACGGTTCGACGACGACCGTCGTCTCGACTTCTTCCATGGACGCAGGCACGGTGGGGGCTGCCTCGCCATCAACCACGGCCGGCGCCTCCAACGCCACGACCACCGCTCCCTCCGCGACCTCACCGGCAACCTCCTTCGGACTCTTGCGCTTGGGTGTCTCTGCTTTCTCGTCAGCCTTGGGCTTCGACTCGAGCACAGCTTCGGCTGCCGGCGCCTCCATCGTTGCCACCGCGCCTTCTGCTTCCACCGTTGTCGCACCCTTCTTCTTCCGCGTCCTCTTTGGCTTGACGCGCACAACGGCGAGGTCGACACGCCCAGATTCCTCCAGCGTTGTCGTGTGCGCACCATCACTGAACCATTCACGGATCGTCGCCTCCAGACCGGCCGACACCACGTGCATGTGGTTCTTGATATCGATCCCTTCGGCGTGACACTTCTCGATGATCGTCTTACTCTTGACGAGAAGCTCTTTCGCCAAGTGATGCACACGTTTCTTCTTCTCTGCCAAAACTCATCTCCACGACAACGCTCGTTTCACGGCTCTCGCCGGCCCTGCCGACCGCCAGCCAGTGACACAACCTCATCCGCCCAACACGTGCGATGCCTCGCCGATCACTGTGGCGTCTTCCAGGAGTGCGCCTTGAAACTCCTGTACAACAGACATCTCCTCTGTGACACAGCACAGCGCGACCTTCGGCCGCAATCAAACTGTGGGACAGGCATCCCGCCTGCGTTCACACCGCTCCCGCGGTGACGCCACAGGAACGGAATGACACGACCTAGGTCGACGACGAAGCCGGATCACTCGCCGACGTCTCGCTCGACACAGGCTTCCGTTCTGTCCCCTCTGCTTCGTCCATTGACACCGGCGCTTCAGTCCCTACGTTCGCGCCCGTTCCTTCCAGGGCCGAGCTGGAGTCATCCGCCTCTACTGCGGATGAATCTCCCGCCACATCCGCGGCCACAGCCGCCGAAACCGCCGGGCTCTCCCCCGCCTCCTCCCCTTCTCCCACTTCCTGCTCGTCCTGTGCCGACTCTGGCGTCGCTTCAGAAGCCGCTTCGGACGTCTCTTCGGACGTCTCTTCGGACGTCCCTTCGGATGCCGCTTCAGAAGTCGAGGTTCCTTCGCCGCCTTCCGACAAGGACGCTTGCGCCTTAGCCTTAGCCTTCTCCTTCTCCTTCTCCTTCTCCATCTCCGCTTGCACAATCTTCGCCTCGGCCGCGCAGACCTCGACGATCCGCTTTGCAAGATCCTCCGCCAACTCCAACTCCTTCACCAGCGGATCAGCGCCGACCTCCTCGACGTCCATCACGCTGATCATACCTAGCAGAGACACGCGCTCGGCGATCATCTCGTCAACGCCTTCCACCTTGCGAAGCGTCACCGCCAGCCGATCCAGCCCTCGGTTGTACTCCTTGGGTGTCAGGATATCGATGTCCCAACCGGTCAGCCGCGCGCCCAGGCGGACGTTCTGTCCCCGCTTCCCGATCGCCAACGATAACTGGTCCTCGGGAACCACCACCGTCGCACGCCCAAGCTCGAAGCACAATGCCGTATCCTGAACCTCCGCGGGCTTCAACGCATTGGCGATCAGAATCTGAGACGACTCGTTCCAGCGAACGATGTCGATCTTCTCCCCCCCCAACTCCTCCACGATATTCTTGATCCGACTCCCACGCACCCCGACACACGCGCCGACCGCGTCGACCTTTGTGTCAATCGAGGAAACCGCCGCCTTCGTCCGATACCCCGCCTCCCGGGCCAACGCCTTGATCTCGATGATGCGCTCCGCAACCTCCGGCACCTCGAGCTCGAACAGACGCCGAATGAAGTCCGGATGACTCCGCGTCAGGATGATCCTCACTTGGTGCGGCGCCTCGCGGACATCCAGAATCATCGTCCGTATCCGCTCGCCGGGCTGATGCGCTTCGCCGGGTATCTGCTCACTGCGCGGCAGAAATCCTTCCGTCCGCCCGATGTTCACCACCAACGCGCCGCCCTCGAACCGCGAAACCGTCCCGGTGATGATCGTGCCTTTACGCTCAACGAACTCCTCAAAGATGCTCCCACGCTCCGCCTCACGGATACGCTGGATCATCACCTGCTTCGCCGTCTGGGCCGCGATCCGGCCCAACTCGCCCATCGAAATCGGTTCGCCGTTCAGCGACGCGGTGATGTCCCCCGTTAAACGATCGATCGTGACATCGACACCTTCCTCCTCGCCGTATTTCTTGCGAATTGCCGACTTCATCGCCTCCTCGAGGTCGACAAAGACCATATCCTTATCAATGTTCTTGTCGCGGGCCAGCCCGTCGACAATTCGAATCAACTCCATCGACATCAATCCGTTCCTCGTATTCAGTTGTCGCGTGGATCGCCGACGTCCACGCACGTCTTGTATGACTCGATCGACGCCTGCCATAACGGCCCGGCATCTCACGTTTGCCTGTGCCACACTCATGCGTTAGGCATCGCGCAGGAATAACTTGACCGATTGTGCCGCTTGGCCGGCCTGCTGGCTTGCCGTTTGGCGGATCAACCGTTTACATTATTCCTGCGCGACTCCTTAACTACTCTCGCACCGCCTGCAACAAACAAAAAAGCAGGCATCGCACACTTGCCCACTTTCGCAGCCGCTTCTTTTCGGCGGGCGCTGCGTCCCCGCGCGTCTCGCGGATGAGGCGATCACTCAACGCATGGGTCGCCTCCCCCGAGCGAAATCGCCCGGCAACCTACGCGCCGCCGCGCAACGAATTGGAACGGCTCAGTGGGCACTGGCCGCCACCCCGTCACGCACGAACGTCACATTGACGCCCGTATCGCCTGGTTCGAAGATGTGCACGCGGTCCATATCAATGAACATCGTCAACTCCTGACCTTCGAACACCGAAACACGGGCACCCACACGCCCCACAAGACTCGTCTGAGCCTTGGTGGTCATGTAGATGTCCTTCCGATCACCCAGCAGCTCCACCAACGCGATCCGCACCGCCAACCTGGCAGCGCCTTCCGCTGATGCGCCACTCGCATTACTCGTCCGCTCCACCGGGGCCTCGACCGAAAACGCATCCGGTCGAATCCCCATCACCATCTCCCGATCGGTATGGCCGCTCAAACGCTCGGCCATCCCGCCCGTCAGCGGAATCTTCGTCGTTCCCTCGTCGAACGCCAAGCCGCCGGCCCGGCTCACGATGCGTCCATCAACGAAACTCATGGGCGGCGTTCCGACGAACGACGCCACAAACCGATTGACGGGCCTTTCGTAAACCTCCAAAGCCGTCGCACACTGGTGGACGACGCCGTCCTTCATGACGACGATCCGGTCCCCCAACGTCATCGCTTCCTCCTGGTCATGCGTCACGTATATCGTCGTCGTCCGCAGCCGACGCTGCAAACGCTTGATCTCGCTCCGCATCTCCACGCGCAACTTCGCGTCCAGATTCGACAACGGCTCGTCAAACAAGAACGCCTTCGGATTGCGGACGATCGCCCGACCGACCGCGACCCGCTGCCGCTGGCCGCCGGACAACGCCTTCGGCCTACGGCCCAGCAAATCCCCGATGCCGAGCAGCGATGCCGTCTCGCGCACCTTCTTATCAATATCGGCCTTACTCAGCCCAAGCTCGCGGCGACGCAGCTTCAAGCTGAAGGCCATGTTCGCCTGCACCGTCATGTGCGGGTACAAGGCGTAGTTCTGGAACACCATGGCCACGTCGCGATCCTTCGGCGGCACGTCGTTTACCACACGACCGCCGATCGCGACAGTCCCCGATGTCACCTCCTCCAACCCCGCGATCATTCGCAAGGTTGTGCTTTTACCGCAGCCCGAAGGCCCGACCAAGACAACGAATTCTTGGTCGGCGATCTCCAGGCTCACCCCATCGACCGCCGTGACGCCGCCGGGATACACCTTCGAAACATCGCTTAAGGTCACTAAGGCCATAGACTTACGTCGCGACTCCTGGACCGCGATGCTGGAAACGCGCCATTATAGAACCACCTGGGCCCCTGTCAACAATCGCAGTCACTAATCCATCAGATTGCCGCGCGTCCCGCCCCGATACAAACCCGCCACCAATTCCGAACACCGTCGCTCCTGAGCCTACCGCCCGACGTCAGCCCCTCGAACCACCATTACCCACCTCTCATCAACCGACGAAAGTGATGCCAGGCAACGATCGTAACTTCATGATACAAAATGCATTACGACAATCTGACAAGTCGGTGGACGTCAAGCAAAAAGCCGGAAAACCCGTTGTCACGGGCACAATGGACACTCAGTGTGACAGACAGTTCATCCTTCATCCCTCAGCCTTCTGCCTCGCACCCTCCCACCAAACCTCCGACCGACGACAGGCCCCGTTCCGACAGGTACGCCGACAGTCCCTCAATAATCTGCTCGGGCGTCCGCGGGTCGGCGAACAGTGCCGTGCCGACTGCCACCGCAGTGGCGCCGGCCAACATGAACTCCACCGCGTCCCGCCATGACCGAATGCCCCCCATCCCGATGATCGGCACGCCGGCGTCGCGCGCGACGTCGCGCCAGACCTGATGCACAAGGTGCACCGCCATCGGTTTGATCGCCGGCCCGCTCACCCCCCCGGACCGGTTCGCCAGTTTCGGCCGCCACGTCTCGATGTCGATCGCCATCCCGGCGAACGTGTTGACCATCGACAACGCATCGGCCCCGCCCATGATCGCCGCGCGCGCCGTCGCCGTGATATCCGTCACGTTCGGCGACAGCTTCACCACCAGCACACCCCGCGTCACCTCGGCACGAACCGCCGACACGAGTTCGCGCAGCCGAGCCGGGTCCGTACCGAATTGAAGCCCGTCCGCCACGTTCGGGCATGACACGTTCAGCTCGATACCGACGATCCCCTCGCCACGCGACGCGTCCGCCACGCTGTCAACGCGACGGCACACCTTGACGTAGTCATCGAGACAGTGTCCCGCAACGTTCACAAACACCGCCGTCCCCAGCCCCTCGATCTCAGGCACCTTCTCGGCCATGAACCGTTCCAGCCCGACATTCGCCAGGCCGATCGCATTCAGCAGCCCACCGGTCACCTCCACGAGCCGCTCCGGCGGATTGCCCGCCCGCGGCTCGGCCGTCACGCTTTTCGTCGTGAATCCCCCCCACCGGCTCAGGTCCACGTACGGCGCATACTCCCGTCCATACCCGCACGTCCCCGACGCCGTCAGGACGGGATTCTTCAGCCGAACATTCCCGATCTGCACGGACAGGTCCGGTACATTTCCGCGTTTGTTCTTTGCGTTCATCTCCGTTACGCCCGATCCTGCCGTTCTTCGACTACCATCAAGAATGCCGCACCGCCCATTGCTCGGCCGTCCAGCGAAACGCCACACCGGCATTCTACACGCTCAAGATCGATGCATTTACCTGTTGACGAGATCAATGCTACAATCCACCTGATGTGGATCGATCCACCCTCCGATCCAGCGGCGACGCCGAAAGGACCCCCGCCATGTCTCAGCGAACCATGGAAGCCCACTACCGCCCGAACTGGAACCTCACCCAGGCTGCGGGCCTCATTGGCTACAACTGTGGCTACGCCGAATCACCCGGCTGCGAGCCCTTCGGCGAGCATCAGCGGGCTCTCGTTTTTCGGCTCCTCGGCGATACGCACATCGGCCCCGACACCACCATCCTCGACGTCGGCTGCGGCATCGGCGGTCCCACCGGCTGGATACACGAGCGATACAACCCCCGCCGCGTCATCGGCCTCGAATACCTCGCCTCCAGCACCTGCGCGGCCGAGGACCGCTGGCGCGACAAGGACGCCCGTCCCTTCTTCATTCAGGGCGACGCCCATCACCTGCCCGTCGCCGACGAATCCGTCGACGTCGTCTTCAATCTTGAATCCGCCCTGCACTACGCCGACAAGAACGCGTTCCTCGCCGAGTGCCGCCGCGTCCTCAAGCCCGGCGGCACCCTCTGCCTCGGCGACATCACCACGAACAAGAAGCTCCTGTTCGCCCCCATCGCGTGGCTCAACCTCCTGCCCAGCCAATTCAACTCGAACATCCACCTGTGGTCCTGCGATGACTACCTCGCCGCCTTCGGCCGCCACGGCCTGACGCTCCTCCGCTCCGAGCGTGCCGCCCAGCCTGTCGCCGACTCCCTCGCCGACGGCCTCGAGGAAATCAAGCAGATGGACCGGGCCGCCACACGGGGCTTCCGAGGCCGCATCCTCTTCCTCGACTTTCTCAAGTCGTTATTCCGATCCGGCAAACTCGCGTACGACCTGTTCACCGCCCGGCGCAAATAACCAGTGCCGCCGCCCAGGGCGTGGCACGAACAAGCGTGCATCACAATGTAGTTTCAATTCGGAAGCCATCTGCGACGAAGACCATCCGCATCGTAATCCAGGCGACCGAGCTTGTCCGTGGG
>JAUVGW010000035.1 GCA_030593565.1 Phycisphaerae bacterium | reverse complement strand
AAACAGCGAAGTAGCGCGTGACACCCCCTGCATCGGGTACCGGATCAGAGCCCCGAGCGTAAGCGAGTGGGTCCGAAGACCAACGGTCTCTCCAAGAAGACCCCGCGCTAACGCTTGGGGCTCTGATCGGCCCCGCCGAATTTGTCATGGACCCCTCCTACGCCGGAGCCAAAAATCCACCTGCCGTCATGACCAACATCCCGCGAAGCGAGGCGGCTTGACTTCACAGTTTCAAAGGTCACAATTATCTGCTTGAGCTACGGAAGCTTTTGACGTAGCCGCCATGCCTGAGGAGAACGCACGCGATGAAACGAGTTCTGATCATTGACGACGAACCTGAAATCCGCAGAAACCTCACTGTCGGGCTCGCGCAGGAGGGGTTCACCTGCACCGCCTGCCCGGACGGGATATCGGCGATCCACGAGCTGCACAGTTCGCGCGAAAACCATACCGGATATAACTACATGATAACCGATATCTTTATGCCAGACATCGACGGCCTGAAGATACTCAAGGTTATAAAGAGCGAGTTTCCAGAGTTGCCCGTCCTGGTCATTACGGGCTTCGGCACCGAATCGCTCGAGCAGACGGCCCTTGCCGAGTACAACACCGGATTTCTCGACAAGCCGTTCGAGATATCCGAGCTGGTGGCGGCCCTCGAAAAACTGACGCCCGCCGGCACGACCGCGGACGCGGCCGCACGGGATGCCGAAGCAGAAACCGGCGAAATCCGGACTTCGCTTAGTTCCTACATCACGCTCCGTATTGCGGACCCGAAGAAGGACATGGAGGCATACCGTGCGCTTTATGACATGGACGGCATCGCCTCCTGCGACGCGGTCCACGGCGACATCGATATTGTCCTCCTTGCGCAGGCGTCGTCCGAGGAAGAACTCCAACGGGTGTACGATAACGTGAAGTCGGTGGAGGGCGTCGAGATCGTCTCCCTGGCGGCCGTCGAGCGGCCCAAGCTCGACAGGGATATCGCGGAGTTCATCGATATCTACAAAAAGGCGGTCAAGGAAGGCGCGCAGAGCCGCCTGCCGAAAATACGCGGCACGAAAAGCTACGTCATCGTGGATATTGACAAGAACGCCATCCAGCAGGTCTTTACGACGCTGTTCTTCCTGGATGAAATCATGTTCTGCGACGTTGTGGACGACGGCACGAAGCTGATAGGAATCATCTCCGAGAGCGGTGCATTCGGCAAGACTCCCAGGATAATCGAGAAGCTCTCTCTGATAGACGGCGTGCTCCGCGTCAAGGACGCGAAGATAATCAAGTTGATCGACGCATAAGACTGCTGGTTAAGCGCCAGAAGCCGGTCGGCTCGCTCTTTTGGCGATGCTGCCACTTCGGACGGCGGCCTTTCCTTCGAGTGGGAACTAGTGCATCGCCACACGCGAACCTGCGGGTTTTGCGTGGTGGGTGCCACGGGCGGCTTGCCCGCCCGTGTCCAGCACTGGCAGCAAGCTGCCAGTGGCACCCGCACATTTTCGGGTGGTGGCACACTAGTTTTTCCATGCACTTCCGGTTTTTCTCGCAGGCCATTGGTCCTGTGGGTGAGGCGGGGTGGCCTATCGCTTTAGCGATGGGGGCGCGAACGGTCGTTGAGTAGTCTTTCGATTCGCGCCCCCACTGCTAAAGCAGTGGGCCACCCAGCCTTTTAGGGTTGACGCAGGCTCTTCGTACTTGTTGTGGCAAAACATCCGGAGTTGAATCGGACATTCAGGCCGCACGGGGTGAAGTGCGGCACAGGGATTGCTTAATCACCTTAGCGGGGATCAGTGATCACATGGAGCGATGCCAATGAAAACCAAGGAAGCCGATTTTGCCTACCGTCTCTGGCGCTATGATGGAGCGCCCGGGGAGCTTATTCCGCTTTTGCAGTCGGCGCAGGACCACTTCGGCTACATCCCCCGCCGCGCGATCAGGTACATCTCCGGCGTGACGAATACCCCCGAATCGACCGTCTACGGCGTCATCACTTTCTACAGCCAGTTTCGTCTGCAACCCATGGGCAAGCACCAGATCCGCCTCTGCTGCGGGACGGCCTGCCATGTGGCCGGCGCTCCGACGCTCCTGGACACGCTTCGCGACGAACTCGGCGTCGAGGAAAATGGAACGACCGAGGACGGCCTTTTCACGCTCTTTACCGTGGCTTGTCTCGGATGCTGTTCGCTCGCCCCGGCCATGATGATAAACGACGAGACCTACGGCAAGCTGGCGCCGGGTCAAGTCAGAAGGACTATTCGAAAGATACGCCGCCAAGAAAACAAAAAGGCTGCAATGGAAGAAGTAGGCGTTTAGAGCCTGGAGTTAGAACTTCCTTGATTGCTGCCGAGGGCTTTTCAGGCCTTTCCTGGAACGGAGAAACGAATGGCGAAGATACTGGTGGGCATGAGCACCTGCGGTCTTTCAGCCGGCGCACGTGACACATACGAGGAATTGAAGAAGCTCCTTTCGGACGACTCCTCCCACGAGTTGACACTCACCGGGTGCATCGGGATGTGCTACCGCGAGCCGCTCGTGGAGATAAGAGACAACGGCACGCGCACGATCTACGGCGATGTCGACGCAGGCCGTGCAAGAGAGATAGTCGACAAGCACCTTGCAAACGGCACCGTGATTGAGGATTACGCCGTCTATACCGAAGATGCTTCCGGGCGAAAAGGCGGCGCGGAGGAACCTTTCCTGACCCAGCAGAACCGCATTGTTCTGCGTAACTGCGGGGTCATCAATCCGGAGTCGATAGACGAGTACACAGAACGCGGCGGCTACGAGGCCACGCGCAGAGCCCTTACCGTCATGACGCCGGAGCAGGTCGTAGGGGAGATAAAGGAATCCGGCCTTCGGGGCCGCGGCGGCGCCGGGTTCCCCACGGGCATCAAATGGTCCTTTGCGGCAGGCAACGACGCGGACCAGAAATACGTGGTATGCAACGCCGATGAGGGCGATCCGGGCGCGTTCATGGACCGTTCGGTTCTCGAGGGCGACCCCCATGCCGTGCTCGAGGGAATGATCATCTGCGGCAAAGCCATCGGCGCGACCTTCGGCTATATCTACTGCCGCGCCGAGTATCCGCTTGCGATCGCGAGGCTGGAGATAGCCATCGAGGCGGCCCGCAAGAAAGGGTATCTCGGAGATGACATTCTCGGCTCCGGTTTCGACTTCGACATAAAAATAAAACAGGGGGCCGGCGCCTTCGTCTGCGGCGAGGAAACAGCGCTTTTCGCCTCCATAGAAGGCGAACGCGGCATGCCCCGCATCAGGCCTCCGTTTCCGGCGGAACAAGGCGTCTGGGGCAAGCCCACCAATAACAACAACGTCGAAACCTATGCGAACATCCCATGGATCATCGTCAACGGCGCTTCGGCATTCCGCAAGTATGGAACGGAGAAATCGCCCGGAACCAAGGTCTTCGCGCTCGTCGGCAAAATCGAAAAAGGCGGCCTTGCCGAGGTCCCCATGGGGACCTCGATAGAAGAACTGGTCTTCGGAATCGGCGGCGGAATCAAGGACGGCGGCGAGTTCAAGCCCGTCCAGATGGGCGGGCCGTCGGGCGGTTGCATCCCCGAACACCTCAAAAACACCCCTGTCGATTTCGAGCACATTCCGCAGACCGGGGCGATCATGGGGTCGGGCGGAATGGTCGTCCTCGACGCCACCACGTGTATGGTGGACATCGCCCGTTTCTTCCTGGACTTCACACAGGAGGAATCGTGCGGCAAGTGTACCTGCTGTCGTATCGGCACGAAGCGAATGCTCGAGACCCTCGAACGCATCACGACCGGCGAAGGAAACACGGAAGATATTGCCCATTTGCAGCATCTCGCCCAGCAAATCAAACAGGCGAGCCTCTGCGGACTGGGGCAGACAGCGCCGAATCCCGTTCTCACGACCATCGATTACTACGAGGACGAGTACATCGCGCACATAAGCGACAAGCACTGCCCGGCCGCGAACTGCTCCGCCCTCGTTTCTTTCAACATTGACCGGGATAAATGTACGGGCTGCACGCTTTGCGTGAGGGACTGCCCTGTTGACGCTATCTCAGGAGGCAAGAAGCAATTCCATGTCATCGATCAGGGAAAATGTGTCAAGTGCGGTAAGTGCATCACGTCCTGCAACTTCGACGCCGTCTACAAGGCCTAGGAGGCTTGCGATGAATACCGTGAAAATAGAGATAAACGGAAAACCGGTTGAAGCCGAAACGGGCCGGACGATTCTCGAAGTGGTCGAAGAACAGAAGCTCGACACCATCCCTACTCTGTGCCATTCGCCCGAGTTGAAGCCGTACGGCTCGTGCTTTGTGTGCGTGGTGGAGTTGGAGGGCCGGCCGAACCTCGTCCCATCCTGTGCAACGAAGGTGATGGAGGGGATGAAGATCAACACAAACAACCCGCGCGTGCTCGAAGCTCGCAAGACCATTCTCGAGCTTCTTCTGTCCAACCACTACGCGGACTGCATCGCGCCGTGCAGACAAGGATGCCCGGCCGGCGTCGACGCGCAGGGTTACATCGCCCTCGCGGCGATGGGCGAATATAGAAAGGCCGTCGATCTTGTGCGCCAGGCCAACCCCCTGCCGGCCGTGTGCGGCCGGATCTGCGTGCGCGCGTGCGAGGTCGTTTGCCGCAGGCAGGATGTCGAGGAGCCTGTCGCCATCAATTACATCAAGCGCTTCGTGACGGATATGCCCGGCGCGTACGCGGGAACGCCCGACCGCGAAGCATCCAAAGGCAAGACCGTCGGCATCGTCGGGGCTGGCCCCGCGGGGCTGACTGCCGCATGGTTTCTCGGCATAAGGGGCTACGACCCGGTCGTCTACGAGAACATGCCGCATCCGGGCGGAATGCTTCGATACGGCATCCCTGAATACCGGCTTCCCAAGGACGACCTCGACCGGGAGGTCGAATACATCACTCGCGTCGGGGCCAATATCAAATGCGGCGTGAACATCCCTACAGACATCACCATCGACGGCCTTCTCCAGAAACACGATGCCGTCTTCCTTTCGCCGGGAGCCTGGGGGGGGAAGGCGATGCGCGTCGAAGGCGAATCCGACACCGAGGGCGTCGTGTCGGGCGTTGACTACCACGTTGAGAAAGCTCAGAGACCGGTGCCCGTCAGCGGCACGATCATCGTCGTAGGCGGCGGCAATACCGCCATGGACGCGGCCCGTGCATCCTGGCGGCTCGGCGCCGACAAGGTCATCATTCTCTATCGCCGCACAAAGGCGGAGATGCCGGCCGACGCGCTGGAAATAGAAGACTGCCTGAAAGAAGGCATCGAGATCATGGAGCTCGCCGCTCCGGTCCGCGTTGTGAAGGATGGAAACAAGCTGAAGGCTCTCGAGTGCATCCGGATGCAGCTCGGAGAGCCGGACGCCTCCGGCCGCCGCCGTCCCATACCGATGGAAGGAAGCGAGTTCGAGCTGCCCTGCGATCTCGCTGTCTCCGCCATTGGGCAGACCCCCCTCCTCCAGGCAATGCTCGGCGACACGAAGAATCGCCCCGGCGTCTCCAAATGGGAGACTTTTGACGTTGATACTGACACGATGAAGACGAGTATCGATGGTCTTTTCGCGGGTGGCGACGCGGCCGATGACGGCCCGACGATTGTCATAGACGCCATACGCGACGGGCAAAGGGCGGCCGTCGCCATCGACGCGTACCTCACGGGCGAAGCGTTGCCGAAAAAGCCGTTTGTCGTCAACAAGGAATTCTGGGCAAAACCCGGGAAGCAGGAGCTCGGCGAAATACCGCAAAGCCCTCGTCGGGAGATGCACGAGATCGCGGTCGAAGATCGCGAAGGGAGCTTTCGGGAAGTCGCCACGGGCTTTGAACACGAAGATACGGCGCACGAGGCCGGAAGGTGCCTATCCTGCGGATGTGTCGCTTACGACTGGTGTAAACTCCGCCTGGACGCGGAAGAATACGGCGTCGACCTCGAGAAATACAAGGGCTATGTCCGCAAGCACAAGGTTGACGACGCCCACCCCTACCTGATCTACGACCCGAACAAGTGCGTCCTTTGTGCAAGGTGCATCAGGACCTGCCAGCGCGTTCTTCCGATCAGTGCGCTCAGCCTGGTCAACCGCGGCTTCCGGGCCGAAATGCGACCGGCCATGGAGGACCCCCTGGTCGAGACGAGCTGTATCTCATGCGGCAACTGTGTCGATGCCTGCCCGACCGGCGCGCTCGCCGTGAAGTACCCCTTCCCCGGAAGGGCCTGCCTCGAATACGAAGAAACGGCGACACATTGCGCCCTCTGTTCGGTCGGTTGCGAGATCAAGGTCAAGAACTTCAGTGGAGACCGTTACTTCATCGAGTCCTCCGGCACGCCCGGCGACTATCTGTGCTTCTATGGACGATTCGCGAACAACCTTTTCATTAACCGCAGGCGGTTGTTGAAGCCGGCGCTCAGGGAAGGGATCGCCCACACCGATGCTACCTACAAAATCGCGTACGAACATGTGGCCCAAGGCCTGAAAGAAGCCATCGCGCAATACGGACCGGAGTCGGTCGCCGTCTTTGTCTCGCCCGAGCTTTCAAACGAAGAGATGTACATGGCGTCCAGAATTGCCCGTGAGGGGCTCGGAACCAATAACATCGCTTCGTTATCACTGCTGGTTTCCGGGATGTCCTCCGGCGCTCTGGACGAGTCCCTCGGTTTCACGGCTTCCACGACCGGCGTGGAGTCTCTGCGGCAGAGCGATCTCATATTCTGCAACAACACCGATACGCAGACCGATCAGCTCATCTTGAGCGTCGAGATTCAGGAAGCCATCAAGGCCGGCGCCAAGCTCATCCTCTCGAAATCATCCGAAGACCCGCTGGGCGTCATGGCGGAGATGATACTTGATCCGATGCGCGGAAGGGGAACAGCCCTGATCAACGGCATGATCCAGCTCCTCATCGATGACGGCTTTTTCGGGCGGGATATCATCGAGTCTATCCCCGGCGGAAAGGCGTTCATCAAAGACGCACACGACTATTCACTTGCGACGACCGCAGCGCAATCAGGAATCGCGGAGGAAAAAATACGCCGAAGCGCCGACATGATAAGCGGCGCCAAGAAAATCGTATTCGTGCATTCTCCCGACCGGCCCCGCGACCACGCGCCCGGGGACCTGCACGCGCTGGCCAACTTCCTCTTGCTTCTTCGTTCCGCCGGAATCGAAGCCGATCTTATCCTAGCCTATCAGGCCGGCAACGCCGCCGGCGTCGAAGTTTCCGGCGCGGATCCCGCATTCCTGCCGGGCAGAAAACCCGCGAGCGGCATCCCCGGGGCCGCAAGCAGACACGAATTGCTGGACGCGCTTTCCAGCGGCGGTATAAAGGCTGCTCTCATTATCGGCGAGGATCCGATGCGTCATGACCGTACGGCATCGCTCTACAATGCCGTCGAGTTTCTCGTCGCCTGTGACTGGGCGGAAACCGAGACCACGCTTTTCGCGAATGTGGCCATCCCCATTGCAACCTACCTGGAGAGTGAGGGAACGAGGATCACCTTCGATGGGCGCGTCATCGACTTCCATGCCGCGGTCGGCGCCCCGAACGGCATCAAGACCTGGCACGTTCTCAAAAACATCGCCGGCCATCTCGGGGTGGACATTCCCGGGGTGTTCTCCTCCATCTCCGCCAACCTCGAAAAACTCGTGAAGACACACCAGGGAGACAGGCTGCCGTTCTATTGGAATACGGGACAGGCCCGAAAGTGGAACGGCAAGGGCGCTCTCACTGTCGCGGACGTCGCCACATCGTCCTTCCCAGGTATGCCGGCCCTTACCCCGTGCGCCCAGTACAAGAACGAAGTCCAGGAAATAGGGATAGAACACTATCGCGTCGGATCGAGAAGAACTTCCGTGGGGATTTAGAGCAGTTCACGTTTGTCTGTAGCGGCCGACGACCCTGTCGGCCGTGGATTGTTCGATGATGCTACGTCCGACACGGGGGTTGGACGCTACAAAAACAGGCAAACCGCTGGGGCCGTTTCGGCGTCACAACGCGAACCGGCTAGTCCTTCTCGAGGATTTCGTTCATGTCTTCGGTGTTGATTCCTAGTTCAACGGCCGCCTTCCCCTTGTCGCCGCCCAAGTAGAGGATCGTCTTCTCGACATGGTCCTTCACGACGTCCTTTAGCTTTCGCGGGTGGAAGCCCATCATACTCCTCCTGCCCGATGTCAGGATGTCTCGCATGTAGTGGGCGAGCGAGTCTATTCCGACCAGTTCGCTTTCAGTGTTTATGACACTGGTGGCTACGATATCGTTAAGTTCCTGCACGTTTCCGGGAAAGTCATAGTTGAGCAGAAGATCCATGAATTCCTTTGTGAAGCCGTCTACCTTCCTATCCATTCTCTCGGCCTCCCTCTGGAGGATATAGCTGGCAAGAATGGGGACATCTCCTCCCCTTTCTCTAAGAGGCGGTAAATGGAGTGAATTCACCACAAGATGATAGAGGAGATCACGCGAAAAGCTTTCCTGGTAGTTCTCCTCGGCAAGGTCGTGGCGCGAGGCGACAATAATACGCGCGTCAATGCCTTGAATCCGCGGAGAAGATTCCCTATAGAACTCCTTGTGCTGGATAACACGATTCAACCGTATTTGCACGGGGACGGGAAGAAGCTCGATATTGTTGATGAACAGCGTTCCCCCGTCAGCCTCTTCGAGAAAGCCCGAGCGATTCCGGTGTTCCTCGTCTTCGGGACTCGCGCCAAAGAATTCCTTGGGAAATCTCTCCATGTCGTGGGCGGCGGCGTCAATGGAAACGAATGGACCGCCGCGGCGCGGACTCGCCCTGTGGATGGCCTTTGCCAGGGACATCTTGCCCGTCCCCCTCTCGCCGAATATGAAGACGCACAAATCGCCCGCCGCCATCTTCTCGGCCTGGTGAAAGAGCCTTATCATCGACGGGGACTGCGATCTCAGGTGGTCGAAAGCCTCTCTGTAGTCAAGATCCTCCCGCGTGAGTTGAGTCGGCAGTTCTCTTATGGAATCCTTCATTATGCCGTGCGCTATCGCCTTGTCCAGCACCTCCAGGAGATGGTCGTCATCAACGGGTTTCGTCAGGTAATCGAGGACCCCCAGCTTGAGCGACTTAACCGCCAGGTCCACGTCGTTTACGCCGGTCAGGACAACCACGGGCAGGTCGATCCCTCTTTCGTTGATATGCTTGATAATATCCATACCACTGAGATGCGGCATATCCATGTCGAGAAGCATCGCATCGAACTGTTCTTTCGCCAGGATGTCAGGGACGGTCTTCGAGTCGTTGACGATGGTCGGCTCGTACTGCCCGGTCTGCATGAGAAAGACCATCAAGAAATTGGTAACCGCCACGTCGTCGTCGACGATAAGAAGTTTCTTCATTGCTGCTCTCCGCTGGAACTCTCGGCTGCGCCTGTTCCGACTTTCGAGTCTTTCCTTGTGTGAGGTATTTTTATAGTAAAAGTCGTTCCTTCTCCGATTGTGCTCGATACCGCGATCGTTCCGCCGTGTTCTTCCACAATCCGGTAGACGATCGAAAGCCCAAGTCCTGTTCCCCCCCTTGCCCGCTTGGTGGTGAAGAATGGGTCGAAGACCTGTTTGATCGTCCCCTCGCTCATTCCGGAACCGTTATCGCGAATCTGGGCGACTACGTCTGTGTCGTCAAATTCGGTGAGCACCTCGATCACGCCGCGGCGCTGTTCGGGGATGGCCTGGCTCGCATTGATGATCAGGTTGATGATAACCTGTTCCATCTTCTGCACGTTCCCCTTGAATTCCGGGAGAGTCTCCGCCAGTTCCAGTTCGACATCTGCTGATTTGTGAATCTGGTTATGCGCCAGGCGGACGCTTTCTCTGATAATCACGTTGAGATCAACCTTGTCTATCAGAAGCCCCTCGTCCTTTCGTGCGAAGCGTTTGAGCGATTCGACAATGCCCTTGATTCTCTCGGAACCGTTGGCCATATCCTGGATGAGCGTGACGATGTGCTTGCGGAAAAAGTCGTAATTGAGGCGTGCTATCTTCAGGCCGGGATGGGTTTCGTAATACGCGTCGGTCAGCGGCAGTATATCCTCCATGGCCTGCGCGATGATCTTGACGTTCCCGCGTATGAATTGGTTGGGGTTGTTTATTTCGTGACCAATGCCGCTTACGAGTTGTCCGAGCGAGGCGAGCTTGTCGGCCTGTTGCAATTGCTGTTCGTAGTTTCTTTTGTCTGATATATCGCGGTAGAACTCGATGATCCCGTCGACGTGGTGGTTCTTGTCGAAGATTGGAAGGGCGTGGGCCTCGTAAAAGCGATCCCCATGTTGTATTTCCAGGGTGATAGGGGCCTTCTGTTTGAGTATCTTCGCCAGGCGGCAGTCGAGGCAGGCCCTGTCGCTGTCGAAAAATGTCTTGTAGCACTTGTCTCCCGGGACATACTTGTCCGTATTCGTCATGATCACGTTGCGCTCGCAGTCGATGATCGCAACGGTATCAGGAATAGCCTGGAAGATCGTCTCCAGCCTGGTCTTGGATTCCTCGAATCCCCTGTTGATCCTGTCCATATAGGAATTGAGCGTATCAAGCTTGGCCCTCTCCCGGTGCAATTCATGCTGACGCTTGTCGATACTCCCTTTCAGTTCTTTCCTTTCCAGCGCTAGGACAAGCGTCCTGGTAATCTCATCCATCATCCGCTGTTCTTCGGGAAGGAAGTCGAGATCATTCGTATCATAGGCTACGTAGATACTGCCACGGAGATGGCCTTCAATCACGAGATCCGTCTTGATGAAACGCTCTGCATCGGGCTTCTTGCCGTACTCCCGTTCCTGATACACACTGAAAACGATAACATGCTCGGGGTAATGCATGCCGTCGCGCAGATACCGGGGTAAATGGGTGAAGAACTCCTCGGTAGACATCGATACTTCGATCCACTCAGCGACGGCGTAGATGCATGCAAGCTCCTTTGCCCGCTCTATCCTCTTCCACTCGTCCTTGTATGTAAGGTTCTCGAGCGTGGCAAAACGGTTTCCCCAGAACATGAACAGCCTTCCGCTCGCGGTCGTCTCCGTCACGACTCGCAAGGGTATGGAAGGCCTCCCGGGACGCGTTTTCCAGATAATCAATTCCGGTCCATCGCCTGTCGCGAGTTTTCCCGTCGTGTCACGAATGATGTCAAGCGAGGCGCCGTTGAACACGTCGTCGACGATTCGACCGGACACCCCGCCATTTTCGTCTCCTGTGGTCTCCTTCGCGAGGGCGACGCTCATGTGGGCGATCCTACCCCTGTCGTCGAGAATAAGAAGATAATCGAAGCTCTTCTCGAAAAGGCGGTATATGTCCTCGATTGTCACACCCATTGCCTGTCCCCATTTCATGTGCTCGTTACGATGAGAGTCAGTCTTCGGCTCCCTGTCCGTTCCTGGTCCTGTTGGACCAGGCGGACCGGTGTCCTCGGCGACCACGTTTGCCTCGCGCAAACTGGTAGACAGTTCACAATCCGGCAACTCGTCACAAGCACCTATGATACCGCGATTGCCTCCAATGAACAGCAGAGCGATTGAGTCCGAATAGGCCAAGCAGGCGGACCGAGGGTGAGACTGAAGCCGCGCATCTGGTGGGTCGGACGTTCGGATCGGGTGGGCGGGGGCCCACCCTTCGTGAAATGATCACCTATGATCGAACGACGCCCGGACGGGCAGGCAGTCGTTGGTCCGCGATAGGCGGCTCGTCGGACATGGAATCCGGATATCTTGTCGATTTGGCCTCGACGCCCGATCTGGAACCATCGGAGACACAAGGGTTTGAGGAAACTGGGAGTGCAGGGGCTCGAACCCTGGACCCACGGCTTAAAAGGCCGTTGCTCTACCGACTGAGCTACACTCCCTGGTTCCCGTAAGGGTCTGTGAGCATAGGGCTTACGATGTCGGCTGTCAAGGCGATTCTCGCCCACGACGCCGCGAGCGCAGCAAACGTGCTGCGCGGGGCCAGCCGATCATGACTTGCACACAAGGGGGAGCTTCCCGATCGCATTGTCCGCCATGGCGCCATCAACGGCCTGATAGTACCGCGCCTGGGTTGTCATCGAAGCGTGCCCGATCAGCGCTGTGGCGACCCGCTGACTGACGCCCACCCCTGCAAGATCGGTCCCAAATGCAGGCGAAATCGGATACGAATGCGAAGTAGGTATGGCGTCTGCACGTTACGGCCGCCGGGCGCAAGCCAAGGCATCCGCATTGGCGGTCTGGCGTTCGACCGTGACTGGATCGGCCCGGCGCAGCGAGTCCAAGACAACGGCCGCGATGCCTGCCGCGTCCAGGCCGCACTCGGCAAGCTGTCCCGCACGCGAACCATGCGCAATGAAGCGATCCGCCGGCATGCCGAGGATTCGTAACGAGCCCGTTGACATGCCGAGTTGATGCGCCGTTTCGAGCACCGCTGAACCGAAACCGCCGGCCGTTGAGTGTTCTTCCACCGTGATGATGGGATGAACGCAGCCACGGTCGATTTCCCCATCGCGGTCCGCCTGAACCGTCATCGCCGATGATGCCGCCATGCTGGATTCCCCGGCGACCGGCGAAAACGCCGCGCGGATCATTTCCTGATCGATTGGCTTGGCAAACCGGGCATTCACCACCCGCGACTCGACGCCCTGTGTCGCGAGCAACGCCGCGGCATCGAGCGCGTTTCGGCACATCGACCCATAGGCCAGAATCGTCGCGTCGCCGCCATTCCGAAGCACGATCGATCGGCCGAGCACGAACCGCGGTGGCCCACCATTGTCGAACAACGGGTCAGGCACGGTGTCGCGGGGGTACCGAATCGCGCTCGGCACCTTCAACGACACGGCCAGATCGAGCGCCGATCGAAGTTCCTCGGCATCGCCCGGCGCCATCAGGACCATGTTCGGCAAGCTGCGCAGGTATGCGATATCGAGGAACCCGTGGTGTACGGCACCGTCACCGCCCACCAGCCCCGCGCGATCCATACAGAAGATCACCGGCAGCCCCTGCAACACGACTTCCTGGAACACCTGATCGAATGCCCGCTGAAGAAACGTCGAGTAGATTGCCACGACCGGCCGCATCCCCGCCTTGCACAGGCCCGCGGCGATATCCACCGTTGCACTTTCCGCGATGCCGGCATCCAGGTAGCGGTCGGGGAAGGCCTTGCGAAACTTGTTCAGCCCGGTGCCGTCCGGCATGGCCGCTGTCAGTGCGCAGACGCGATCGTCTTCCTTGGCACACCCGATCAACGCATCCGCGAAGGCGGCCGTCCAGGATCGCCCGCCGCATTGAATCTCGACGCGCCGCCCCTCGACCTTGAACGGCTTGGGGCTATGGAATGTCTCCGGGTCCGCCGTGGCCCAATCCGCGCCCCGCCCCTTCTCCGTGTGAACGTGCAGAAGTACGGGGTGATTCACGTCTTTGAGGGCCGTGATCAACTCGATCAGGTGCGCCACGTCATGCCCGTCCATCGGACCGACATACAAGAATCCCAATTGTTCGAATATCTGATGCGGCGATACCGACGCCTTCAATCGCTCCTTCAACTGATCCAGCGCGTCGAACGCGGCCTTGCCGACAAGCGGTACCTGCGGCAGGTACTTCTTCACGCGCCGCTTCGTCTCCTCATACGTCGAACTGATGCGGAATTTCGCCAAGGACTCCGCCATGCCGCCCTGCGTCGGGGCGATGCCCATCGAATTGTCGTTCAGCACGACGAGCAACTGCCTGCGTAAGGTACCCGCCTGGTTCAAACCCTCGAATGCGACGCCGTTGAAAATGCTGGCGTCACCCACGATGGCGACGACGCCGCGATCTTCTTTCCGTAGCGATGCGCCGCGAGCAAGCCCGGTCGCGGTGGCGATGGCTGTCCCGGCGTGACCGACGTTGAACAGGTCGTATTCGCTTTCGTCCACGTTGGGAAAACCACTGATCCCGCCGGGCTTTCGCAATGTGTCGAAACGGGCGTTCCGCCCCGTTAGTATCTTGTGAACATAAGCCTGATGCCCGACGTCCCACAGCAGACGGTCGTGGCGAAAATCGAACACGGTGTGCAACGCCATGGTCAACTCGACGATGCCGAGGTTGCTCGCCAGGTGCCCGCCGTTCCGCCCCACGACCTCGATGATCCGCTCGCGAATCTCGCCCGCCAGGTGCTCCAAGTCGGCCGTGGCCAGCTTCCGAAGGTCCGCCGGTGACTCGATGGTTGGCAGAATGGGTTTCATGCTTGATTCCGTTGTCATGCCTGATGCCGAAACCTGCGCCCGGCTCCCTCTATGATCGGCGGCTCACGACGAAACGCGCCAACGACACTAATGCCGCCGCTCTATCGCCGAATGGCGCCAATGCCGCGACGGCCCGATCCGCCGCCGCCTGCGCAAGCTTGCGGCTTTCCTCAATTCCTACGAGTCTCGCGTGGGTTTGTTTGCGTGAAGATTCGTCCTTGCCGGCGGCCTTGCCCAATTGTTCGCTCGTCGCGGTCAGGTCCAATAAATCATCCGCGATCTGGAATGCCAGCCCCAGTTCGTGGCCATAGCGCCCCAACATGGTCAACGAGTCCTCGTCCGCTCGCGCCGCCAATCCGCCCATACGACAGGATGCCTCGAGCAGTCGGGCGGTCTTGGCCGCGTGGATCTTCGCCGTCAAACCCGCGTCGGGCGGCTGCGATTCGCCATCAACGTCCGCCGCCTCACCGCCGATCATGCCTTCCCAACCGGCCGCCGACGCCAATTCCCGGACCATCGCGACCGCAGTTGCCGGGTCTGATGATGGCCGAGCCAGCACCTCAAACGCCAACGCCAGCAGCCCGTCCCCCGCTAGAATCGCCATCGCCTCTCCGAACCGCTTGTGGTTCGTTGGCTTTCCTCGACGCATGTCGTCATTGTCGATCGCCGGCAAATCGTCGTGGATCAGACTGAAGGTATGGACACATTCCATAGCAACGGCCGCCGGCATGGCCGCCTCACGCGCCCCCCCGCAAAGTTCGCACGACCATAGCACCAATGCCGGCCGCAAGCGCTTTCCCCCGGCCTCCAGGCTGTACCGCATCGCTTCCGCCAGGCGCGGCGACGCGCCTGAACATTGGGCACCGTGACGTGACAATGCCGCTTCGAAGACCGTTGCGGTCTGCTTCAACTTCGCCTTGATGTCGTCATCCGTAGCGATCGGCGTCATCTCGTTTGCCTTGCGGACCGCCCTGCCACCGGCCAGGCGACATGTAAAGGTCGATAGCGGTCGGAACTCGGCAAGGCCTACAGATCGACGGGGCCAAAAGCGCGCAACCCGCCGCCTCACCGGAATCTACGATGCCGCATTGTACCGTGAATCTGCCCATTCACGCCGCGAATCGGACGTGTCAATGATTTTGAAAACACCCGCAAGCTCACAAACCCGGTTCCGAGGCCATCGGCCCAGCGTCGGCGAGCCACAAACGACGGCTCAAGTGCCCGCGTTCTCGGACGGCTCAACCGATTCAATCCCCTCGGCTCCAGACGCCTGCAAATGCTGGATCTTCATCTCGGCATCCGCCAGGACGGTTCGGCATTGTCGAATCAGCGACATCCCCTCCTCAAACCGCTTGATCGAGTCCTCCAGGCCGATCTCCCCCTGTTCAATCGACACCACGATCTCCTCCAACCGCGCCATCGCCTTCTCGAATGCCATTCGGTGCTTTGCCATGATTGTTACCCACCACGACCATCTTCGCGGAGAATTTCCCGCTGCCGGCGGCGGAAGGCCTCGCTACGCTGCCGCCAATAATCGACCTTCTGCTCAAACGTCATATCCTTGATTCGTTCGTGAATCCGGGCCGCACCTTGACGCTTCATTTCCACGCAATCAAACGTCTTTCTCATCACTAATCACGTCCCACTCGCTATCGATCGCAACAGGGCCACAGCCCATGGTCAGGTTCACAACATCATACAGGCTACGAGCAGTCGGCTCCAACAGATTGCCTTCGCGTGCTTTCGGTAAGCTTGCTGTACGCTTCTCACATACTGCTACGATAGCTGTGGTACGCATGGACGAGCGATGCTGAAGGTTCGATGCCACTATCGTTGTTGAGCAAACGTCCACATTGCGGGCACCCCCAGAAACCCTTGTAGCTGTGTAGCCTGATGAGGTTCTGACTTGCATCATAACACGAGGAACAGAATGGGCCATTTCTCTTGCCGTCCTTGTCCGGCAGGTAGTACATGTTGAAACTGAATCGAAGATTGTCCCGTATGTTCAGCCGCTGGTTTGCTTCCTCCAATTCGGCCCTGAACTTCCTGTTTTCCTCCAGCATGTCCATCGCGTCGGACTTGAGGTCGAGAATCTTCTGATACAGCTCGATGTTGCCGATCTGCTGGACTGTCTTTGCAACAGCTTTGATGTTGTCGAGAAATCCCATCGTCGCGGTTCCTCCGCCTGCTAAGTCCCAGCACCTGGTCGCCGTGGACCACATCGCCACACTTGCTGGCTTTTGTAGCTCCCTCGCTACCTGTCAATCGAACAACTCGCCCTGCCGCCCATCAATCGTGCGGCTGGTGATCTCGCCTTCGCTCATTTCCGTGCGCAGTCGGTCGCCTTCCTTCACGTCGCTCGCACGCCGGACGATTCTACCGTCTTTCGATCGCCGCGTGATGCTGAATCCGCGGTGCAATACCTGCTCGTGGCCGCAAGCTGCCAGGCGCGCTTCCAGTGACGCGACCGCCTGATGGCGGTCCCCGATCGCACGTTCGGTTCCACGAGCGAGCCGGCGCAATAGGTGATCCAACCGCAACGCCTCGCGGGACACCGAGTGTCGCGGCGATATCGCCGTTAGCCGGGCGCCCGCGTCCGCCAGCCGCCGCTCCGCGAGCAGATTGTAGTGGCCCTGCGCCCAGCGCAGCCGGTGCTCGATCTTGGCCAGCATCTCCCGACGCCTTGCCAGGACCGCCTCCGGCCTGACGTCCGCCAGGCGGATTTCCAGGTCGTGTACCTCGGCGCGGCGACGCCCCAGCGCTCGCGACGCTGCCAACAGCAAACGGCTCGATGCCTCGTCGACCGCTTGCTGTAGCCGCCGGACGCGCCCGGCCGGATCGCGAAACCACTCCGATCGCTCCACCAGCAACAGCCGCGCCCCCGTCGTCTCCAGGACCCGATGCACGGCCCGTGTGAGACGATGTTGACGCGCGTCTATGTCTGCCGTCAACTCGGCGCGAACGGGCACGACCAGCTCCGCGGCCGCCGTCGGCGTCGCCGCCCGAACGTCCGCGACAAAATCCGCAATCGTGAAATCAACTTCGTGGCCCACCGCGCTGACTACGGGAATCACACTGGTGTGGATCGCCCGCGCGACAACCTCCTCGTTGAATGCCCACAGGTCTTCCAGCGACCCGCCCCCGCGACCCACGATCATCACGTCCACGCCCCCGAGCGCGTCACGCGCATGGTTGATGCGCCGAATCGCCTCCGCCACTTCCTCCGCCGCACCTTCTCCCTGAACGCGAACGCCGTAAACCAGAACACGCGCGCACGGATAGCGCCGCTCGATCGTTTGCAGAATGTCACGCAATGCCGCGCCGGTCCGGCTGGTCACGACCGCGATCCGTTCCGGAAAACGCGGCAGTGGACGCTTCCGCTTCGGGTCAAACAGCCCTTCTTGTTCCAGCCGCGTCTTCAACTGACGAAACGCCAGTTCTAGCGCCCCGGTCCCGCGCGGTTCCATCCGGCGAACGTACAACTGGTACTGACCACGCGGCTCGTACACATCCACCGACCCCGTCGCCACGATCTCCAAACCGTCGCTCGGCTGAAACCGCAACGACCGCGCCGACGAGCGCCACATCACACAGCGAACTTCGCTCGACTCGTCCTTCAGCGTAAAATACAGATGCCCCCCGGCAGGCACCGACACATTCGACAACTCGCCAACCACGTGAATGTCTCGCGGCAGGGCCTTCCGAATCGCACCGCCGACCATGCGCGTCAGCTCGGTCACCGTCAGCGTGGCCGCCCCCTTGCCCCTGTCGGCCCCATTGAACAACCCCGGTTCGCTCGCGTCCGATCGGACCCGACCCGGGTCGAACGCCGGACGCCGTCCTGTACCGCCGGTCTTACTCACAACGGCTCCTTCCAGAACCCGTACTCGCGTGCCTGATCCGGATCGTCGCAGATCCGCTCTCCCTCCTGAATGAAGCCGAGACGGGAGTACAGCTTGTGTGCGAGCGTCAGCTTGACGTCACTCCAAGCCCGCATCCGGCGGCATCCCCTTGCGCGTCCATATTCAACCACCTTCTCGAGCAACAGTCGGCCCAGACCGCGACCGCGAAACGCCGGCGACAGGTACATACGGTGCAGCTCACACTCCGAGCCGTGAACCGATGCCCCAGCGCACCCGATGACGTCATCGCCCGACAGCATGACCCAGAACATCCACCCCCTTGATAGATATGCCCGGTCGATGTCGTACAGATCCGCATGGTATCCGCCGGCCTCCCACGTGAATCCGTATTCATCGTAGACAGACCGTACAACGGCGATCATGCCCTCCTTGTGCTCCGCGGCATACGGCACGATCCGGCACACGACCCACAACTCCCAACCACCCGCCCCCCGGTTCCCCTTTGGGCGCCGGCGGCGCGCCCCGTCATTCGGCTGCCGAACCGGCCTCCGGAACGGATGGTTTTTCTTCATCCGAATCCGCTGTCGGGGCGGTCAAGCACATCCGCTCGATGTGGTGCGCCTTGCCGGTATCGCTGTCGACCTTCACCAGGATACCGTTCGCCCGAACATCCCCCAGCGACACGTCGAAGGGCGACGGCATGCCTGTCGTCAACGCGTACAGCACACGGTCCTTCCGGCGCCCAAGCACGCCGTCATGCGGCCCCGTCATGCCCACATCCGTAATATAGGCGGTGCCCTGGTCCAGAACGCGCTCATCGGCCGTGGCGACATGCGTATGCGTACCGAACACCACGCTGACGCGCCCGTCCAGGTGCCATCCCATAGCGATCTTCTCGCTCGTCGCCTCCGCGTGCATGTCCACAACGACGATCTTGACGTCCTCCGGAATCTGCCGCAGCACGCGGTCGATCGCGTGAAACGGACAGTCAGTCGGCGGGCGCATGAACAAGCGCCCGACCAACGAAATCACCGCCACTCGCGGACCGCGAACAGTCTCGAAGACCGCGAACTCGCGGCCCGCCGCCTCGGGAGGAAAGTTTGCGGGCCGCACGAGGCACTCCGATTCATTCAGGACGGGAACCAGCTCGCGTCTGCGATAGATGTGATCCCCCATCGTCATCAGGTCAACGCCGTAGGCCAGGAATTTCTTGTAGATCAGCTCTGTCATGCCCGACCCGGCCGCCGCGTTTTCCACGTTGGCGATGACGCAGTCGATTTCCCGGGTCTTCACGAGATGTGGTAGTGTTTGCGACAGGACGGACCGGCCCGGCTTGCCGACCACGTCCCCGATACACAACAACGTAATGTCCAACGGGTTGACCCTTTCCGCCGCGCCGGCCTGGACACGACATCTTCCTCACAGTATACGGCCGCGCCGGCCCGGACGCAAAACACGCCCCAGCTACGCTGGCGACAGCAACACTGATCCTGATATACTGCCCGTTCTTGATCAACCGGAACAGGAGCATGACATGATCCGATTACTCTCCATCGCCGTTCTTTTGGCCATCACGGTTCTTTCCTCCACCGCCTGCGGTCCTGCGCCCACCAAGCTCGTCGAAGACACAACACCGGAAGCCGACTCGCCCGCGGCGCTCGTCGCCGACACAACACCCAAAGCCGACTGGCCCGCCGCCGAGGCCGCCATCATCTCGAACGTCCGCCAGTTGACCACCCAGGACATGGGCATCGTAAAAGGTGGCGAGGCCTACTTCTCTCCGGACATGAAGACCGTCATCTTCCAGGCTTGGCCCAAGGGCCAAACTGAATACCAAATGTATACAATCCGCCTCAACGACGACGGAACGTCCGTTCCGGACAGCATCAAGATGGTCAGCCCCGGCGGCGGCGCATGTACCTGCGGCTTCTTCAAACCCGACGGCACCGGCATCCTCTACGGCTCAACGTATTTGAACCCCGACATGCCCAACCCCTATTCCGCCGGCTACAAACGTGAAGAAGGACGATACAAATGGGACATGCCCGGCGGCATGGACATCATGACCGCCAACCTCGACGGCTCCAACCCGCGCCAGCTCACCGACATCCAAGGCTACGATGCCGAATGCGCCTACAGTCCGTGCGGCAAGTTCATCGTCTTCTCCTCGGACCGAGGCGGCAATCCCGACATCTACATCATGGACGCCGACGGCTCGAATGTTCGCCAGGTCACGAAAGCCGCGGGCTACGACGGCGGACCGTTCTTCTCGCCCGATGGCAAGCGAGTCATCCTGCGAGGCGACCGCCACGAGAACAACTACTTGCAGCTTTTCGTCATCAACGCAGACGGCACCGGCGAACGCCAACTCACCGCCCACGGCCCCGTCGTCAACTGGGCTCCCTTCTGGCACCCCAACGGCAAGTCCATCGTCTGGGCCACGAGCGTCCACGGCCACCGCAACTACGAGGTCTACCTGATGAACATCGAGACCGGCAAGACCAGGCGCGTCACGCACAGCAAGCGCTTCGACGGCCTGCCGGTCTTCAGCCCCGATGGCAAGTACCTCATGTGGACCAGCCAGCGCGGCCCTTCCGGGATGAGCCAGGTATTCCTGGCCGACTTCCACCTGCCCGACGGCTTCTGACACAACGTAGAATAGCCGGCGGCGGAAGCCGTTTATGTGTCTAGCCGGGGTGGCATGGGTTAGCGGAGCCGCGTTGAGCGGCGCAGCTTACCCGTGGGGTAGAACCTCAACGTATTCCCATGGGTAACGAACGAGCCACCCGAGGGGTGGCCCGTTCGTTACCCATGCCACCCCGTCTTGACGCTGAACAACAACGAAGCCGCCGGTCTAAGGCCCACTCCCCGGCCAACTCCTGGCCCTGGCGTCTCCATCCCCTATACTGATTCGATAGGACGATCCTGACGCCCGTAGACCTTCAAGTTGTAGGAGCGCATGACCGAGACCGCCGACAACCCGTTGGGCAATGACGCAGCCGGCGCGCCGAGCCCCGACCTCCGCCTGGTCTGTCCCCAGTGCAAGGCGCAGTACCGTCCGCAGCATTCGACGCAAGGAAGGCGCGTGCGTTGCCGACATTGCGGCCACGTCTGGCGCGACGCGTCCGGCGCCGTTGATGCCGTCGCCAAGGCACTCGGCACGGCGGCATCGACATGGTCACAGATCGGTGCCGCCCGCCACGCCAGAAAGGACCAGGCTTCCTCGGTCGGGCAGATGGTCAAAAAGATGGCCCAACCGCCCAGGCCGCTGGCCGCCGAGTGGGTCGGCCGCACGTTGGGAAGGTACAAGCTCAAGGCCGTCCTGGGTCAGGGCGCGATGGGCTACGTCTACGAGGCCGACGACCAGGACCTGAAACGCACCGTCGCCGTGAAGCTGCTGCCGACCACGACCACGACCGATCACGAACCGGCCGGGATGAAGCTGTTCCTACAGGAGGCGCGCGTTGCCGCGAAGCTCCAACATCCCAACTGCGTGACCATCTACGAGGTGGGCCGCGAAGACGGCACCTATTTCTTCGCGATGGAATGCGTTCACGGCATGACGCTGGCGAAGTTGATCGAACAGCACGGCGCGCTGCCTGCAAACGAGGTGTGTTACATCATCGCCCGCGTAGCGGCGGCGCTCGCCGCCGGCCACGCCCTCGGCATCGTTCATCGTGACGTCAAGCCCGGCAACATCATGATCGACGCGTCGGGCAACGTGAAGCTCACCGACTTCGGACTTGCGGACGTCAAGGGCATCGAGGGCATCAAGGAACTCAGCAAGCAGATCCTCGGCACGCCGGGGTGGATATCGCCCGAAGTCGCCCGGGGCGAGCGCGCCACCGCAGCCAGCGATATCTACGGCCTCGGCCTGACGTTGTACTACGCGATGACCAAGGACAGGCTGATCCAGGCCGAGACGAAAAGCGCAATGGTCCGGATGCAACAGAAGGCAAAAAGCCTTCGCCGCGAGCGGTTGCCCGGCAACTGGCCGCCAAGGCTTCGCGACATCGCCTTGCAGTGCCTGCAAGCCGATCCCAAGGATCGATACCAATCGGCGGACATGCTCGCCGGCGACCTGCTACGGGCACTCGTGCCGGACGAAACCGATGCAACGGTCGTCCTCGGCAGCGGCCGAATCGAGGACAACCCGAAGCTAGTCTCACCGATTGTCAGCTACGTCGTGCTAGGTCTGTTGCTTCTGGTGGCGTCCGCCGTCGCGCTCATCTGGTGGGGAATATTGCGATAACAGGCATCGGCGCGGTGACGGAACGGCTTCACGTAATGGTACTACGCCTCCGAGCGTTGCACCAAATCCGTGATGATCGCGTCAATCTTCGACGTCGCGGCCGCACGGGCCGCGTCCAGGTTGTCCCCAGGTTCCTTCACCAAGATGTAGAACTTGATCTTCGGTTCCGTGCCGCTCGGCCGGGCGATGACCTTCGTGCCATCCTCGAGCGCAAAGACCAGAACGTTGCTGGCGGGCAAGTCATAGCCAACAGGAGCCGGCTGCACTGACCCCGTGCGAATGTCCCTGGTCTCGCCGGTCATGATGTCGGCACAGGTCGCGGCGGGAAGACCGGCGATCATCTTCGGTGGATCACCCCGTAGCGATTCCATCAGCGCCTTGATCTGCGCCGCACCCTCCTTGCCTTTCATGACGATGCTTTTGGCGCCTTCCTGGTAGTAGCCGAACCGGCGGAACAGGTCTTGTAGCAGTTCATAGATGCCTTTGCCTTGCTCGGCGGCCACAGCGGCCAACTCGGCGATGAATGCCGAACTGGTCACGGCGTCTTTGTCTCGCGTGAATATGCACGGCATATATCCGTAGCTTTCCTCGGCGCCGAAAATGTACGTCTTGCTCGGTTGCCCCGGCGTTCCTTCAAGTTCGAATCGGCGTATCATGTCGCCGATCCACTTGAAACCCGTCAGGACCTCTATGACCTCGGCCCCGTACGATCGCGCGATGTCCTTCATCAGATCGCCACTGACTATCGTCGTGATCATCGCTGCATTGTTGGGGAATTTGCCGTTCTTGGCAAGCTGTTCGCAAATGTAATGGCACAACAGCGCCCCGATACGGTTGCCGCTGACCAGCTCGAACTCACCGTCCGGCCGGCGCACGGCAATCCCGACGCGGTCGGCGTCGGGATCAGTTCCAATGACGAGATCCGCGCCTTCGCGCCGCGCGAGCTCGATCGCCATGTTCAACGCCGGCGCCTCCTCGGGGTTGGGCGATTTGACGGTGGGAAACTCGCCGTCTGGCTTCGCCTGCTCCGGCACCTCGATAACCCGCTCGAACCCCCGTCGCCGCAGCGCTTCAGGGATCAGCTCGCCGCCCGTCCCGTGGATCGACGTGTAAACGACTTTCATCTTCGCGCCTTGTTTCCGACAGGCGTCCGGGTTCAGACACGACGCCTGGACCGCATCGAGGAACGCCTCGTCCACCTCGCGCCCGATGATCTTGGCGAGGCCTTCTGACCGGGCCTGCTCAAGCGCCATCGCCCGGACGCCGGCGAATCCGCCGACGTTGCGTACCTCATTGATGATCGCTTCGTCGTGCGGCGACACGACTTGCCCACCGTCGGTCCAGTAGGCCTTAAACCCGTTGTACTCCGGGGGATTGTGGCTCGCCGTCACGACCACGCCCGCGATGCAACCAAGGTGCCGGATCGCGAAAGACAGTTCCGGCGTGGGCCGCAGACGATCGAACAGGTAAGCCGTGATCCCGTTGCCCGCCATCACACATGCTACGCGTTGCGAGAAGACGTCGCTTTTCCTGCGGCAATCATAGGCAATAACGACCCCTGCCTTCTTGGAGGCTTCGCCTTGCCGGGCAACGTAGCTTGCCAAGCCTTGCGCGGCGGCACCGACGGTATAGACATTCATGCGGTTCGTGCCCGCCCCGATCACGCCGCGCAATCCGCCCGTGCCGAACTCGAGTTCACGGTAGAAGCGGTCGGTGAGTTCCTTCTCGTCGCTCGCCGCTCGAAGATCGCGAATCTCCTGTTTGTCCTCGTCCGCGATGGCTGGATCATCCAGCCATCCCTCGACCGCCGTGGATACCGTCGATTCCAACATACGTTCGCTCCTGTAGAAAGCGTGGCTGGGCGTGAATGTAGTCGGTTGTTGACCCGCCAGCCAGCGCTCTGTTTAGCCGCGACCCAGTGAACGCGACTGAGTAGGAAGCGTGAACGAGCGCGTGGAGGGCGCGCTCGTTCGGACTCCCTCCTCGTTCGTCCTCACTAGGGCGCGGTTA
>JAUVGW010000183.1 GCA_030593565.1 Phycisphaerae bacterium | reverse complement strand
ATGCCTTTGCCCGAGTAGCCGCATCACCACCCGGAACACTGAGTAATACTACAAGATGAACACAAGAAAAGGCCCCGGCCGTCGCCTCGCCTCGCCCGGGGCCGGGAGTTTGCACCCGTTTGCGGCGGTTGGCATTTTTTTTGCTGCAAACGCCTGGTGAGGCAAGAGCCCGGGTGCCCTGGGTTCGGTGCCACACGGGCATCTGAGCCCCCAATGGGGGTGACGGAACCGCATTCGTTCATGGGCTTTCTTGACGAACACCCACGGATTGGAGTTTCCGTCGCCCCCTTCGGGGGCTATGCCTTGCTGTCATCCGCAAACCCAGGGCTTGCTTCGCTTCGCCCTGGGCTTTATTCCGTCGCCCCCGTTGGGGGCTGGGGATTCCCCGTTGGGGGCTGGGGATTCCGGAATCTATTGTCCTGGTGGTTCGCCACACATGAATCTGCGGGTAGCGTCGGCCCCCCGTGGCCGACGTAAAAGGTGGAAGTTTCCTCCTCGCATGCGTCGGCCGCAGGGGGCCGACGTAAAAGGTGGAAGTTTCCTCCTCGCATACGTCGGCCGCAGGGGGCCGACGCTACTGTTGACTTCCGACACGGGCGTCGGACGCTACTACCCGCACGTTTTCGTGTGGCGATACAATAGAATGTCACGGTCCCCCAAGCTCCGCTCGTTCCGAGCTGCGCCTGACCGTGCCACCCACCGTGAGATCGAGCGCTGGAATAGTCGCGGCGGCGTGATTGACAGTATAGCGCAAGGTAGGTGGCAACGACGCTCAAGATCCACCGAGCTTGCTCGGAGGGTGCGTTCCCACGTGTTGCAGGACCACCCCCGACGGAAAGACCGGCTCGAGACGAGCCGGCTCGCTGGGTCGGCAGGGCAATCGCATGTTCTGGATCAGAGCCGCGACCGTGAGGGAGGGGTACCGCCCAGAATCGCGCCAACCCCTCCCTCACGGTCGGGGCTCTGATCGTACGCGCCTTGTTCCAGCATTGGCTCGAACATGCGATTGCCCTGGCTGGGTCGGGGGCTCTCGAAGCTCCCACGTGACGACTTTGCGTTGTAGGACTAGACTGGCCGGTCTGGATGAATGCCGCCGTGTTTGTTGGTGCTGCTCGGCGTGTGGTTGTGACGGTAAACTTGGGGTTCGCGATGTCCTTGCGGGAGCGAAGGCGATGGCTGACCAGGAAGGGCGCGGGCATTGCGCGGGCCGTCGCGCCGGTCCTGCCGCCGGGATGGATCGAGGTCGCCGAGTGGTGGATGGCGCGGACCGGGCCGACATGGCCGGTGTTGTCGCGGATCGTGGCGGCGAACATGCGATCGGCGGGCGTGTACGATCGGCCGGTGATTCGGGCGTACTTCGAGCAGGTGGCGTCGCACCTGGCGAACGCGATGCGTGTTTTTCGATTGGCGGATCGGGACGGGGCCGTGGCGGGGCTCGCGCGGTCGCAGGTCGATTTGGATGACTCGGTTTCACACATACATCAGGCCTTGTCGCACGGCCGAGGGGCGATTGTCGTGCCGCCGCATGTGTGCAACTTCCTTGTGACGTTGGCGCGATTGAATCAGGAGGTGCCTGTCCGCGTGTACTTGCGGTGGTCGGAAGACGAGCGGAAGATCGAGATGAAACGGGCGTGGTGCGCGGCGACCGGGCTGGACGTCATCCTCGAACCGGCCAACGCCACCGATCCGGCGAGCCGTGCGGCGGCCTGTGTCGAGGCCCTGCGCGACGGGGCCGTGCTGGTGATGACGCCGGATATCGCGCAACGGTCGGACAGGGGCGTGGCGGTCCGGCTTCTTGATCGCGAGGTATACTTGCCGACCGGGCCAGCCTCGATCGCGATGCTGGCCGAGGCGCCGCTGGTTCCCGTGTTTGGCCGGCTGGTGGGGAAGACGCACGTGATCCGCGCCAGCGAGGCGATTGTCGTTGAGCCAATGGCCCGCGCGGAGGGGGGGCGGCAGGCGTCGATCCAGCGGGCGATGCAGACGTGGGCGGGTCAGTTTGAGGCATTCTTGCGCGAGTGTCCGCAGGCGTGGTTTCTGTGGGGCGATAGCCGATGGACGCGGGTGTTTCGCGGTGATCGGCGGTACTGCGGAACGTAGGAAACGCCGAAAAGTCAAAAGTCAAAAGTCGAAAGTCAAAAGTCGAAAGTCGAAAACCAGAAATCGAAACGTCAACAGATTGAGAAGCCGCACGTCAGTATGTTGAAGCCACGAGGTAACGTTGTGTCGGGATGTTTTAGCAGGGCTCCGGCGACTTCCGAGGCGCAGTGCGGCCTTTGGTCGCAGCCCAATTGTGGCACAGGCGTCCCGCCTGTGTCCCCACCGGCGAGGGTGGCACGGTCAAGGATCGCCCGTGAGGAGGCTGCGATTCGACCGAACAGGCTTCAAGGGCGATCTTTGTCCGTGGTCCGTTTCCGTTGGCTGCATGGAGCGTCCACGGACAAGCTCCGTTTCCCGGTTCGCCGGATGGGTGCTTGTATTGAACACGCTATTCCTAATCAACGTCGCCTCGTCTCGCCCGCTTGTCCGTGCCACACCTCGCGATCAAGCTGTGGTATTTTCTCGGTGGGGGGGCTGACATGATGGCCGTATTGTGCTTGTTGGCGGCACCGGTGCTGATGTGGCTGGGGCAGACGGTGTTGCTGCGGCGGCATGGCCTGCCGGTGCGGTGGCGGCTTGATGCGAAGGGCGCCCCGCGAGATGTTCGCGTCGGCGGGCGGATCGTGACGCAGGTCACGTTGTTGGCCATTATCGTTGTGTATCCGTTGCTCGTGGGCTCGTCGCCTGTCGCGTACTACCGTTCGCTACTGCCGATGTCACAGGTGACGGTGCAGCTTGCGCACGGAGCGGCGGCGGCTGTGCTGTGCTTGTGCGCGTTGCTCGGTGCGTGGCTGGCAACCGGCATGTTGTGCGTCGAGGTTCACCAGGCGCGGCGGCGCTGGGTGCGGCGGTTGATCCTACTGCTTCCGACGGCCTTGCTCGGGGCGTTGGTCGAGGAGCTGCTGTTTCGCGGCGTCGTGATGGCGGATCTGCTTCGTTGGCTGCCGGAGGTTCCGTACGTCGCGGTGGCCCTGGCCGCGCTGATCTTCGCCGTGGCGCACTACGTGCGAAGCGTGAAACGGTATTGGACGTTCCCGGGGCACGTGATGCTGGGCGGATTACTATGCGTGGCGTACATGCGGACGGACTCGTTGTGGCTGCCCGTGGGGTTGCACGCGGGAGGCATCCTTATGATCATGGGCATTCGGCCGTTTGTTCGATACCGCGGTCCGGCATGGTTGACAGGCGCGAGTATCTTCCCGTTTGCCGGTGTCGTGGGAATCGCGGGATTGGTCGTCTTGACTGCGTTTGTCCTGACGCACTACGGAGGTTGAATGGAAACAGGGTCGGCATCACGGCGCGGGGGCTGTGCGGTTCGGACGGCCTCGATCGACGATCAGCGTCTGGCGCTGTCGGCATACCTCGATCGGCAGGACTGTTCCGAGGCTGTGGAGTTCGCGCCGAAGGATGATGACGAGCTCGATGCTGCGCTGTGCGCCGGCGGGTTCGATAGGGTCGTGTTTGCTGACCTCGATGCGCTGTTGACCATGGTTTGGAAAGGCCACGGGCAGGTGGATCGATGGAATGCCGTGGGGGTTCGGATCGAACTGGCGACCCCACCAACCCCACCGGCTTCGCCGGCTCCGACGACGGACGCACACGACGATTGCGCGCGCTTCGTGGGCGTGATGTACGACAGTCTGGCTCGATGGCGGAAACAGCGACGGCGCGGACAAGTCATCGCAGCGGTCGTTCTGAGCGCGTTGGCGTTGCTCGCGCTGACATTGTTATTCTGCCTCGTCCCGGTGGCGATGTAGTCGGCAGGTATTTCGGACCAGGCACGATCCACAGGTCGAAAGGCGATCGCGCGCCCAACTCCGCGGCAGACTAACCCCCGACTGACCTTTTTGAGGCAAATCGACGATTGTCGAGAAAGCGCCGCGTCATCGGCAACGCGGCAATCCCTTGCGGGGTAAACACTTCCGAGAATGCCGAAGGAGGGACTCGAACCCTCACTCCCTTGCGGGAACGGGATTTTGAATCCCGCGCGTCTGCCAGTTCCGCCACTTCGGCCGTCGTCTGTGCGCTATTGCGACACAATTGGCATACTTGGAAGCTTTTTCAGAACCCTATGTGGTACCGGTGCCAAAGCCGGTGGATGGGATGATTCACAGAACACTCTCTCGCGTCTCTCCACAAGCCAGAGGCCTGATGTCTGTCTTACAGTTCTGGAGCAGCTCCTTCCTAGCACTCAGCCCGGATCGTCAGGTGGCCGAACCCGAACCAGCGTGCATATTAGTGCGGGCCGGCGGCATGGGCAAGGAGCGATTTGGGATGCTGGGTCCGTGACCAGGGCAATCGCAAGAATGGCCAGGCGGTAGTCTTTGCAGCTGTTTGTGCGTTCGTGTAGCGGCCGACCCCCGTGTCGGCCATCGGAAACCGTTGATGTTCTACGGCCGACACGGGGGTCGGCCGCTACATCCGCCATTCTTGCGATTGCCCTGGATCCGTGACGGTTTCGGTGGCTCAGGAGGGTCAACGTCACGGCGGCCCGCCGTGAGCGAAATCAACAGATTCCGTCGTTTGGAAGCTGTTTCAGAACTGTGGGACAGGCCTCCGGCCGGTGATTAAAGCGAGATAATCTCCAGTGGTTCATTCGACGCACCGACAAGACGGCGGTGGGGGCCAGCCGCGGCACCGCCGCGAGGGCGACAGGATTAACAGGCAGGACGCCTGTCCCACAGTTCTGAAACGGCTTCTAAACGGCGGTCGAGTTTCCCCGACATCGTGCGTCGGCGGTTCGAGAAGGCCGATAAGAACGGGAATCCTGTTTCATTTCGGTTGCGCGTTTGCTACAATGGAGTTGAGCCGAGAGGAGGCTTTGCGCCGAGGCGCCGGTGAGCGAAGGCCGTGCGAAGGGGATGTTCTCGCGCTTGCCTGAGATCCGGGTGGCTACGCCCGGTTCGATAATACGCCAACGCTGGGGATCACCGCGGCGTCGAGGTGGCGGAAGTGGAGGAAGCGTTTCCACCGCGAAACGGTCGTCAAAAGAACCGAAAAACTTGGTGGTTTCACCTGCGCGCTGTCATGTGTTCGATCCGCGGGTGCGGCCAAGGCGAGGATAGTTAAAGCCCTTATGCAGGAGGTTGCGACATGGGTAATCCAAGAACATGTATAGGTTGTATAGGCGGTCAATTCAAGCCGTTGGCGTGGGTTGCCGTCTTGGCGGTGTGTTGTCTTTGGGGCTCTCCGGCTTTCGGGGATGTACTCATCAACGAAGTGGACGCCGACCAGACGGACACGGACACGCAGGAGTATGTCGAACTGTACAACACTGGGCCCGGGACGATCGACTTCACCGCGACGCCCCATGTGCTGGTGTTCTACAACGGCGGTCTTCTGGACGACCCCTCGTACTTCGCTATCGACCTGACGGGCACGCTGGCGGCGGGCGATTACCTGGTGATCGGCAGCACCGATGTGCCGAACGTCGATATCGATTTCTGCCCGGTGCCCGGCACCGGCTGCGACAACATCCTCCAGAACGGAGCCGATGCTGTTGCCTTGTACACGGGCACGGCCGCCGGGTTCCCCAATGGAACCCCGCCGACCGCGACCAATATGGTCGATGCCATCGTGTACGACACATCGGATGATGACGACACGGCGCTGATCGCTGCTCTCACGCCGGGCCAACCACAGATCAACGAGAACGGCGGCGCGGGCAAGGACATCCACTCCAATCAGCGGTGTCCGGACGGCGCTGGCGGTCCCCTCAATACCGGCAGCTACGGCCAAGGCACGCCGACGCCCGGCACCACGAACATCTGCAACGCGGATCCGGCCGGGGCTTGCTGCTTCCTCGACGGGTCGTGCGACTTCCTGACGGCGGCTGATTGCACGATGCAAAGCGGCACCTATCAGGGTGACGGGACCGATTGTGCCACCGCCAATTGCCCGCAGCCGACCGGCGGCTGCTGCAACGCCCCGGGCGGCACTTGCACGCCTGGCCGCCTCGAGGCAGATTGCCTTGGCGACGGCCACATCTATCTGGGGGATGGTTCGGATTGCTCCGGTGGCTGCCCCGACCAGAGCGACATCAAGATTAATGAGGTCCGCATCGACCAGTCCGGCGATGACAACGACGAGTACTTCGAGCTGGTCGGCCTGCCGACCACCTCGCTCGCGGGCCTGACCTACGTCGTGATTGGCGACAGCGGTACGGGCAATCCCGCCAACAGCGGCGCGATCGAGGAGGCCATCGATCTGACCGGTTTCTCCATCCCGGCGGACGGCTACTTCCTGGCGGCCGACAGCACTGTGTTTACCATGGCGCCGGGCGATATCGATATCGATACCGCCCTGGCTTTTGAGAACAGCGACAACGTCACCCACCTTCTGGTCAGCGGCTTTAGCGGTACGGTCGGGGATGACCTCGATACCGACGACGACTGCACGCTGGACGTGACTCCCTGGGTCTCCGTCATCGATCGGGTGGCCCTCATCCTCGACGACAACCTGTTGACCGTGACCGAGTGCCACTACGGCACCGGCCCCGACGACACGATCGGCCCAAACGGCCTATACGTGCCCTCTCACGTGTTCCGTCTGCCGGACGCGGCTCTGCCCTGGGAGATGGGTGAATACTATCCTGAGTTCGGCGATGACACGCCCGGCGCGGAGAACGTGCTGGCCACCGGGGCCTGTTGCAACGGCAACAGCTGCACACCCGAGACCCGGGACGACTGCGCGAACGTCGTCGGCGGGACGTACAAGGGTCGGGATGTCCCGTGCGATCCGAACCCCTGCATCGGCGCGTGCTGCATCCCGGACGGGGTGGGCGGGGCCACCTGCAACGACACATTGACCCAGGCCGAATGTGAGGCACAGACGCCATATCCCGGCACGTATCAGGGGGATGCCACGACCTGCATCGCAGGGCTTTGCGACTGTCAGGACATCGAGATTGCCAAGACCGTTCTGGACGGCACCGTGCTGAAGATCTGCGATGTGGTGGTCACGTCACTCGAGGACACAACGCAGGCTGACTACACCCGCAGCTTTACGGTGCAGGATACCTCCGGCACGGATACCGGCGGCCCCGGCGGCGACGTGCGTGGCATCATGGTCTTCGCGTATGACGATGAAGTACTTCCTGACGACTGGGATGCGATCGTGGACAGCCTCACCGAAGGCGATATCATTGAGGTGAACGGCACCATCGGGGCCTACGCGAATCTCAAGGAGATCATTGTTAACAGCGTCGGCGCTGTGTCCACCACGGGCTCGACGACGGTACCCACGGCGGTAACCGTGACGACGCCCGACTTTGGTGACGGCAGCACGACCGCCGAGAATCTCGAGAGCGTCCTCGTCGAGCTCCAATGCGTGGCTTTCACCGAGACGGGCAACTTCGCCGGCGGCACGAACTACCACGTGACCGACGGGACTAACGTCATCGAGGCGCGGGTGCCCACGACCGACGCCCTTCTCGATGGCACTCCCATCCCCGTCGGCCCGATCGACCTGACCGGCGTCTTCTCGCAGAACAGCTTTGGCGCCGCGGACGTGGGTTACGAGTTGACCATCCGTGGCCCGTCCGATCTCGGGACCGCCGCGTGCCCCGGGACGCTGGGTGCGTGTTGTTTCGCTGATGGCACGTGCGTGATCATGCCGCAGAACATCTGCGAATATGACGATGGTACCTATAGCATCCCCGGCACGTATCAGGGCGACGGAACCGATTGCGATCCCAATCCTTGCATCGCTGCCATGGGTGCCTGCTGCGTCAACGATGTCTGCACCACCGGTTGGACGCAGTTCGCCTGCGAGGCGGAACTGGGCGACTACCTGGGCGACGACTCCACTTGCGAGTTCGGTTGTCCGGATCCCGCCGAGGTCGTCATCAACGAGGTTCGAATCGACCAGACCGGCACCGACTACAGCGAGTACTTCGAGCTGAAAGGCCCCCCGGGAACGCCGCTCGCCAGCCTGACGTACCTCGTCATCGGTGACACGGGCAGCGGCACGATTGAGGCCGTAGTCCCGCTGACGGGCCAGGTGATCCCCGCGGACGGCCACTTCCTGGCGGCCGAATCGTCGTTTGAGAGCGCACTGTTCGGCGGCGAGACGCCCGACTTTGTCACGAGCCTCAATTTCGAGAACGGTGACAATGTCACGCACCTGCTGGTCAGCGATTTCAGCGGATCGAGCGGGGATGACCTCGACCCGGATGACGACTGTGACCTCGATGTGACGCCCTGGTCGGCCCTGATCGACGGCGTGGCTCTCATTGAAGAGGAGAATCCACCTACGGGTACCGAATGCCATTACGGCGGCGAGCCGGGCGTTGAGGGCGTCGGTCCTGACGGCAGCTATGTCCCCGGCCAAGTGTATCGTTGCGATGGTGAGGGTCCGACCGGTGGGAACTGGCTCATTGGAGTATTCGCGCCACCCGGCGCCGATGAAACGCCGGGCACTGCGAACCCGTGCGTCGGTGGCCTCTGTCTGACCTGCCCGGGCGACATGGACGGCACCGGCACCGTGGACTATGCAACTGATCTGGACTTGTTCGTGGCGGCGCTGCTGAGCGATGACCCTCATCCGTGTGCCGATGTGAACGAGGACGAGAACGTCAACGGCCTGGATGTCCAGCCGTTTGTGGATCGTGTCCTGGCGAACGGCGGCGCGGGCACGGCGTGCAACCCGCTACCGCAGATCATCCAGTGCCAGGATGCCGGCGGGCCGGGCGATCCATGCACGGTGCCCGTCTGCGTGTGGGTGGTCGTGGCGGTGCAGCCCGTCGGCGGCTGTTTTGACGGATTGGTCGAACCGCCTTGGCCGACGGGGACCCAGGTGTGCCTGTCCTGTTGGGGAGGTATATTCTCAGGCGACTGCAGCCCGGCGGGAGAAGTCACGTTCCTGTGGATGGACTACGATGGAGCAGGCCTCGAGAACAATTGCTTGGTAACCCTGGAACCGTTGGTACCGGATTACCCCTGCGAGGACCCGTCGCCTTGCGGGGGTACGCCGTACCAGTTCTTGGTCATCGAGTAACACGGGCACACGAGGTGTGCCGGGGGGCGTGTTGAATACGACGCAGTTTATCAGCCAACGCCCCCGATCGAACGTCGGTCGGGGGCGTTGGCATGCTATGATCTATTGGTGCAGGCCTCGTCTTATCGTCGTGCTTGGACGCACAGCCCCTCGCGGGAGCGAGGGGTTTCTGGGGTTTTCTGACGTTGCCCCAGCCCCCCGCTTCCGCGGGGGGCTACGGGCCGCTGCTTCGTCTCGATCAGCAGGGGGCGTTGTGGTGCTAATCGCGAGAGGGTGGCAATGGTGTTGATGCAACCTACGAGACGTACCGGGATTCGGGTCGGCGGTCGTCGGATCGCGGTATTGGCGTGTTGCGCGGTGACGGGGCTTCTGCTCAGCCCGAACCCGGCGGCGGCGGTTCGGGTCGTCACGTACAATCTGTTGAACTACACCGCCGGTAGCGCGCGGGATGCCGACTTCAAGGTGATCCTCTCCGAGCTGCAACCGGACGTGATCGTGGTGCAGGAGATGGGGGCCAACCAGGCCGGCGGCTTCCTTTCGTCGGTGTTGAACGCGTCAGGCGGCCCCGGCGGCTACTCGATGGCGACCTACCACAACGGCCCGGACATGGACAACGCCCTGTATTATCGCTCCGACGTCATTAGCTATGGGGGCACCGGTGATCACGTGTTCTTGACTTCGTGGCCACGTGGTGTGGACCGCTGGCAGGTCGGACTGGACGGCTACAGTTCCGATGCGAGCAAGTTCTATATCTATAGCATGCACTTGAAGGCTTCGCAGGGTTACGAGGACGATCGCCACGCAACGGCTTCGATGGTTCGAGACGATGCAAACCAGTTCCCGACGGGCACGAACTTCATCTATGCCGGCGATTTCAACGTCTATACCAGCACCGAGGATGCGTACCAGGATTTTGTCGGCTCGCAGGCGGACAACGACGGCCGCGCGTTCGACCCGAGTAATACGGCGGGCAGTTGGCACAACTCGTACACCTACCGATACGTTCATACACAGGCCACGAGGAGTGCAGTGGGCGGGATGGACGATCGATTCGATTTTCTGTTGATCTCCGCGGAGCTGAATGACGGCGACGGACTCGC